>NZ_DAIESY010000044.1:0-13524 GCF_027346185.1 Halothiobacillus sp.
AGCCCAGTGACGCTCCACCGTGCAAACCCGCCATCACTTTGGTGATCGCAGCGGTCAAGGTGGTCTTGCCGTGGTCGACGTGACCAATCGTGCCCACGTTAACGTGCGGTTTGTTCCGTTCAAATTTCTCTTTTGACATGACTCTCTCCACTCACACCCGTTAAGTAAACCTACGATGCACTCGGCAACCTGCTTCCCGGCATCACGTTTTTGGAGCTCATGAGCGGAGTCGAACCGCTGACCTCGTCCTTACCAAGGACGTGCTCTACCGACTGAGCTACATGAGCAAATTTTTCAAATCATTTTTTGGAGCGAGTGATGGGAATCGAACCCACGCCATCAGCTTGGAAGGCTGAGGTTCTACCATTGAACTACACTCGCAAACCTTTTTGCCGCGCCATGACTCAAACCTTACAGTGACGGCTCGACGAATTTGGTGGTGGGGGAAGGATTCGAACCTTCGAAGGCTGAGCCGTCAGATTTACAGTCTGATCCCGTTGACCGCTTGGGTACCCCACCGGGAACGCGCAATTCTTCACGAAGCATCATAACAAGTCAATCTCATCGACTTGGCGATAACTACACGAATCACTTAAACTCCGAGCGCTGAGCTTAATCTGGTGCCGCTTGTCGGATTCGAACTGACGACCTACCGCTTACAAGGCGGTTGCTCTACCAACTGAGCTAAAGCGGCAATGGGCGCGCATTCTAATCGCAGTGTCGACAGTTTTGCAATTCTTTTTGTCGCGCCCTTTTTCTCTATCGCCCTTAGCTTTGTTGCCGTGCAAGAATTTTCAACCCTTCCAGCGCGAGGTTCTCTACCACCTGTGCCGTCGGATCGAGCCATGTTTGAAGGGCGATGGCATCGCCGCCCCCTATGACCACAGCCAGTGGCAGCGGCGACGCGTGCGCCTTCATGGCGTCGAGCGTCTGACTGAGCGCGCTGACCAGCATCCATCGACTACCCAACTGCAGTGCGCCTGCCGTATTGGTCGCCAGCCACCCCATTTCCACACCGACTTCCACTGACCCGCTTTCCCAGCTATTACTCAGATTTGGCGCCAATTGATTCAAACCCGCCTTCATGGCGGCCAACGAAGGCATGATGAGCCCGCCCTCGTGCTGCCCGGTCGGCGCCATGTAGTCGATCGTGATCGCCGTTCCCGCATTGATGACAACCACGCCCTGATCTGGACAACGGTGTCGGGCCGCGACCAGTGCACAGAATCTATCCACCCCGAACTGGGAGACCTCCGGGTAAGCCAGCTTGACACCACAGCATCGGGCACGACTTTTAATCCACTGCACCGGCACATCAGCAAAATTCGCAGCCAATGTTTCAGCCAGCCACTGCCGCAGCGATTCCGAGGCGACTGATGCAATAACGAACTTTGAAATAGGGCCCCTGCCCACAGACGCCGTCAGTTGCTCCGGCCATTGCGATTTTTCAGCCCAGGACAGTGCCTTCGCCTCTCCTTTAGGGCCGACCTGCCACTTGATTCGCGTGTTGCCCGCGTCGATATAGCACTTCACTCAGCAGCCCTTATCTTGTACTAATCGCACGCTGGTCGATCCACCGATCGAACGGGATTCCCCGGCATCGGATACGAAACCAAGCTCGCCATTGAGCTTGATATCACCCGCAAGCCCGGTATCTCCGGCCTCTCCCGCATGCCACAATTGCACTCTACGACCCAAAAGCGCATTCCACTGATTGGCTCGGCGCATGGATTCCGACCAAGTTTCCGGGTGCCGGGCGGCGTGTATCGCAACCATGATCAGTTGCTCGGCCAATGCCTCACGATCAATTGTCGACAGCTCGCCCTCTTCGAACAAACCTGTCACCGAAGGCACCACGCCGGTTTTATCCGAAGGCAGATGCGTTGGCGCCAACCAATTGATGCCGACGCCGATCAACCAATAGCGTGCCGTACCCACGCCCATCTGCTCGACCAGCAAGCCGCCGACCTTCCGATCGCGATGCCACAGATCGTTCGGCCATTTGAGCCTGATATCGAAACCCACCGCCTTCAGCACACGAATCAATTCCGATGCGACAACCAGACTCAGCGGGGGAACAACCTCGGCCATGCACGGCACGACGGGAACCGCACAGGAGAACCATAAACCCGACCCCGGCTCGCTACGCCAGTGGTGACCATGACGGCCCCGGCCAGCGGTTTGCGTTTGAGCCACGCAAATCGACCACGATGCGCCTGCCGCCGCCTGTTCGGGCCATTGCGCGCGTAAATAATCACTGGTTGAATCCACGGAAGGCAGAACGACCGCTGCCGCCTGTTCAACAAATGCACGCTCATCCAGTCGCAGCCGAAGTGCATGAAAATCGAACGGAGCCATCACGAATGCGCCGAGGGCAAGGCAGCAAGCCAGTCACGCCGACGTGACAACGCCTCGGGTTCAACCGCCGTCACCTCACAAGCCAGCTGCAAGCGCCATTGATTCAGCACGGGTTCAGACAGCACCAGCGTCCATTGATGCAAACGCCCCTGACGGAAGCCCGTCAATTGCACCGCATCGCCCGCCCGGTAGCGACGAATTCGATTCCCCCAGTCGGCGCCACTCGTGGCCAGACCATCCACCGCGATAATTTCATCACCAGAAACCAATCCAGCCTGAGCCGCAGGCCGATCTTCAAATACCACTTGAACCTTGGCGACGCGCGGATCATCGCCGCCTATGATCGCACCTGCATCAACCGATGACAGAGCCGGTTCAGCCACAGGCTTGGCATTAACGCCGAACCGGGCGAGCAAGGGGGCAAAGTCGAGCGGTTCAGTACCGCGCAGCGCCCGTTCGAAGAAATCGTCGAGAGACAACGCACTGATACGCTCAATGAATCGCTCGACGGCCTCGCCCTCCGGCAGAGGTTTGGCGCCGAATTCGCGCCAGATCTCGCGCATGACCGCAGCCAGACTGCCGCCACGCAAGCGCAGTTGCAAATCAAGCATCAACGCGACCAGTGCGCCACGGGTGTAATAGCTGACGATGGCGTTCACGGCGTTTTCATCTTGCTGATAAAACCGTGTCCAGGCATAGAAACTCGATTCTTCCAGCGTTTGCCGCGACCAGCCCTTGCCGCGCACCGCACGGTTGATGGTTTGCGCCAAGGCCTCGAGATAAGCCGATTCCGTAATCAAACCGGCACGGCGTACCATCCAGTCATCGAAATAGCTGGTGAATCCTTCGAACAACCACAGCAAGCGGGTATGCGCCGGACGCGCCAAAGGCAGTTGCGTAAAGGCATCCGGGCGGATGCGCTTGACGTTCCAGGAATGAAAATACTCATGGGCGCACAGGCTTAAAAACCGCTGATAGGCCGGAGTGACTTCGGTTTCACCAATCAACGGCAGATCATCGCGCGGGAAGATCAGCGCCGTGGAATCTCGGTGCTCCAAACCACCAAAACCCTGACGATCTAGCGTTACCAGAAACAAATATCGAGAAAACGGCGCTTCGCCGAAAAAATCGATTTCGGTGCTGCAAATACGGGACACATCCTGAGCAATGCGGGCAAAATCGGTTTTAGGGTGCGGATTACTGAACACCATGCGATGCGGCACGCCCGCACTGGCCCAACGCACCACTTCGAACACACCCATTTCCACGGGAAAATCGATCAGGGCCTCGTAATCATCTGCACGGTAATCGCCGAAGCCTCGATCATCGACCGCCACCTCAGGCAAGGTCGTGGCAACTCGCCAGTGAGCGGGTACCCCTTCAAGGCAAACGGAATGAGACCGTTGCTCCAGTCCATGCACCCGCAAAAAAACACTGCTGCCGTTGAAAAAAGCATGATCAGGATCGACATGCGCGGTGCGAACGGAAAAATCGGCGCAGTACACGTCATAACGCACCTCGATCGCCTGAGCGCATGGCGGCAACTGCCAGGTTTGCTGATCGAGCGGCGTGATGGCGACCGGCTCACCCGTAACAGTTCGCGCATTCATGCCGACCAGGTTCTTGGCAAAATCCCGGATCAGATAACTGCCCGGAATCCAGGCGGGCAAGCTCAACCGCCAACCGGTGGTGTCAGAAGCGGTCGCACCCGAAGGCAAGCTCAGACACACGCCGATATAGCGCATATGCGCACGGGAAAAATCCAGCCGGTAATGAACCGGTGGCAGATCAGCCACGGCCTCAGCCATGGGTCACGCCCTGCTCTTTTGTCGAATCCGCATCCCGATCCACTTCCTGGCCTTCTTCCCAGTCTCCCATATAGGTGGAATCGCCGACCATCAGGTGATGCCCGCCGGGGTGAACGCGCCCGTGCTTGATTTCATCGGGATGGCCCATCCGCAACGCACCGACCTCGACATCGAAATGCAGGCGCAAACCAGCTAGAGGGTGATTGAGATCAACGGTCACTTCATCGCCGTCCACCGACAGGATCAGCATTTCAATCCGACCTTCTGGCCCCAGCGTTTCGACCATATTGCCTTCAACCAACGCGACGGCCGGGTCGAAACGTGAACGCGGCACCTGGATGACCGCCGATTTATCGTGCAAGCCATAAGCATCTTCCGGCTCGATGGTGATCTGGAAACGATCCCCCTCCTCTTTGCCGGACAACTGTTCCTCAAGCGCGGGAATGAGGTTCCCGAAACCATGGATGTATTCGAAAACGCGTGATTCCGTCGCATCAATGACCGCGCCGTCGTCGTCCTTCAGCACATAGTTCAGACGGGCAACGACATTTTTTTCAATCTGCATGAACAAAACTCCTCAACAGGCCGCGCCGACACCCCAGACCGACGCGACACGATAAAACGGTTTACACCAATAAATGGTGCCACAACGGCAAGGTGATCAACACCAGTAAGGTCGAAGCCGTGGCCGTGGTCGCGTACATTTCGGTATCCAGACCAAAACGATCGCAAAACACCAACCCCAGAATCATCACGGGTGTTGCCGCCTCCAGAACAATGGCCACGCGGGTATCACCCGTCGCATGCACCGCCGTGGCCACGGCAAGCACCACGAGCGGCATGAACAGGAGCTGGATCACCAGCACGGGGCTTATTTTCCAAAGGTGTCGGGGCGACAACGTGGAAAGCCGCAGGCTCATCCCCAAGGCCAACAGCATGATCGGAACCACCGCTGCCCCCAGGCGATCCAGAAAGCCCTCCGCCCAATCCGGCTGCGGAACGCCGGACAAGTTCAAAGCGGCCCCGAATAGGGCCGCCCAAAGCGGCGGCACCTTGAGCAGCGATTTGACAGGATGGATGACCTCCTGATGCTGCCCGTAGCGTGCCGCGAGAAAAATACCCAACGAAAGCAGGATAGGTGTACAGGCAAACAAGTCATACTGAATCGCGATGGATTTACCCGCATCGCCATACAGACTGGCCAGCAACGGCAAGCCCATATACGTGGCATTCGGAAAACTGGCTGCCAGCAACAGCGCGCCGAACTGACCGCGCGTGAGCGTCATCCAGCGAGCCACCACAAACATGGCAGCCATCGAGGCCAGAACACCTGCCGCCGCCGACACCGCTATTTTCAGCGTATCGGCCCCGAGCGGCGCACGCCAGAGCACGGCAAGCACGAGGGCAGGAAGAAAAAAATAATATACCGATGTCGTCAGTGCCACCCGGGCACGATCGGCCGATAGGCCGCCGAACTCAATGTGTCGCCACAACACGCCCAGCCCGATGGTAAACGCCATCTGGGCAATGACACTGAACATAACTTCGCCTCGAAAAGGATCGGACAGGCATTACTGCTGCTGTTGGCTCTCGGACTCGGCTTTTTCGATTTCCTGGCGAACCACATCCATATCGAGCTCCTTGACCTTGCCGATCAATTCGTTCAGTGCCGATGCGGGCAGAGCCCCGGCCTGATTGAACAGCAGAATCTGCTCGCGGAAGATCATCAGGGTCGGGATGGAGCGAATCTGGAAGTAAGCACCCAATTGTTGTTCGGCTTCTGTGTTCGCTTTGGCGAAAGCCACGTCGGGGTTTGCCTCCGCTGCCGCTTCGAATACCGGCGCGAACGAACGGCAAGGGCCACACCAGGGCGCCCAGAAATCGATGATCAGGATATCGTTTTCCTTGATCAGGTTATCGATATTGGCGAATGTGGCTTCGTGAATAGTCATTGGTTGTTACTCCAAGGGTTGAACTCATAAGGATAGGGATGGCACCTCGAAAAGATTCGGGATGGCCTTTAGGAGGCGCTCCAGCGCGGCAGGCAAACAGCCTTCGCGGCCAACGCAAACCCCTTCAATAACGGAATGGAAATACTAAAGACAATTTCCAGCTTACCGGATTGTTATTCGAAAGCGGAAATCATGGCAGAAAGATGGCGCACCGTCAGGTCGAGTCGCTCTGCGCCGAGTACCCGTTGACGGTCTTCCAACTTGACGGGCAAGCGTTCGAGCAGACGATACACCACCCAAACCGGGTCATCGAAACAGCCATTCGGGTATTGGGGATCTGCTTTTTCCATGATTCGTATCAGGAAATCGCGCAGGCGCTCATCAGCTTCCGACCTGGCCACTAGAGTCGCCTCAGGCAACCACTTGACCTCGGCCCGGAACAGGCCGTCGCGCTCAGACCAGGAGTGCAGCACACGAAAGCGCCCCTGACCCTGTGCCTCAACATGCAGCATGCCATCGGATCCGATATCGGTATCGACAATCAGCGCACTGGAACCCAGTTCATAGAATTCGGTGGTGTCATCATCACCTTGGCGAACTTCGCACCCCTGCTTGAGCAGCACGACGCCAAACGGACTGCCCTCTCGCAGACAGGTGCGCACCATATCGATATAGCGCGTTTCAAAAATGCGCAACGGCAGATATCCGCCCGGAAAAAGCACCGTGTGCAGGGGGAATAGAGGCAATACCGTGACGTCCTTCATACAACCATCACCTTCAGGAAACAATGGACTGACTTTAGTCCATGGATACGGTTCGCGCCGCCAGCGCGTCCAGCAGCCGCTGGTGAATACCCTCGAAGCTGCCATTGCTCATTACCAATACCTTGTCATCAGGCTGCGCCAGCACCAGCACGTCGGCCAGCACCGCATCCACAGTCGGCGAGAAACGGATTCGGGTGCCCAACGAAGCCAACGCCTCCTGCGGCGACCATCCCAGATTATCCGGGCTATGAAACACCATCAGATCGGCACCGGCCAGCGCCTCGGCCAACTGATGTTGATGCACCCCGGCGCGCATGGTGTTGGAACGGGGATCGACGACGGCAATCAGTCGCCCGGGATGAGGTGCGGCCGAGATCTGCTCCCGCAGTGCGGCAATCGTTTCTGTGATCGCGGTTGGATGATGGGCAAAATCATCAAACACGGTCACGCCCTCCACCGTTCCTCGATTTTGCAAGCGCCGCGCCACACCGACAAAACCCGCCAGCGCGTTCAACCCCTGCTCGGGCGGCACACCGGCGAATCGGGCCAGCGCCAGCGCAGCCAAGGCATTGAGCCTATTGTGGCGCCCGATGATATTGGCGGGCATGTCGCCGATGTGCTGACCGTCCAACCAGATGGCCTCGCCCACCAAGCGCCAGGGCCGTGCCGATTCACCTGTACCGAACCGCTCGATGGGTGACCAGCATCCCTGTTCGACGACCCGTTCCAGCGCAGGCGTCGCATCGGCCATGACCACCAGCCCTTGGTTTGGAACCAGTCGCAATAAATGCGCAAACTGTCGCTCGATGGCCGCCAGATCGGGGAAGATATCCGCATGGTCGAACTCAAGATTATTCAGAATCACGCCGCGCGGGCGATAGTGCAGGAATTTGGAACGCTTATCGAAGAATGCCGTGTCGTATTCGTCGGCTTCGATCACGAAAAACGGTGTCTCGCCAAGCCGGGCACTCACCCCGAAATTGCCGGGCACGCCGCCGATCAGAAAGCCGGGCGCCATGCCCGCCTGCTCCAGAATCCAGGCCAGCATGGAACTGGTTGTGGTTTTGCCGTGCGTACCGGCAACGCCCAGAACGAACTTGTTGCAAAGCACTTCTTCACCCAGCCACTGCGGGCCGGAACGGTAACGGAAAAAGCCGGAAAGCAGCTCGTCGATGACCGGCATATCCCGCCGCATCACATTGCCGACGATGATCTCGGCATCCTGAGGCAACAGGGCATTCATGTCCGTCTGCACGGGAATACCCGCCTTGGCCAACTGATCACTCATCGGCGGGTAAATGGCATGATCACGACCGGAAACCTCAAAGCCCATCGCTTTTGCCAGTTGCGCCAGCGACCCCATGAACGTGCCCGCAATGCCCAGAATATGTATTTTTTTCAAACCTAACGCTTCCGTATTTTAAAGAGGGTGCGATATGAAATGCCCACACCCCTGAAGAATCCCCACGACATCCTACCGTGGTCCGAAGACCCGTTCGTCACCCCAAAACCAGCGTGTGCACCCAAACAACCCCCGTTCCCGAAAGAATGAAATAGCCCAACGAGATCAACGCGCCGGGCACGGCTCCCAGTTCCAGCGCGCGACGGAAGATCTGCCCCACGACAAGCACATCCCAGGCGAACAGCGCGATGATCCACCAACCGCGTACCGGCTCCTCACCGGGATGGATCGGCATAAACCACCACAGTGCGGCCAGCACCAGACTCAATACGCCCAACGCACCAAGCAACGCCGTTAGCAACTGAGGCAAACGCGCAGGGCGTTTACGGAAAGACAGCCAGCCCCAGGCATAACCTGCAACAATGGCCGCATCGAGCATGTTATCGAATACGCCGTGCCACAGTTCGGTCGAAACCGGCTCAGCCGCTTCACGATTGACGATGACCACCACCAAACCGCAAATCAGAAACCAGAGCAATGCCCAGCGCGTGGCGCGCCAGCCGGCAGGCATGTCCTCCGGCCCGATGCGAAAAACCACCAATTGCAGAAACTGACGCCACCACATCAAACCATTCCACCCTGTTATTGTCTTTCCGTGCTGTCTATATGTCATCGTCTGCCAAGCTCTTGCGCGAGGCGAAATGGTACACCGCCAGCCCCCATCCGTAACGCGTAATTGCCGCGTCGATCATGAGCAGCCTCATCCGTTTGAGCGCCACGATGTCGGCACATTGGGCGCAGCGTTCCATCCGGCACAACGTCGGGCTGTTGCCCAGGTCATCGCCGGTGCCGACCGCCGTTTGCATCAGCGGCAGGTGAAATATCCGGGTTGGGAAAGCTATGCACGAATCCATCCATGGCTTCATGTAGAAACGGGCTTGCGCCAGCTGCGCGTCCACGCCCATCTTGTGCTATGTATATCAATTACTTGCGACATTGAGCGGCAGGGCGTCCACGTCCTGCATGGGAAGGTCTGCATTTGTGCAGAGCTTCCCTAAAAATCCGCCCCCAATGACAGGAACGCAGAGTGCCCCTCTTTGCCGACAAGCGTCAATCACCTCAGACCGGTCGTTACACACTGAAACATCCATGAAACACCAACGCTACAGATACCAGGTTAAATGATTGCATGAAAGAAACAGCCATCACTCGCGCCATGCGCCACACCCCACAGACCGTCCCCGCCAAGGGCTGGTTTCCATCCGCACTGGCAACCCAGCATTGGAAGCTGGCTCTAAACCTGGTTATGGGCCCGGTTCTAAGCCTGGGGTTACTATCCGGCATTGTCTGGGCAGCCGCACCGACCCCAATCGAGTCACCACAGATGACCTGGGGACAGCTAGTCCTTCAAACGGAACAGCGGATATCACAGAATCTGGTGACCGAAGCGGACAGAACACGATTCGCAGCGGAACAGGCGCGTGCAAATGGCATTCTGGCTGGCGCTCCCATCGTCGATGGCCTGTATCGTAGCGATCGCCCCATGAGTGATTTTGGTTCCACCGAAATGCAGCTCGGTGTCCGCCTGCCTTTGCGTCGTTTCGGCCAGTCTGACGCATGGCGTGCGCTTGCCGAGCAGTCTGCACTCAATGCCAAGACACGAACCGAAGCCAACCGGCTCATTCTGATCGGAGAGTTGCGTCAAATGGCTTGGAATTGGCGACGTGCAGAAGTCGAGCTTTCGACGGCCAAGGAACGCAATCGCATCATGCAGCTCGACCTCACTGCCGTCACAAAGCAGTTCAAGCACGGCGAAGCAGCCGAGGTCGACCGCATGAGTGTTGAAAGCCGGGCCTTGGCCGTGCAAGAGGCGGTCACGGCCTCCCAGATGCAACTGGACACCATCCAGACCCGTTGGCAACAGTTAACCGGCACCAGGCAACTGCCTTCCGATCTCGGTCAAGTCACTTCGACTGAACAGGCCCTGTTGAACAATCCTGAATTGAACACGCCCGACGGCCTGCTCGCTCAGCAACCACTGCTGCGCCAGATGGCGAGCGAAGTCGGCATGAGCACGGCCCGCATTGAAGCTGAACGCGCGGCAGGCGCTGGCGCCCCCGAAATCGGCCTGGGTGTAAAGCGAGACCGGGGCGACCGTGGAATACCCTATGACAACAGCCTGCAACTTACCTTGAGTATACCGTTCGGTGGTCAGAAATACCGCGATCCAGCCCTGGCCGAGATGGCGCAGCAGCGCGCCACGGCCCAGGTCGCGCTGATCAAGAACACACAGCTGATTCTTGGCGAAGTCATGGCGCTGCGCCAACGCATTGCCGCCTGGCCTTCACGTCTGGCGCAACTCGACCGGCGCGCTACGCTGTCGGAAAAAACCCTGATACTCAAACGAAAGGCGCTACGTCTGGGTGAGCTCGACTGGACAAGCTTGCTCGTTTTTGAACGAGACACCGCCGACGCTCGTCTGCAAGCCCGTCTGGCGCATATCGTCTATCGTGCCGACCAAAGCAGCCTCAAACAAACACTGGGCCTGATGCCCGCCGCAGAATAGGAAATTTAGATGAACATACGCCCTACGCACTCGCCGACCACCAAGGCCTTACTCGCCGCCACTGCGGTTACGGGCATGGTCTTCTGGCTGGGCACATCCTCGGCGAGCTTTGCTGCCACGCCAGACACCGCTGCACCCTCGGCAATCACCATTCCTGATGCGATGCGCACCAACCTGAAGGTGCAAACACAACCACTCGTATTTTCCAAACAGATACCCGTTACCCAGGGTTTGGCAACCATCAGCGCCGCTTCAAGCAATCAGGCCAGCATGCAGATTTCCGCACCGGCAGATGGGCAAGTGGCGGGCACGTTGCCGCAAGTGGGGCAGGTCGTGCAGGCGGGCGAAACGCTGTTTGAGATTACCAGCGCCCAGCTTGGAAACGCCCTCTCGCAATGGCAGATGGCCCAAGCCAAGGTCACACTTGCTCAGCAAAACCTGAACCGCGATTCGGCCTTATTCAAAGATGGGTTGATCGCAAAGAAACGGCTTGAAGCCACTCGTGGCGAGGCGCAGATGGCGTCAGCCGAACTCAAGGCTGCGGCAGCGCGTCTGAAGGCGGCGGGCGCCGATAATCCCGAACAGAACATGGGCATCAATCTGCCCGTGCGCGCACCGATCACGGGTGTGATCACCCAACGGATGGTCATGCCGGGCGAGCGTGTCACCACCGGGCAATCCCTGTTCGATATCACCGCGACCCAGGATCAGTGGTGGCTTTTGGCCATTTCCCCGAGCAAGGCACCATCCGCCGGGCAGAAGGCCGAACTCAAAATCGCCGGCTGCCCTGAATCCGCCCCCGTTCAGCTGATGGATCTGGCGGTCGATCCGGTAAGCCAGCTCATTACCCTGCGCGCCCACCCGAACACGCCGTGTACGACCCTTCGTCCGGGTCAAGTGACGACCGCAGCACTGTGGGTCGAGCAAGCCAAGCCCGCGGCGTCCCTGCCGATCAGCGCGCTCACCGAACTCGACGACCAGACCCAAGTATTCGTCCAGCGCGGCGCAAATTATTTCCCCATTCCGGTCAAGCGTGTCGGTGAAGATGATGGCCGTGTCTTCGTTTTAGGCTCGTTTGAATCGGGCGATCGCGTGGTGACCTCCGGTGCCAGCCAGCTCAAGGCATTGGCTCTTGGCATGGGGGCGGAATAATGTTGCACCGTCTGATTGCCTTTTCGCTCGCCCAGCGCCTGATGGTGCTGCTGGTCGCCATGCTGGTGGCCGGTTTCGGCTGGATGGCCTTTTCCACCATTCCAATCGATGCCTACCCGGATATTTCGCCAACCCAGGTACAGATCATCCTCAAAGCCCCCGGCGTCACGCCGACGGAAGTCGAAACCCGCATTACTGCGCCACTGGAGACATCCTTACTGGGCATCCCGAACCAGACCATGCTGCGTTCGACCTCCAAGTACGGCATCTCGGTGATTACGCTCGATTTTGCCGAAGGCACCGATATTTACTGGGCGCGGCAGCAGGTGAACGAAGCCTTGTCTTCCGCCCGCGGTGATTTACCTGCCGGCACGACTGGCGGCGTCGCGCCGATCACGACACCTCTGGGCGAGGCCTTCATGTTCACGCTGGAAAGCCCCACGCTCTCGCTGACTGAGCGGCGGCATCTGCTCGATTGGGTGATCCGCCCGGCGCTGCGTGCGGTCAAGGGCGTTGCCGATGTCAATTCTCTGGGCGGCTTTGTGCGCACGTTCGAGGTTATCCCGAACCCGACGCAACTGGCAGCACAGAAGCTGACAACGGATGATCTGATGCGGGTCATCGAGCAGAACAACCGCAATGACGGCGCCGGACGGCTGGATGTGGGCGAAGAAGCCTGGCTGGTACGTTCCGAAGGGCGGATCAAGACGCTGGATGATCTGGGCAATCTCGTCATCGCACAACATAACGGCCAACCGATTCATGTGCGTGATGTCGCCACGGTGCGCATCGGCGCGATCACACGCCTGGGCGCCGTGACGCACAGTGGCAAGGGCGAAACCGTTGAAGGTCTGGTACTGACTCTGCGCGGCGCCAATGCACGCGCGGTCGTGGCGGGTGTCCAGCAGCGACTGGCCGAAATCAAGCCGAGCCTGCCGCCCGATCTTAAGATCAACGTATTCTACAACCGTGCTGATCTGGTCAATGCCGCTGTGCATACCGTCAGCAAGGCCTTGCTTGAAGCCGTGGTGCTGGTGCTCATTCTTCTGATTCTTTTTCTGGGCAATCTGCGCGCTGCCGTTACGGTCGCGCTCACCTTGCCGATGGCCGCGCTCATCACCTTCATCCTGATGAAGCAGTTCGGCATGAGCGCGAACCTGATGAGCTTAGGTGGCCTGGCGATTGCCATCGGGATGCTGGTGGATGCCGCTGTCGTCGTGGTCGAAAACACCGTGGCGCATCTGGCCGAAGCGCACAAACACCCCAATCTGCCGCGCCTGCACATCGTGTATCGCTCGGTGCGTGAAGTCGCCTCCCCCGTGTTTTCCGGCATTATCATCATCATGCTGGTGTTCCTGCCGCTGCTGTCGCTGCAAGGGCTGGAAGGCAAGTTGTTCTCGCCGGTCGCGCTGACCATTATCTTTGCGCTGGGTGCCTCGTTGGTTCTCTCACTTACCCTGATTCCGGTGATTGCATCCTTGATCCTCGGCAAGGTGACCGATCACGAACCCTGGCTTGTGCG
>NZ_DAIESY010000046.1:0-3818 GCF_027346185.1 Halothiobacillus sp.
ATGCATGAGTCAAACCACTGAGACTCCTGAGTCGCCAATAGCTATCCACCCGTCGTTTGGCCGTGCGTGCAGGGGGCAAAGTACCCTCCGCGGGGGCTATGAAATGTGCGTGTGTAATTGATGGCGGCGGCTCGATGGTTACGCCCGCCTGCGCGTCAAGATCAGCCAATGCGACCTCGAAACTTGGAATAAACTCATCACCGCCCTGCAGCCTCAAAACATGCCCCAAGCCGGAATCATGTTGATTGGGTTGCTTGCCTGTGCCGAATTTGACCGGCCCCAGCGAAACCGTACACGCCGACTCGGCTCGGGTGAGCGCGACATAAATCAGCCGCACGCTCTCGGTCATCTGCGCCTCATGCTCCGCCGCGATGGCTTCGGGGTATTCACCCAGATTCATACCGCGCCCGGCGCTCGTTCGCCAAGGTGTCGCCGTGCTGTTTTTATTCGCATCTTTGGGGCGAATCAAGGGCAAGAAGGGCAGATAAACCACAGGGTATTGCAAGCCTTTGGAGGAATGAATCGTGATGATCCGCACCAGATGCTCATCCTGCTCCAGTCGAAGCTCATGCTCGGCTTCGTTGTCGCTGACGGCCTGGGCGTAGCGTTGCAGCAGTGCATCCAGGCCAGCCAACTGCGCCTGATCATTCTGCGCCCAATCGGCCAGATGCAAGAGGTTTGTCAGCCGCCGCTCGCCCGAACGATCCGGCAGCGGCGCGGCCAACAATCGGGCCGGAATGTGATAGTCATGCATAAGCTGGTAAACAGCGGCGAGAATGCCCTGATGCCGTGCAATCCGCTGGTAGTCCATGAATCTCGACGTGTCCTGATCCAGTCGGGCATCGTTGCGGACGGCATCGAGTTCGTCCCAATGCCGGGCGAAGCTCGACGAGCCCAGCGCCGCACGAAGCCGGTCCTGACGTTGCGGCTCGGCAATTGCTAGCAACCAGCGGTGAAAATCAGCCGCTTCTTGCGTTGCGAACAGACGATGCCGGTCAGACAGATACACACTCTTGATACCGCGACGATTGAGCGACCGTTGCAGCAGAGCCGCCTGATCGCCCGTGGACACCAGAATCGCCATATCCTGCGGGCGCAAGGCTGTCATTTCGCCCTCGGCATCAAAAAAAGCAAGATCACCAACCTGCGCCGCATTGAGACGCGAAGTAATGGCCTCGGCGGTATGCTCCGCCATCTGCTCAACAAAATGCCCCGCCGCCAGCAGCGTATCGCGCGGCAGGGCCCAACCCGTCAGGGCCGGACACGGCTGCCACTCACCCGCCCTATTGCGACGTTTCAACTGGCGAGCCTTGCCTCGCGCGCTGACGCGAATGAATGGCAGTGGGTTGCCTTCATCCGTTTTGTGTCTAAAGGCGCCGGATGACTGGTGGTCTGCGCGCTCGAAGACAAAATTCACCGCCGCCACCAATTCAGGTGTGGAGCGGTAATTGGCATCCAATGTGTAATGCCGGCCTTGTGTTGCCTCCCGGGCGGCGAGGTAGCTGAACATGTCCGCGCCGCGAAAGCGGTAGATCGATTGCTTTGGATCACCAATCAGAATCATCGTACCCGTTTGTTCCGCCGCCGGAGCTTCCTCCGCCTTCCCGCCGATCCGGAACACCCGATCGAAAATGCGGTACTGCAACGGATCGGTATCCTGAAACTCGTCGATCATCGCCACGGGAAATTGCGTTCGGATTGTGTCCGCGAGTTGTTGCCCTTCATCCCCCGTCAATGCGCGATCAAGGTTCAACAGAATATCGTCAAATCCCATTTCGGCATTTTGTTGCAACACCGTGTCGATGCGATCACGCACCCAAAACGCGGCGTGGGCCAACAAGCGAATCGCCAACTGCTCACGGCCTTGAATAGCAGCCTCCATCGCATTGGGCCATGCGGAAAAAACCGCCAACGCGGGATGAGGCGGTCGTTCAAGTTTCTTGTTGAATTTGGGTTGAGTGAGAAATTTGAATACATCAATCGGGAGCGACTCGCCGGTTTGCGCCCACTGATCGAGGCTATCCCAAAGTGTCGAGAAATCCGTCAATTTGGACAACGTTTTGTGCGAAGAGCCATTCAGCGACCCCATGATCGGCAACCATGCCGCCTTCAAGGTCTCGGCGTACGTTGACCAAGCCCGTCGTGCATCTCGCTCCGCTTGCTGAGCTAGAGTATCCAGTTCGGTGACCTCGGCCACCAGCACACTAAATTCAAGTGAAGCTGGATCAACTGGCACACCATCCACAAACAGCGGCGCGCCATCACGCGCCAACAGCCCGCTGAGTTTGTGGGCCAATGCCGCAGGGCCACCCAACAGATTCGCCACGGCAAGCGCCTGCTCAGATGGCAGCGCATAAACAAAATGCCGCCAGTAATCCTGCACGGCCTGATCGACCACCGGTGTCAATGAAGTACGCACCGTCTGTTCGAACAGGGCTCGACTATGAAAGGCATGCTCGTTCAGCATCCGCTGACACCAGCCGTGAATCGTGAAAATTGCCGCCTCATCCATCCAGTTGGCCGCCATTTCGAGGCGTTGAGCCGCGGCAAGACGTTCTTCAGATGTAGCAAAAGCCTTTTTCAACGCATTCAGCAGAGGATCATCACCGTCCAAATCTGCATCAGAGAACACCCTGGATGCTTCAAACAACCGCGCCCGAATCCGCTCGCGCAGTTCATCGGCGGCGGCCTCGGTAAAGGTGGTCACCAGAATTTGTGGCGGCATCAACGGTTCGGTGCCATGCCCCAAAACCAAACGGACATAGAGCAAGGCAATCGTGAACGTTTTACCCGTCCCCGCGCTGGCTTCGATCAAACTCGCGCCCTCAAAGGGAAAAGAGAGTGGATCGAGAACATGGACAGGTTCTTGCTCTTTTTCCTGCTCTTGAGCCGAAACAGCCATCGGGCGCACTCCAAATACTTGCGGGCATTCATTGTAAGCGAGCAGGAAACACAAATCCCCCTCGATCCCCCTTTTTCAAAGGGGGAGGCGCAATACCCCTCTCCCTTGATGGGAGAGGGGCAGGGGAGAGGGTGATAAGGTTGCTGCCAAACGAGCGAATTGCCCCTCCCGAGCCCGTCCAGTGCCGTGGGGCAACACGACCATGAACGGGCTGGGGGAGCAGTACGAGATTGAGTAGAAATAAAAAAGGCACCCGAAGGTGCCTTTTGTAATTCACAGTTTTAAACCCGAGCGTGTAATCGCAAGATCACCCACTCAAGTGATTAGAACTTGTGTTCGATACCCACTGAGACAGCAGAAGTGCTCTTGCCACTTTGGATTCCTTTTGCAGGTGGGTATGAGTAGTCATGACCGCCACCCATGATGGTGTAGCTAGCTGCGCTGCTGTTGCTGGTTTGAGCATACATAGCGTACACATTGGTTTGCTTGCTCAGCTTGTAGTCGTACCCAACAGCCCACATGTCGCCACCAGTATTGGTGGTGTTGGAAATATCGTCAGCTTTGTAGTACTGAGCCTTAATGGTGTTCGCGCCCAGGAAGGTGTACGCAGCACCTACTCCATACGCTTTCACGTCATCGTTAGAGAAGCCAACATTTTTGACGTCTTGGTACATGCCAAGGATTTTGAAGCCAGCAATGCTATAGTTTGCACCAATGCGGTAAGCGTCCTGGGTATCAGTCATACCAACACCGACAGGACCCTGCATATTGTGTTGCTCGTAAGCAGCATCCAGACCAAAACCGGCAATCTTGTAGCCAGCACTCAAGCTCCATGCATTACTCTTGGTTGAGTAAGCAGCAGTGCCATTTGCGGGAGAGGCAGGAATGCCGTAGGCCGCTGAAGAAGGATCATTTG
>NZ_DAIESY010000024.1:0-5858 GCF_027346185.1 Halothiobacillus sp.
CGGGCGCGCGACGTGCGGCGGCCGGCGCGCGCGCCGCAGCGCGCACCGGCGGCGTATTGGCGCGCGTGTCGGATACGCTCGGCGCGGCCGGCAGCAGATCCTCGCCCGTCGCCACCGGTTTGGTGTGGTCGCCGCGCAGCACGGGCAGACCATCGGCTGCCTGTACGCACACGCACGCGGCCACAGCGCTCAGCAGCAAACCAGCGAACAGGGCAACAGCCTTCATGCGTGCGCTCCGTACCAGCGTCAATTGCGGCATCCTCGCAAATAAACGCGTGGCGTGCCAGTGAAGGGCCGCATCGGCATCGAGGGGCGGTGTCGGGCCTCGCCTCGGCGAAGGCACCAAGGCGCATCGCGGCTGGATTATTCAAGTTTTCGGTCTTCGCTTTTCGCCTGCGCCATCGCTTCGGGTTCCAGCTCCTCGGCGTAGCGATTCAGCCGTATGAAAACACCCCAGGCGGCAAGGAGTACGCCAGCAGCGACCAATATGCTGGCCGCGTACTACACCAGTTGCATCGAATTCTCATATGCGGCGCGGAAGGTGGCAACGAGTCCCTCGATGGCGATCGAAATCACTGGGTCATTACAATCGCGACCACGATCACCACCATGAATCTGGACAGGAAGCGGCGTACGCGAGTCAGGAATATTTATTTCGCCTCGTCAACCATCAGAATGGTCTTTTCCTCAACCTCTTTGGCAACTTGAGCCAATGCTGCATTCCGAGATAGCGCCGAAAGCATTGGTACTGGTTTGATCAGGCCTATCTTCGTTTTGCCATGCTCCGTAAACACCGAGATACGACACGGCAACGCCATGTTCAGACGCATATCGGTGGACAAGACTTTTGCCGCCTGCCCCGGATTGCAAACTTCAAAAACCTTGCACTCTTCATCAAATACAATGCCTTTACCGCGAAGCGTGGTTCCCAAGTCGTGGACATGCAGTACACCGAAGCCATGACGCATAACCGCTGATTCAAGGTCAGTCGCCGCCTGGTTGAATGATTTATTGGTTTCAACGATGTAATACATTGAATCACCCCGATCTTTGTGGTTGACATCAACGCCTGAGTTAAGCGGCGCCAAGGCGTCCGTTTGGATTAGCCCCCGGCGCGGCCGGAGGAACCAGAGAGTACAAGAGATAGTCGCGTGGTTCCCCTCGCACGATGCGGAAGTTGCGCAGCTTGCCTTCGAACTGGAAGCCGCAGCGCTGCAGCACGCGAATGGAAGCGACGTTGGGTTCGAGCACGGTGGCCTGAACGCGCACGAAGCCCTGCTCAGCGAACCCCCACGACGCTGTGGCAGCACAGATGGCAGACGCGATGCCCCGGCCCCAAAACGATGGGTGAAGCGCGTAGGTGATTTCCGCGGCACGGTTGAGGACGGAGATCGTGTGGAAGCTGACGACTCCAACAAGGCGGGCGTCTGCCCGCATGCACACCGCGAACTGGATGGGTGAACCCGGCTCGGCTGCATTGGCCCGCTGGATGATGGGCCGAAGATCTTCCAGCGTACGAACATTCGAGCTCGTGTACTGCATGACGTGCGGATCGCCGGCGAACTCGAACCACGCCTCTGCGTCCGACTGATTGAGCGGGCGCACGATGACCGGATGACTCTCAACAATGGGCGCCGTGGTCGCTCGCATGAGGGGGCTAACTACTATTCGGTTGTGAAGTGAAGCCTAGTTCCGCCGCCTGATCTCGCAGCCTTCTTCCCGCGCAGCGATCACGATGCCGGCATCCTCTCACCCCGAATTCGCACCAGCAAGTGCGCCCGGCAGCGCGCCGCCGCGCTTGCTCGATGGATGTGATGCGTGCCCGCATGTGCCGCGAAGCCAATCCCTGTTCGTGACGCCGTTCCGCAAGAGCCGCACGCTGAAGAACGACCGCAACGACGCCGAGGCGATTGCCACGGCGGCACGGCAGGGCAACATGCGCTTTGTGCCAATCAAGTCGGTCGAGCAGCAGGCGCGACTGGCATGGCATCGGGTGCGCGAGGGCTACAAGGCCGAATCGCTGGCGATCGGCAACCGCTTGCGCGGTCTGCTGGCCGAGTTCGGCATCGTCATCGCCAACAGCGACGTGGCGTTGCGGCGAGCACTGGCCGACCTGGATCAACACGCTGCATTGCCGGGCGTGTTAGGAAAGGTCTGAACAAGTTCAGACCTTCCCCAAGCCATGGATGGCTTGTCGTGTATCGAGCACGCAAGTGCTTGATGCAGCGTAGCCGAGTCCGGACCTGCGCCGGACTCGGCGCCCTCTGACAAGTCCAGGATGGACTTGTTCGGAGGTTCCCTAGCAAGGGTGGCTCCTGAGAGGGTCGTCGACGTGGAAGCCATGACGCAGTTGGGCTTCGATGGCCGTCCGGAAGCGATCGGAGCCGCAGGCATGCTGCCGTTGCAGGTACAGGCGCATGCTGTCGAGTTCTTCCTCGGCGACGCCCTGCATGACCCGTGCGCGATAGGCCTGAAAGCCAAAATCCAGTCTCTTCATTATCTTGCAAAAGCCCTGGATCCCGGCCTGCGCCGGGATGACGGCTTGTTCAGATGACTCTGTTAGAACTCCGCATTCAACGCAACGTACTCCGACCGCGGGGCTCCGGGTTCCCCCAGTAATTCCCCGGCGACGCCATAATATCCGCCACTGCTGATATATTCATAGGCGTTGTACTGTTTGTTGAGCACGTTGGAGACGCCAACTCTAACGGATATTCCATGAAGGCCAGGGACTATATTTTGGTGGTTTATACTGATCTTCAATGAAGCATTCAAAATACTGAATGCTGGCAACTTCTGGGTAGTCGGGGCGTTCGTATTGTTGTTATAGATATTCTGGGCGCCCGTGTACTGCCACCACACACGCGGTGAATAATCGATACCGCCGCGCGCTATACGATAGTACGCTCCCAGGTTCGCAATTTGCGCCGGCACATTGGAAACCGGCAAGCCCGCATATGAACCGCCGCTCGGAGTCGTATAGTTGCTATACGTGGCTCTCTCAAAGCTGATATTAGAAAAGACATGGAGGGTAGAAATCGGATCGTCTTCGAAATACATGTTTACGCCACTGAATGTCGAAGATCCCGAAGCAAAAAGACTGTACAGGTGGCTTACCACCGGAATGGGAATAATCTCATTCGTGTCACTCAGCATGTAGTAATTGACTCCAAAAGCTGCGTCATTCAGAAACCCGTCATGGGGGACAAACGCCTTCATGCCCACCTGGTACTGCGTAGACTTTTGCGGCTGCAGTGACGAGGCAAGCAGATGTGCGTATGTTCCCGTTGCCCCGGCCGGCGCCTTGTAAGCTGTCGAGTAATTGGCATACAAGGCGATGTCTTTGGCTACCCGCCAGCTTATTCCTATGGACGGCTCCACTTCTCTAAACGTTGTTGAGGAGTTTGGCTGATTACTACCCCCCTTTCCGTCACCATTCGTGCCAATTTGGTCGGCGACGTTAATCGGGAACAGCGTCGAGGCGTTATTGACGAAGTTAGTTTGGAAACTCACGAACCTGATGCCTGGGGTGATCCGTATTGACCGGATAGGCTGAATATTATCTTGAATGAAAGCCGCCAGATTGGTCATGTAGAGATAGGAATCATGGTAGTGACTGGGCAGTGCCAAGCTATAATTGACCGGCTGCCCGTTGATGGTCGCATTGTTGCCCGCGTTCGGGCCGTACGCATATTGCGCGGGTAAACCAGAATTATAAAATTCCAATAAACTGGCGTACTTGCTATTGAGAAAATATGCACCGACAGACACATCATTGAATGGCAGACGGATGTCAAAGTACATCTTGTCGCCGTAAGTTGAACTGGTGGTGTAGTAGTACTGGTTCAAGACATTGGCTTCGTAGCCAATGTTGTCATAATGGAGGTGCTGACGATGCCCGTAGCGATACCAGACCAAATTATGCAGCGTCACGTCTCGGGAAATTTGATTGACGAAGTTTGAATACAGAAGATCAGTATCAACAACAGATTGTTTTGAATATAGCGAGTAGGGCAACGTAGTATAAAATCCAGTCGTCTGCTGGCTATACAAAGGGCCCGGGTTGGGAGTTGATGTAATGGGATTCGCTCCATTAATCGTGACGTTAGCATTCGGTGTGACAGGGATTGGCACCGGTCTATACGCATACGCACTCTCACTGTATGCCCCGAAACTTATGTGACCGCCATTGAATCGTTTTACCAACTTGCCATAGTACGCGTAATCTTTTGATGGATTATTGGAACCGTAGCCTTGTAAATAATTACTGCTGCTTTGGGTAACACCGCCCGCCAAGATACCGGACCATCCATCACCCATATCGCCGGTGCGCACATTGAAATTTTCACCATGGGTACCGAAGCTACCGATAAACGTGCCAATACTCCCGCCCGCCTTTGCAGTCGGCTGTAACGGTATGAAATTGACGGCGCCACCAATGTTATTGTACCAACGGTTCACGGCGTAGCCCGGCCCATACGTTACGGATATCCCTTTAATCATGGATAGTTGTGGAACTTCTGAACCGTGCCATACTCCATAGGCAGGATCTACCATCGGAACTCCATCAAAGGTTACCATCACCGTTCCATCGTTGGCGTTACCGGCAATATTTCCCCAGCCGGTCTTCATGCCATTAATACTGATAGACGCTCTCGGGGCGCCAGTCTGGCCTTCGGTCATGATATTGACGCCGGGAGCGACCGCCAAGGCCTGGGCTGCACCGCCCGCGGGGCCAGCAACCGCCATCTGCTTTTTACCGATGACCTTCACGGATTGGGTCGATTCAAAGACATGTTTCTTGGAGGGCAGTTCGGTTAGGGTATTGAGCGGCTTCGCCGTCACGGAAACCACGCCAAGAGTGACGACTGAACTAGATGACGCGGGCCCGCTGGACGGTGGCGCGTCCTGCGCCAAAACCACAATAGGAACACAAGTCAGCGCCAGCAACACCGCGATGGTGATGCGCCTCATGGAATTCACTGCATACTCATGGCGCTTGTTTGCAATGGAACCTCGATGCTGATGCATATTTGAATACGGGCTGCGCAGGACTTTTCCTCTTTGTTGAATGTTGAATTGTCGAGACATAGCCTTCTCACAGAAGTGGAATGTTTGGCTACGGTGCGCCCGACATGTTTACGAATTGTTGCGCTCTCCAAGCGGTTACGTGTCTTTACCCTTACTTTTCGGTAACCTGCAAAAACATGGATCAGTCCCACGCTCGTGGGGCGGCAGCGGTGTGTTCCCGCATCATTCCCACCGCGGTCCGCTGCACCGTCCACGAAAAAGGGGATGGATGCCAGCTGCCATCGGACTTCAGATCCGACCAGTCGATCACGATCACGGGTCGCTTGTTGCGCGCCAGCCAGCGCGACATCGCGGCGTAGATGGACCCGCGTTCGGCGTGCAGAAGGCGGTTGCCCAGCAGACGATCCATGGCCTTCAGGGGCGCGCGCACACGCTCGGCGTGCGGCCACGCACGAGCCAGATCGATCAGCGTCAGTCGGCGCCCTTGGATCGTCGCCTCGACGGCGCGCAGCAATACACGGCTGCGCAGCGCGTGCATCGAGCCCAGTGCGCTGCCCAAACACTTTTGCAAGACTTCGGTGGCGCGCATGGTAGGGTCTCCTCTGGCTTCGTAACCCGTGAGGAGTGACCGCATCATGCGCGCACTGTTCCTTCAATCAGGGCACGACGTCTTGATTGATCGATGGGATTCGTGGGGAAACCTCAGGATCTGACCCCGTTTTTGCGGGTACAGTTGCAGCGGAAGCGCGCCGATTGCCGACGCACCACCCCACCACCAGGCCACGGCCATGCTGCTTGACGCATTGCGCACGAAAAGACGCCATCCA
>NZ_DAIESY010000076.1:0-19353 GCF_027346185.1 Halothiobacillus sp.
GGTGTTAAGCCGTGATGGTGCCCAACCGCCGGCTTATGAGCGGGGGTGGAAAGATGTCGTACTGGTTCACAGTGGCCAAACGGTGCAACTGATCGCACGGTTCGACCAACCCGCCGGCGACGATCATCCTTTCATGTATCACTGCCATATTCTCGAACACGAAGACAACGGCATGATGGGTCAATTTACCGTGAGTTGAAAAGGCACCGAGGGTGTTACTCGTTGCCCTCCGGTCTTGATCGCCGGGTTCGCACTTCAGTTGTCCCTCTGAAGCGCGTTGTGCGGTACCAGCGCTCTACCGGATGGTGTTTCGATGATTTTAGTTCTTAAGGTGTTCTTGTTGTATCAAGATGTTAGGAGTATTGATCATGCCTTTCTTATCGCCTTCGCCGTGGCGTTTGACCCGGTGGGTTTTCACTTGGAGCCTGATGCCGATTCAGCATTCGTTGCGCACGCTGGGCATGTTGCTGATCGTTATCCTCGCTCTGTCAGGTCCGGCACAAGCCGGTCAGAACACGTCGGGTCGTTCAGAGCAACCCGTCTTTTCAATAAGTCCGGATGCCACGCTTTCACTTCAGGAAGCCGAACAGTTGGCGGTGCAGAATGATCAGGGTTTGGCTGCTGCGGTAGCGACCGAATCGGCAGAGACCAGTTCGGCAAAGGCGGCCGATCAACTGCCTGATCCTGAGATTTCGCTCGGTGTATCGAGTCTGCCGCTCGATACCTTCAGTTTCACGCAGACGCCCATGACGACCACGGAGGTCTCGATCAGCCAGTCTTTGCCGCCGGGCGATACCTTGGCGCAGCGTGCCCTGGCAGCCGACGCGAAGATACAGGCCGCGACCGCAAACATCGCCGTGCAGCAACAGATACTGCGGCGTGAAGTGGGCCGGTTCTGGTTGACTGTCTACCGCGATCAGCAAACGCTGGCGCTGCTTGAACAGGAGAAGTCGTTGTATCAGCGCCTTCTGCGCAGTGCGCAAACGGCCTACAGCACCGGACGGGCCCGAGCGACGGATCTGGTTCGATTGCAAGTCCGCTTGGCGGAACTGGATGATCGCATCGACCGCCAGCGGGGTAGTACGGCGGCGACGAAAGCACGCCTGGCCCGATGGATCGGGGCACGGGCACAACAAGACTGGCCCACGGCCCTGCCTTCCGCGCTGACAACCCTGCCCGAGGGGTCTGTGGAGCATCAACCGGAAATCAAAGCCTTGCAGGCGAATCTGGCCGAGGCCCGAGCGCAAACGGGCGAGGCGCGTGCCGCGTTCAAACCGAAGTTCGGTGTCTCGCTCGGGTACGGCATCAAGGCGGGCAACCAGCCGGATACGGTGAGTGTGGGGGTGAGCATGAGTTTGCCGCTCTTCACCGGTGAACGCCAGGCGCCCCTGCTGGCAGCGGCGCAGAAACGGCAACAGGCCCGGCAGTTGGCGCTGGAAAGCCGTGCCGCCGATTTTCATGCCGAGGCGCAGTCGCTCAAGGCCGATGTGGACAGCCTGACGACCAGGATCGATCGTTACGACCGGCAGATTCTGCCTAAACTCAGGCAGGTCGCGACCCTGGCGCAAAACCAGTTTGGCTCTGGCGGCGGCGACTTTACGGCCATTATCGATGCAGAACAGGCAGAAATTACCGGTCGTCAACAACGACTCGATTTAACGATTGATCGCGCCCAACGCTTGATCGATCTGCGTTACCTTCTGGAGAATCCCGCATGAAATCCTCAAAGAATAAAATCAGGCTGATCGCCGTCGTGTCGACCGGTGTGGCTGCCGGTGCGGGTGCGCTGATTTGGGCGCACACGCCGATCAACTTTATTCGCCCGGTGCTGGCGGAAGCGACGCAATCGCCTTCAGCGTCCTCGTCGCAGGGAGATCAGGCGCACGCTACGACGACGGCAGGCACCGATACCAAGTTCGTCACCAAATACACCTGCCCGATGCATCCGCAAATTATCGAGGATCATCCGGGTACCTGCCCGATTTGCGGCATGGATCTGGTTGCGAAGCAGTTTCCGGCCAAGTCATCCGATCAAAACGCGGCACCAGTGGCAGCCGATGTGTCGCACGATCACGCGCGGCATGCCGAAACCGCGATAACCGCAGCGCCGCCGGCTGAGCCCAAGGCTGAGAAATCCACGTCCGATGCCAAGTTCGTGACCAAATACACCTGCCCGATGCACCCGCAAATTATCGAGGATCATCCGGGCACCTGCCCGATTTGCGGCATGACCTTGGTGCCGAAACTGTTTCCGGCTGGCACGAAAGATAATACCGGTAGCGCCGCCACCACAACGGAGCAGAAAGCAGATGCACCTGTGGCGAGCAATTCGGCGCCGTTGCCGGAAGTGGCGGTGGCGCCGCGTACCTTGCGCGACATGAACGTGGTGATGGCCCGTGCCCAGTGGCGCAACCTGACCCGCCAGATCCATAGCGTCGGGCTGGTGGCGCTGGATGAGAACCGCTTGTCGCATGTTCATCCGCGCGCGAGCGGCTGGGTGGAAACGCTGAATGTCCGCGCCTTAGGCGATACCGTCAAAAAGGGCGAAACCCTGCTGACCGTGTATTCGCCAGACATTCTCTCGGCAGAGAAGGATTTTCTGGTCGCGTTGAAAAGCGGTATGCCCGAGATGCGCGATGCCGCGCGGGATCGCCTGCGTCTGCTGAGCGTCCCCGAATCGGTGATCGAGCAGATTGCCCGCACGGGCAAGGTGGCGCGCACGATTCCGGTATTGGCACCGCAATCCGGGTACATCTCGGTCATCAATCTGCGCGATGGCATGTATGTCACCCCCAATCTGGACATGTTCACCATCGCCGATGCAAGCAAGATCTGGGTTCAGGTCGAGGTGCTGCCGCGGGATATGGAACAGGTCGCGGTGGGGCAGCCGGCCGAGATGACGGTCGACGGCGTGCCGGGCCGGGTCTGGAAAGGCACGGTCGATTTTATCTACCCCGAACTTGATCCCAAATCGCGCACACTCAAGGTGCGACTGGTGTTCGATAACCCCGATGGCGTGCTTAAACCCAACCAGTTTGCCGAAGTCGGTATCAGCGGCGTGGCGCAGGAGGATGTGCTGACCGTGCCGACGTCAGCCGTCATTCCAACCCCGCAGGGTGCGCGCGTGGTGCGGAAAAATGCCGATGGCAGCTTCCAGCCGGTTCGAGTGGATGTGGGGCAATCGGCAGACGGCTGGACGCAGATCACCGCAGGGCTGTCGCCCGACGACAGGGTGGTTGCCTCCGGACAGTTCTTGATTGACTCGGAGAGTTCCATCCAGGCTTCCTTCGCCCGCATGACCGGCACCGCGCAGCCGGCTGACGACGCGGCATCGGCAGCGTCCGGCCAACACCAACATTAAGGGAGCGATGTCATGTTAAAAGCCGTGATTAACGCCTCGATCAACAATCGAGTGCTGGTGCTCCTGCTGGCAGCCATTCTGGCGGTGGTCGGCTGGTATTCGTGGAAAGCCACGCCGCTGGATGCGATTCCCGATCTTTCCGATACCCAGGTCATCATCAAAACCACCTATCCCGGTCAGTCGCCCCAAGTGGTGCAGGATCAGGTGACCTATCCGTTGACGACGGCGCTGCTCGCCGTGCCCGGCTCGACGGCGGTGCGGGGTTATTCGTTTTATGGCGATTCGTATATTTATGTCACCTTCAAGGATGGCACGAACCTGTACTGGGCGCGCTCGAGGGTGCTTGAGTATCTCAATCAGGCGCGTTCCAGTCTGCCCGCTGGCGTGGAGCCACAACTCGGCCCGGATGCGACGGGCGTGGGTTGGGTGTATGAGTACGCGCTCACCGACCCTTCGGGCCAGATGAATTTGTCGCAACTGACGACCTTGCAGAACTGGTTCTTGAAATTCCAGTTGCAAACCGTGCCCGGTGTTTCGGAGGTTGCGACGGTGGGCGGCATGGTGCGCGAGTACCAGATCGTGGTGGATCCCGATCGTCTGCGTGCGTTCGGCGTGTCGCTCGCCACGCTGCGTAAGGCCGTGGCCGATGCCAACAAGGAAGTCGGCGGCGGGGTGTTGGAGCTCGGTGGCGCCGAATATATGGTCACCAGTCGGGGCTATCTCAAAAGCGTGGCCGACATCGAACGCATTCCCGTTGGCGTGACCCAAAGCGGCACGCCGATTCTGGTGCGGGATCTGGGTACGGTTCGCCTGGGACCGGCGCCGCGTCGGGGGGTGGCCGATCTCGATGGCAACGGCGAAGTGGTCGGCGGCATTATTGTGATGCGTACCGGTGAGAATGCGCGTCAGGTCATCAATGCGGTGAAGACCAAAATCGAACACTTGAAACCGAGCCTGCCCAAAGGGGTGGAAATCGTGCCCGTGTATGATCGATCCGGTGTCATCAACCGGGCGGTGGATACCTTGAGCAGTAAGCTGGTCGAAGAATTTCTCGTGGTGGCGCTGGTGTGTGCGATTTTCCTGTGGCATCTGCGTTCGGCGCTCGTGGCGATCATCAGCCTGCCTCTGGGCGTGTTGATGGCCTTCATCGTGATGCACGCGCAGGGCATCAACGCCAACATCATGTCGCTCGGTGGCATTGCGATTGCCATCGGCGCGATGGTCGATGCCGCCATCGTGATGATCGAAAATGCCCACCGGCATCTGGTGGCATGGCGCGAGATGCACGGCAGCCCGCCCAAAGGTGACGATCATTGGCGCTTGATCGCCCAATCGGCGGGAGAGGTCGGGCCGGCGCTGTTTTTCTCGCTGCTGATCATCACCCTGTCGTTTATTCCCGTGTTCACGTTGCAGGCACAGGAAGGGCGCATGTTCGCTCCGCTGGCCTTCACCAAAACCTATGCGATGGCGGCTGCGGCGGGCCTGGCGATTACGTTGATCCCGGTGTTGATGGGGTACTTCATTCGCGGGCGGATTCCGCGAGAAGAAGCCAATCCGCTCAATCGCTTCTTGATTGCGCTCTACCGTCCGATTCTGCGTGCCGTGCTTCACTTTCCCAAAACACTGCTGGCGATCAGTCTGATCTTCGTGCTCTCGGCGATATTGCCTTTGGCCGGGGTTGGCGGGTATCTGGCCCCGCTCAAATGGGTGGGCAGCAGCGCGTGGCAGTTGCACGTCAGCGACTGGCAAAACGATTGGGCCAAGCGTTGGGCAAGCACATTCTCATTCGCGCCCAAAATAGCGGAACTGGGCCGGGGCTTGGGCAGCGAGTTCATGCCGACCTTGGATGAAGGCGATTTGCTTTATATGCCCACCACCGCGCCGGGGTTGTCCATCGGGGATGCGCGCTTGCTGTTGCAGCAGGTCGACGCGCTGATTGCCGAAGAGCCGGTCGTCAAATCCGTGTTCGGCAAAATCGGTCGTGCGGCCACGGCCACCGATCCCGCGCCGCTGACGATGATCGAGACCACGATTCAGTTCAAGCCCAAAAGCGAGTGGCCCGAGGGCATGACGTTGCAAAAGGTGATCGACAACCTCAATCAGAAGATTCAGTTTCCGGGGCTGAACAATGCCTGGGTCATGCCGATCAAGACGCGGATCGACATGCAAACCACGGGGATTCAAACCCCGGTGGGTGTCAAGATCACCGGGCCCGATCTTCATCAGATCGACCGGATCGGCAAGCAGGTCGAGGCGGTGTTGCAGACCGTGCCGGGCACGCGAACGGCCTATGCCGACCGCACCAACGGCGGGCGCTACATCGAAATCACACCGGATCGGATCAAGGCCGCACGATTTGGTTTGAACATCGGTGAAATTCAGGATGTCATCGGTTCGGCGGTCGGCGGGGTAGAAGTCACGCAAACCGTCGAAGGGCTGGAGCGTTTTCCCGTGAGTATTCGTTATCCGCGCGCCGATCGGGATAGCGTGAGCAAGCTCAAGGACTTGCCGATCGTGACACCGACCGGCGCCACCGTGGCGTTGGGGCAGATTGCCACGATTCAGGTTACTGATGGTCCGCCAATGATCCGCTCCGAGGACAGTCGCCCCGCCGGTTTTGTGTTTGTCACCACCCAAGGGGTTGATCTCGGCGGTTATGTGAGCAACGCGCGCCGGATCGTGGCGGACAAGGTGAACTTGCCGCCGGGCTATGCCATCAGCTGGACGGGCCAATACCAGTACCTGCAACGGGCCACGGAACGCCTCAAGCAGGTCGTTCCCCTGACCCTCGCCATCATCTTCGTGCTGTTATTCCTGATCTTCCGGCATGGCGGCAAGGCCAGCTTGATCATGGTGACGCTCCCATTCGCCCTGGTCGGCGGCTTCTGGCTGTTGTGGGCCATGGGGTTCGAGCTGTCGATCGCGGTCGCGGTCGGCTTCATCGCACTGGCGGGCGTGGCCGCGGAGTTCGGCGTGGTGATGCTGATCTATCTTGATCACGCCATCGAGGATCGGCGCCGCGCCGGACGGCTGAACACCCGAACCGATCTGGCCGAGGCGATCATGGAAGGCGCGGTGTTGCGCGTTCGACCCAAGGCCATGACCGTGGCGGTGATTCTGGCGGGCCTGATCCCGATTCTGATCGGGCACGGTACCGGTTCGGAAGTCATGAGCCGCATCGCCGCACCCATGATCGGCGGCATGATCACCGCTCCGTTGCTGTCCATGCTGCTGCTGCCCGCCGTGTATTGGTTGTGGCAGCGAAGGCATTTGCCGGTGGCGGCATGACCTGATTGAGCGGGATGATTTATCCTCTTGGCGTCTGCGGAACAATGAGTCCGGGGGCGCTTTTTTATGTCTGTTGGTGTCTGTGATCGGGGCGCGTTATGCTCTCCCCGCACCGAATTGTTTGGTGAAAAGAGGACGAACTCATGAAGAAGATATTTGGGATTTTTGCTGCCATCATGATGCTCGGTTTGGCCGGATGCGCGTCCGTGCCCATGGCATCCAATGATCAGGACGCGGCTGCCAAACAGTTTACGCCACCTGCCGAAATGGCCTCTCTGTATATCTACCGCAACGAGGTGTTCGGCGCTGCCATCCCGATGACGGTTTCAGTCAATGGCAAGACGCTGGGGCAGACGGCGGCCAATACCTACTTTCATTTAACCGTACCGCCAGGAAAGTACACGATTCAGTCTCTGACCGAGAACGTGTCCGACCTGTCCATCGATGCGAGTGCGGGCAGGAATTATTTCATCTGGCAGGAAGTGAAAATGGGGATGTGGGCGGCCAGAAGCCATCTGCAGGAAGTGGATGAAGCCAAGGGTAGGGAAGCAGTGAAGGAGTGCAAGTTGATCACGTCTACCGTGTCGGGGGCTGATCTGGCACCAGCCAGTGGACCGGGTGATGCCAATGGTGTACTGAGCCAGAAGCTGCGCGAGCTGCAAAAGTTGCGTCAAGACGGTCTGATCAATGAAGAAGACTATGAGAAGAAGAAACAGCAGCTGCTGAACGGCCTGTAAGTGCCCGAGCATTGAACGCCATTCAGTTCAACTGACTTGGATATTCCAGATCGCCGAGCCGATGGTGTACAGGCCAAAACCGAGCACGGCGGCTCCGGCGATCCAGCGAACCCATTTTTGACGGGTCAGGGCGGAGAGCTGGGCGGCGAACGCGCCCATCAGAAGCAGATTCGGCAGCGTGCCGAGGCCAAACCCCAGCATCAGCAGCGCACCTTGGGCAGCGCTGCCAGCCGAAAGCGCCCAAATCAGCACGCTGTACACCAGCCCGCAGGGCAACCAGCCCCAAACAAACCCCAGCAGCAGTGCCTGCTTCGGGGTTCTGACCGGCATCAGCTTGCGGCCCAGCGGTTCGATGTAGCGCCATAAACGCGAGCCGACGCGTTCGATGCGCGTGAGCCCGAACCACCAGCCGCCCACGTACAGCCCCATCAGCACCATGAAACCACCGGCGATCATCAGCAAATACAGTTGCGCGTGCTGCATGGGGATCAGCGACAGACCCAGCGCGCCGATCAAACCGGCAATGGCACCCGCGACCACGTAAGAGGTGATCCGTGCGAGATTATAGGCAAGCAGATAGGGTAAAAGTTGGCCGGGCGTGGCGCGTTTTTCGGGTGGCAGGCCGAAGGTAAGCGCGCCGACAATGCCGCCGCACATGCCGATGCAATGCACGCCGCCAAAAAAACCGACCAGCAAGGCCGCCCAAAATGTCATATCTGCGGGCATGTGTGCTCCGATGATGTTCGCGCAAAATTGAACAATTCAGACAGCGATACTGCCTCTTGATTCCCGTACGGGTATAACCAACACTGACACGATGAATTCTACGCTAAATGAACCGCAGGATGCCGCTTCCCCACAGTCGGTGCCACTTTCTAACCAGCCCGCCGATATTATCGATTTTTTGCGGACGAATCTGGTCGAGCTGCCGCTTGTCGATCAACCGGCCCTGTCCCGCCGTTTGGCCGGAGCCGAGCGTGCCTTGCAGCAGAATCGGCTGGATGCGGGGCGGCTGGGCGAATTGGTCAACGCTTTCGAGGCCAGCGCGGCCTTGTTGACCGAGCGCCGTTCGGTGGCTTTGACCCTCGATTATCCCGCAGAGCTCCCCGTCAGTGGTCAGCGCGAGGCGATCATGGATTTGATCCGCGCGCATCAGGTTGTGATCGTGGCGGGGGAGACCGGTTCCGGCAAAACCACCCAACTGCCCAAGATGTTGCTGGAACTCGGTTACGGCATCAAAGGGCAGATCGGCCACACCCAGCCCCGGCGGATCGCGGCGCGTAACGTGGCGAGTCGTCTAGCCGAAGAGCTGGGCGTAACGGGGTCGGGTGTGGTCGGGTACAAGGTGCGTTTTTCCGATCAAACGCGGGCGCAGAGCCGCGTCGCGGTGATGACCGATGGCATTCTATTGGCCGAAATTCACAGCGATCCGGATCTTTTGCGCTATGACGCGCTCATCATCGACGAAGCGCACGAGCGCAGCCTGAATATCGATTTTTTGCTCGGCATCGTGCGGCGCCTGCTGGATCGTCGCCCTGATTTTCGTCTGGTGATTACATCGGCCACGATTGATACCGAGCGATTCGCCCTGCATTTTGCCCGAAAGGACGCGTCGGGCGAGCCGCGTCCGGCGCCCGTCATCACCGTGGCGGGGCGGAGTTTTCCGGTTGAATATCGCTATCGTCCATTGACTGTCGCGCCGAATGAGGCATCCATCGAGACGGAAGAAGAGCGGGATCTGGCTGCTGCCGTCGTAGCTGCTGTCGATGAATTGCAGGCAGAAGCGCAAACGACCAGCGGCGGCGATATTCTGGTCTTCCTGCCGGGCGAACGGGAAATTCGCGAGTGCGCCCACCGGCTGGGTCGTCATGGATTGCGCCATACGGAAATTCTGCCGTTGTTTGCGCGCCTGTCCGCCGCCGAGCAGCAGCGCATTTTCGCGCCGCATACGGGGCGTCGCATCGTGCTGACCACGAACGTCGCCGAAACCTCACTCACCGTGCCCGGCATTCATTATGTGATCGATTCTGGCTTGGCGCGGATTGCCCGTTACAGCCCGCGCTCACGGGTGCAAAAACTGGCGGTGGAAGCCATTTCGCAGGCGTCGGCGAACCAACGTGCGGGCCGTTGTGGCCGAATCGCGCCCGGCGTGTGCATCCGTCTGTTCGACGAGCAGGATTTTTCCGGTCGCCCCGCGTTTACCGATCCCGAAATTTTGCGCACCAACCTTGCCTCGGTGGTGTTGCGGTTGATCGAATTGCGCTTGGGCGAGCCGGAGCATTTCCCGTTCATCGAACCGCCTGATTCACGCCAACTCGCCGGTGCCCGCCGCTTGTTGTTCGAACTGGGCGCGCTGGACGAGCGTCAGCGCATCACCAAGTTGGGGCGCCAGTTGGCGCGATTGCCTGTCGACCCGACCTTGGGCAGGATGGTGTTGTCTGTCTTGTCGAATGCGGATGCCACCTCGCTGGATACCCTGATCGTCGTGGCCTTTCTGTCGATACAAGACCCGCGTGAACGCCCGGCCGATCACGCGCAGGCTGCCGATCAGGCACAACAGGCGTTCCGCGTGGCCGATTCGGACTTCGCGAGCATTCTGGCCCTGTGGGATCAATGGCATGGCGTTGTGCGACACGAGAATCAGCGCAAGCGGCGCGACTGGGCGAAAAAGCATTTCCTCTCGTATAACCGGCTGCTCGAATGGCATGATCTGTTCGGCCAGTTGCGCGAACAGGCCGATGAAATTGGACAGGTCAAACTGCCCGATCCGACGCCTTTGCCCATAATTGTTGATGGCGATGAAGCGCCGCTGCGTGCGCGGCTCGATGCCCTGCATCAGGCGATGCTGCCGGGATTGCTGGCACAGATCGGTCTGCGTGATGAAGCCACGCGTACAGACAAGAATGTGCCGAAAGATACCCGCGACCAGCGCGGCAAGAAACAACGTACGCCGACGATCTACATCGGCGCGAACAATCGCCGCTTCCAGATTTTCCCCGGCTCCCAACTGGCCAAGACCCAGCCCAAATGGCTCATGAGCGCAGAAATTGTCGAGACGACCCGCGTCTATGCGCGCATGAACGCCGCGATCAATCCGCGCTGGATCGAAGATATGGCGGCGCATCTGACCACGCGTGAATACAGCGAACCGCGCTGGGATCAACGGGGCGGTCGTGTAGCCGCCTTTGAAACCGTCAAACTGTTCGGCTTGCCGATCGTGACCAAGCGCCGGATTGACTTTGGTCGTATCGATCCACTCGGCGCGCGCGCGATCTTCATTCGCGCGGCCTTGGTTGAAGGCGAATTCGACAGCGGTCTTAAGTTCTGGCGACACAATCAGGCTCTGATCGACGAAATTCGGGAAATCGAAGCGCGTAATCGTCGCCCCGATTTGCTGATCGACGATCAAACGCTGTTCGATTTTTACGAAACCCACCTGCCTGCGGAGGTGTACGACGCCCACACGCTGGTGCGTTGGCTGAAAACCATCACGCCCCAACAGCCCGACGCGCTCTGCATGACGCGTGACGATCTGCTGGCGCGTGAGCCGGTCGAACTTGATCCGGCGGGCTTCCCCGATCGGTTGTCGATGGGCGCGTTCAGCCTGCCGCTGGCTTATCACTTCGCGCCCGGTAGCGAAGATGATGGCGTGACCCTGCGCCTGCCGCTGGCGGCGCTCAAACAGATTGATGCCGATCGGGCCAGCCACCTCATCCCCGGTTTGCGCCGTGAAAAGATCGAAGCGCTGATTCGCAGCCTGCCCAAAGCCGACCGCCGTCATTTTGTGCCCGCGCCGGAATTTGCGGCGGCAGTCGATGAACGGGTGTCCGTCGATCGTGGCGGTCTGCTGGCGCAAGTGGCCGAACAACTGGCCCGCATGACAGGGCACAAAATCACCGCCGATGCCTTCGATGAGCGTCGTTTGGAGCCGCATTTACGGATGCGTTTTGCCCTGATCGACGCCAAGCAGACCGACCCGGCCAAGCAAATCATCGATGCCGACCGGGACCTTTCGGCCTTGCGCGCACGTCACGCCGCCGCGGCCGAGCATGCCCTGGTTGAGCGAACCCGGCACCGTTTGGAACGGGATGACCTCATCGACTGGTCGTTCGGCGAACTGCCCGAAAGCCTCACGGTAGAAGAGCTTGGCGCAGAACTGAATGCCTACCCGGCGTTGATCGATCGGGGCGAATGCGCCGAAGTGCGCCTGTTCGATTCGCCGGAGCGTGCCGCGCTGGCGCACCGCTCCGGCGTTATTCGATTGCTGCTCATCGCCCTGGGCGAGCAGATTCGGCACTTGAGTCAATACCTCAAGCAGGAACGCAGCCTCGATCCGGCGCGGCTGCAGTACAGCCAATGGTCGAGCACACGCCCCTTGCCTGCTTTTGGCCTGATCTTGCCCCAACGGCGCGACGCGGCGTTCGATCTAGAATTGATTGCCCGCAGCGTCGCCAAACTGGCCGTGGACGATTTGCCCTGCATTCGAGACGAGTCCACATTCCGTGCCCGCGTCGAATCACTGAAGCCGCGTTTGGACGATGCGGTGCGCCAGTTGGCGGCCCAGATACGCACGCTCTTCGCGCAGCATCAAGTCCTGCGCGCCAAGCTCAAGGGCCGCCTGCCCCTGTCGCAAATCGAAGCCGCGCGGGAAATCGCCGAACAGTTTGATCTATTGTTCTACCCCGGCATGATCTGGAACACGCCCCAAACCGTGCTCGACAACCTGCCGCGCTACCTCACCGCCGCTGAAAAACGCCTCGAAAAAATCGACCGCCACCCCGAACGCGACCGCATGTTGCGCGTACAGTTCATGCCCGTCTGCGCCCGCGTCACAGACAAAATCACCGCAGCCGGACCCACCCCGGAAGCGTTCGCAGCACTCAATCAACTGCAGGAACAGCTTGAAGAATGGCGCGTTGCCACCTTCGCGCAAGAACTGGCCCGCAAAGGCGCACCCAGCGCCAAAGAAATCGAGCAGGCCATCAAGCAACTTTCGCCTTGACGATGCGCCTGAGTAATCTTGCGTAGCCAATGATCAGGCTTCCATTCGGCGAAGATCGGCCCGTCACAGAGTTGGTTCCCACAATCGGGTTGACAGATCAGGCGGTTACAGCAATGCTCAAAACAAATTACGAACGGGCACCTCGAAAAACCCCACCCATCCCACACAGCATCCGGTAAAATTCGATTCATCTGACCACCATCTCTTTTGCTTCCAATGAAACAACGCAGCGCCATCAAGACCGACCTATTTGCTGACCAGCATCACAAGCAGACTCTCGACAAACTGGGCGACCCGCTCTCTGAGATCGCGTCCTGCATCGACTTTGCGGCCTTAGCTGCAGAAGTTGACCGCATTGCTCCGCGTCCGGTCAGCCCACAAGGTGGGCGGCCACCGTTTCCCACCGAGACCATGGTGCGCATTCTGATCTTAAAGCGCCTGTACAACCTCTCCGATGAGCAGATGGAATACCAGTTGCTGGACCGCATGAGTTACCAGCGCTTCTGTGGTCTGGCCCAGGCCATCAACATTCCTGACCGAACCACCGTATGGGTGTTCGAGAACCGGATTGGCGAAGCCGGTGCCAAGGCCCTCTTCGAGGGTGTCACCACGCAACTACTCAAGAAAGGCTTTATCGCCCGAGGTGGCCAGATTATCGACGCCACGCTGGTACCCGCGCCGCGGCAGCACTTCACCCGTGATGACAAAGAGCAGATCAAAGAAAACGCCATGCCCGCAGACTGGTCACCGGCCAAGCGTCGCCAGAAAGACCTGGATGCCACTTGGACCAAGAAGCCACCATGGCTACAAGCTATCGGTGAACGTCGATAAGACGCACAAATTCATCCGCAAAATCGTCACCGATACAGCCAGCACCCACGACAGCCAGCACTTCGAGGCGGTTATCGATCCGGCCAACACAAACAGGGAGGTTTATGCCGATCGGGGCTACCCCTCAGCGGAGCGGGAAGCCTGGCTGAAGGCGAACGGCTACCGTAACCGGATCCAACGCAAAGGCCATCGGAACAAACCTTTGTCCGAAGTGCAGCAGGGACGAAACCATCGAATCGCAAAGACCCGTGCGCGGGTGGAACACGCATTTGCGGCCATCGAGCAGATGGGCGGCAAGCTGATCCGCACCATCGGCCAAGCGCGGGCAAACTTTGCCATGACCCTGATGGCCGCCTGCTACAACTTAAAGCGGCTCGCGTACTTTCAGAGAAAAGGCATTGTGCCCGCATAACCCCCAAAATGGGTCGAATCGCCGCCAACCATGGAGATTCGGAGTAAAAACCGGGCAAAGCTGCTTGGAAAGGTAGCCGTTTATTGTGGAATTTGAGCCGGATTCGGCCACAGGCATGATTCAGTGGCTGAATTCATTGAAAATCTCGGGTTATTCGAGCTGCCCTGGTGTCAAACCCATCCGCATCTGTTTGTTAAAAGACCTTATAATCGTATGGGATGTGACATTTAGGTAATAAGAAAATTGCATTTTTTGACTTTCGCTCTCTGAAAGTTCAAAAATGGAATTATTCAAAGGTTTCTTAAACCACACGATCCCTTTAACTTTTTACGGCTTCATCCAATATGTTCGCTTTGATTGTGTTTTTAATCAGTATGCTGGGCTTTTTTGGGCTGGCGAGCGTGCCCACCACTCTGGTCGTTCAAACCGGCTTGGCGGCGCTTTTGATCGGGCTTACGCTGGTCGCTTATTTATGGTCGCGGCGATTACCTAAAAACCACACAATTCAACCCTGGCTTAAACTCACAGTTATTCTCACTAGCAGTTTTTTAGGTTGGCATTATCTCTATTGGCGCGCAACCGAAACTTTGCCACTCGGCTTTGGTTTTGTTTCTATGGTGGCGGGTTTGATCCTGTTTTTGATTGAAGTGTATGGCTTTATCACCTTGATGTTTGGCCATTTTATTAATGTCTCTCCGCTTGAGCGTCGCCCCGTACCCTTGCCTGTTGACTCCGCACTCTGGCCGACGGTGGATATTTTTATCCCGACTTATAACGAAGATATTTTGGTTATTCGCCCCACGGTGATCGCGGCGACCCAAATGCGCTACGCGCCGGGCAAATTTAAGGTTTGGATACTCGATGATGGCGGTACTGTGAAAAAGTGTACGGATCCTGATCCTGAAAAAGCGGCTGCTGCCCAAGCCCGCCAAGCAGAATTAAAGGTCTTGGCTGCCACGTTTGGCGCGGGTTATTTAACGCGTGAGAAAAACCTAAATGCCAAGGCGGGTAACCTGAATTCCGCTTTGAGTTTTACCGAAGGCGAGTTGATCGCCATTCTTGATTGCGACCATATTCCTACAGATGATTTTTTACTCAACACTACAGGGGCTTTTTTAGTGGAAGCCAAATTGTTCTTACTACAAACCCCGCACAATTTTATTTCAGCTGATCCGGTTGAAAAGAATCTCAATATTTATGGCAAAGTTCCCTCTGAAAATGAGTTGTTTTATCGGATAATGCAACCTGGGCTAGATTTTTGGCACACCTCATTTTTTTGCGGCTCAGCGGCGGTGTTGCGCCGCAGCGTGTTAAATGAATTGGGCGGCATTGCCGGCCAAACCATTACCGAAGATGCAGAAACCACGCTTGATGCCCTGTCTTTGGGTTATACCACTGCGTATTTGAATATCCCTATGGTGTCCGGGCTGCAACCCGAGACCTATTCGGGATTGGTAATTCAGCGGGTGCGCTGGGGACAGGGGATGCTCCAGATATTTCTGCTTAAAAACCCTTGGGTGCAGCCGCATTTAGCCTTTGTGCAGCGTTTGCTTTACACCAACTTCACGATTTATTGGGGGTTTGCCGTAGTGCGGATTTTCCTGTTACTGGCACCGCCGGCCTATCTCATTTTTGGCCTGAACTTGGCGGATACCGATGGCGCGCAACTCCTCGTTTATGCGATACCGTATCTCATCGCCTCGTTAATTGTGACGCAATATTATTACCGCGACGTTCGTTGGCCGTTCATTTCACAAATCTACGAAACCATTCAAAGTTTTTATGTCACGATGGGTATCTACAAGGTACTTCGCAAACCCAAGTCACCCAGCTTTCAGGTAACACCTAAAGGTGAGCAGCTAAACGCCGAGTTTGTCTCCTCACTGTCATGGCCGTTTTATGTGTTGCTGTCATTGAATGTTTTGAGCCTCGGTTTTGCGGTTTATCGTTTGTTCGATCCACTATGGCAAGTGGGCGCGGTTGCTTTTGTAGCTACCTGGGCCGTGCTGGATTTATTTTTCCTGCTGGCCGCGTTGGGCATTATGTTGGAGCGCCCACAGCGCCGCACCGAACCCCGCGTACCCGTACGAGAACCGGTGATGGTTCATATAAATGGTGCGGTGCTTGATGGAGTGGCGGTTGAGGCGTCTCGGGCCGGCTTGGGGATTGTGGTTGCTACTAACCCAGCGGGGCAAATAGCGGCCAAACCCGGTGATGTGCTGCAACTTGAATGGCCGCGCCAAGGCCAAGTAATTCAGGCGATCATACGAACCATGTACACTCGAGATAAAACAAACCACTATTTAGGGGTGGAATACTGTCTTGCAACGATCGAGGATGAGCGCTTCTCGGTGGCTTTTGCCTTTGGCAATAGCACCCAGCTTGAAGAAAATAATCGGGCGCGCTACGGTGGCAAAAGTATTGTGGGTGGGTTGTTGTTTTTAATGAATCTGGCGCTTCGCTTTGGCATCGCCCATTTTATCAACTTAATCAAGCACCTGTGTGATCGATTTTATCGCCGGTTTATTCATTCGCTCTAATGATAATTAAGGAAGATTTATGTTTCATTATTTAAACGAATTCAACACCTACTTAAGCAGACTTGTGTTGAGTTTTTGCTTGCTTATGCCCTTGATAGCACTGGCTGGCACGCAGCCCATGCCACTGGCTGATGTTTCTGGCGAGCAAATCACCTTGGCGCATTTGCTTGGCACCGAAACCCCATTAACCTTGATCGGTGAAGATGCCCAAACCAGCTTTACGCTCCCCATCGCGCAATTAGTACGTGTGTTATCGATTAATTTGACGCTGGCTTTGGTGCCTTCGGCCGGGTTAAACAACGATTCTTGGCTGATGGTTCGTATTAATGGGCTGACGGTGGGTCAAATTAATCTGGTCACGGCCCGTCTTCAGGGCAACGCCATTTCGTTGGCTATCCCTGTAGCAGTGCTCAAACCTGGTTACAACAAAGTTCAACTATTTGCTGCCCAACACAGTCCAACGGTTTGCGCGCCAGCTTTATCGCCCGAGTTATTTACCCAAGTGAATACTGAAAACTCTTTTTTTACCTTAAGCACCACGCCCATCAATCCGGATTTAACGTTAGCCCAGCTGGGGGAATTGTTTGATCCATCAAGCGAGGCCACACAGGCAGAAGTGCCTGTTTTTGTATCCAACCCCAACGGGGCTTTGCAGGCCACCACGTTAGCCTACGCTGCGCAGGGTGTGGCGCGACGATTTAATTATTTACCGGTTAATTTTTCAGTATTGCCTTTAGCGAAAGCAGCTCAACCCGCCGTAACTCAAGCGAAACTACGACCTACCGCCGCCTTGCTAATTGGAAATTACACGGAGTTAACACCTTATCTTGCAGGGTTAAATTTATCCGACACCCAAACGCCCCGCTTGATTGTGCGGCGCTTTGATGCCGCCCCAGCGCGTTATTTGGTGATTTTGGTGGCCAATACCATTGCCGACCAGCAGCAACTTGCACTGCGCTTTGCACTCACTGAGCTCCCTCTGCCCGCCGTGCATTCGCTCAACCTTGATTCGCTTGCCGTATATGGCTTGCCCATTCCGACACCACAGCGCCAAAACAATGAATTCCAATTCCGTGATTTGGGGATTAAATCAGCCACTTTATCGGGGGTAGACGCCCCTGCGCTGGATTTTCAGGTATGGAATGCAGGCTGGAAACAAAAAGCGCAAGTGCGCTTGCACCTAGCCTATGCGGCGGGCATGTCAAAGCAATCGGCATTGAATGTCTGGATTAATGATGTGCAGCAAGGCTCCATTCCACTCAATTTACCCCAAGGGGGGGAATATGCCGATTTTGCCGTTACCCTGCCAACCACCCTGCTCACTGCCGGTTGGAATAAAATTCGTCTGCAACCCGTGCTGATTCCGATCAGCAATGGCGGGGAGTGTAAACATTTCTTCCCCGGCAATTTATCGGTTTCTGTTTTTGATGATTCTAAATTTATCTGGATGGGTAATGGCAGTGAAGAATATACGCGGGATTTAGTTATTTTCTCCGGGTTTAATAGCATGAAATGGGTTTCTGACTGGCTTGAGGGCTTAAATATTCATTTATCGGGGAACAATGCCGATCTTTTGTCTGCCGCCATGACATTAACCGGCAAATTGAGCCAGGTGGCTCATTCGCCCTTAATTCAGCTTAACGTAGGCACTACGCTGCCAAAAAATGATTGGCCAACGATATTAATTAGTACCTTAGACGCACTGAATACCGAAAATAAACAGCGCTTTGGGCTATCACCCGGGCAGGTTTTAAGTCGCTTACAAAACAATACGCCTGGCGATATCGCCCCCCTGAGTTGGGATGCAAAACCGAAGTTAACCACTTGGGTAGAGAGCAACAGTGCTTTTGATTTAACACACACAACCTTAGCCGCCGTCGCAGAAGACACGATGCAACCGGCGTATCTGTTTGCGGCCAGTACGCCCGCAACGCTGCAAACGGGCATGGCACGTGCCGTTGGTTTTGGCGTTTGGTCGCAATTAACCGGCACCTTGGCGTATTGGCCTTACGACGGTAAACCGGTTGTCAGCATCGGCCGCACCCAAGAGCCCTTTCGCAACTATGGCCTACAACGCGGACTAAGTATTTGGGTCACCCAAAACCCCTGGTATGGGCTACTGATCGTATTGATGGCAGGCACTTTAACCGCCCTTGTTATGCGCTGGGGCCTCACTATTTATCGCAGGCGTCGTCATGAAAAAAACGAAACTTAACGGGTTAATTTGCGGGGTGGGGTTGTGTTTATGCAGCTCCGGGGCTGGGGCAGCCAGTGTTATTTTTACGGGTACAGAGGCCAGCACGGGGGAAAGTTACAGCTATCTTGGGGTGGTTTACCCATTACCTGGCGCTACGCTTGAAACCGGTTGGTTTGCCATTGCGGTTGCCGATTACCTGACCTACAGCTACAACACAGCCGTTAATGGTCAATCGGCTACAGTTAAGGTTCACGCGCCCGGGTTCAGTTCTGGGTTGGGTTATCGTTTTAAGTATGATACCCAGATACTTGAATTGTCACTTAAAGCGGGGGTGCAAAATTTTCAGCACACGCCAAACATAAACACGAGCGACCCCCAGGGCAATCGCTACAAACTTTCGCCAGGTGTTTATTGGCAACAGCAGATTACCCCGCAGTGGACGGCAAGCGTTCGAGCGGCCTACGACATAGGTCCGCGATCTTATTGGTCCCAGGCCAAGCTGGCTTTCACGCCCCATTGGCGCTGGCAGGCAGGGCCTGTTCTAACTGCTGCTGGCGGCGTAAATTATCGATCACGAAAAGTGGGTGGGTTTGTTCAAGTGAACCTGGGTCATGGGATTTCTATCGCGCCCGAACTCGGCCTGAGTTTTAAGCCCGATCAACCGCTGCGTGCTTATGGTGGCTTGGCTTTGAGTGCACTTTTTTAACCTGTCTCTCTTTTGAGTCTGTATGTCTGGGCGATCAGGTTAGGCGTTGTGATCCTGACACTGGTTCTAGCCAAGCTGGTTGATATTTTGTTGAAACATTTAGCCCGCAAACGTTTGGCTGCGTCGTGACTGATGCGAATCTTGCCCATGCACATGAGGTTCTTGCCGCTACTGATTGTTCTGTTCACCGGTTTTCTGGTGGGTTGTGGGGATGCGCAGCAAAACAGAATCAAAGCGCAGTTCCCTCTCATGTGGCAGGGGTATCAGCACGCATTCATC
>NZ_DAIESY010000087.1:0-15118 GCF_027346185.1 Halothiobacillus sp.
CTAGATTCCGGTCATCAAGACAGGATCAAGCAAACGCTTGAGTTCTTCTTCTGACAGGTCCGTCATTTCTAGGGCAACGGCCAACACACTTCTACGTTCGGCGTAGGCCCGCTTGGCAATTTTCGCCCCCAATTCATAGCCGATCACCGGGTTCAAGGCCGTGACCAGAATAGGGTTCATGCCCAAAGCGGCTTCAATCCGTTCATGATTGACCGTGAAACCGGCAATAGCCTTGTCTGCTAACAAGCGCATGGCGTTGGACAACAACTGAATGGATTGCAACAGATTATTGGCGATCAAGGGCAGCATGACGTTCAACTCGAACAAGCCGGACTGCCCTGCCAGCGCGACAGCCATATCAAACCCCTGAACCTGAGCGGCTACCATGGCAACCGCTTCGGGAACAACAGGGTTGACCTTACCGGGCATGATCGAACTACCCGGCTGCAAGTCGGGAAGGCTGATTTCACTGAGGCCGGCCAACGGCCCCGAATTCATGAGCCGCAGATCATTAGAAATTTTGGTTAGCACAATGGCCAGACTGCGGAAGGCAGCAGACATCGCAACCGGTTCATCCTGCGCGGCCAGACCTGCAAACGGCCGGGGCATGGAACGATACGTACCACCGGTTTCATTGTTCAAAGCCACAATGAATGCGGCAGAGAAGCCTTCGGGTGCATTGATGCCCGTGCCGACAGCCGTGCCACCCTGAGGCAGGGCCTGCATCCGATCGACAGCCTGCTCAATACCCAGGCGGGCGCCATCAAGGTGATCGACATAGGCCATCAGTGTCTGATCGAAACGAACAGGCATCGCATCCATCAAATGCGTGCGCCCGGTTTTTGTCACTCCGACCAGCGCCTGAGCTTTGGCTTCGATAGCCTGCTTCAAGTAGTTGAGCGCGGGCAGTAACTCACGTTTGACCGCCTCCACCGCTGAAACGCGAATAGTGGTGGGAATCACATCATTCGAGCTTTGGCTCATATTGACGTGGTCATTGGGATGGATTCGAAGATCTGAATTTCGAAGCAAATCATTGGCCAGGCGGGCAATGACCTCGTTTGCATTCATGTTGGTACTGGTGCCCGAACCCGTCTGATAGACATCGATGGGAAAAGCATCCGCGTATTGCCCGGCCGCTATCGCACGGCTGGCTTGCACGATGGCCTCACCCAATGCAGCCGGTAACACACCTAAGGTCATATTTGCCTGCGCGCACGCAGTCTTAACCTGAGCCAATGCCCGGATGAATTCCGCGGGTAACGGCATGCCACTGATGGGGAAGTTATCGATCGCTCGTTGGGTCTGGGCGCCCCACAATGCATCGGCAGGTATGTTAACCGGCCCGATGCTGTCGTGCTCTGTGCGGAATTTTTGGGTTGTCATCGAGGAAATTACCCCACGGGTATCAGCGCGTGATGCCTCGCTCGCTACCTTTGATGAAGTCGAGCATTTGCTGCAAGGCGGGTTCTGTTTCGGCGGCTTGTTCGAATTCCGCCCAGACCATCTCATCACCCTGCTTTTTGACCAATTGACGGAAACAACGATTAAGTAAAGCGATGGTATCGGCATCAAAATGCCGACGTTTGAGCCCTTCCTTATTCAGGCCGATTGACCGGGCACGAGCACCATCAGCCATGACGAAGGGAGGCACATCCTTGGAGATTTTGCTGAAGCCACCGATAAACGCATGGGCGCCAATTCGGCAGAACTGATGAGCCACGGCAAAACCGCCAAAGATGGCGTGATCGCCAACCGTGACGTGCCCGGCAAGCGAGGCAGCGTTGGCGAGAATGACATGGTTGCCAATCTGGCAGTCATGTGCGATATGCGCATAAGCCATCACCAAAACATCGGAGCCGATGCGCGTTATACCCCCGCCACCTTCGGTACCGCGATGAATCGAGGAAAATTCACGAATCTGATTCCGATCACCGATTTCAAGTGTTGTATGCTCACCGTAGAATTTCAGATCCTGCGGAACTTCACCCAATACAGCATGGCAGTAGATATGATTATCTTTACCGATCCGGCAGGGCCCCTTAATCACAGAATGACTGTCTATCTGTGTTCCCGCGGCGATCTCGACCTGACCTTCGATGACCACATAGGGTCCGACGACCACACTGGGGTCCAGACTCGCCTCCGGCGAGATTATGGCTGTCGGATGAATCACTCGGACACTTCCTTGGCAACACATTTGATCAGCGCCTTGGCAGCCAGCTCACCATCGACATGGGCTTCACATTGAAAAATCCCCATGCCACGAACCAGACGTTTGAGTTCAACGCGGATAATCAATTGATCGCCCGGCTCGACAACACGGCGGAATGTGACTTCATCCAAGCCGACCAGCATGTAGAGAGAATTGGGATTTGGTACCACGCCCTGACTACTGAAGGCCAGTACGCCTGTCGCCTGAGCCATCGCCTCGGTAATCAGCACACCCGGCATGACGGGCCGAACCGGAAAATGCCCTTGAAAAAACGGCTCGTTGAAGGTTACATTCTTGACGGCCACCAGATATTCATTCGGTGCCCAGTCCAGAACGCGATCGATTAACAGGAAGGGAAACCGATGAGGCAATAGATGCATAATCTCTTGAATCATTATTGTTTTGGTGCTCACAGATTTTCCTCATCTTTATTTCGCAGTGCATTCAGATCGGATTCAAGTACCTGAACACGTTGCACGATTCGTTCGAGTTGTTTGAAACGAGCTGCGTTTTTATGCCAGTTCTCGTTGGTATCCAATGGCGTACCCGCCGAGTAGACGCCGGGCTGACGGATGGAACGTGTGACCATTGACATGCCAGTGATATGCACACCATCGGCCAATGTCAGATGCCCTGCCAGACCGACACCACCGCCCAAGGTGCAGTACTTGCCCACTACGCTCGAACCAGCCAGGCCAGCGCAACCGGCTATGGCCGAATGTGCGCCGATTTCAACGTTATGGGCAATCTGAATCAGATTATCCAACTTCACGCCGTCATCGATGCGCGTGTCATCCAGCGCGCCTCGGTCGATCGTGGTGTTGGCGCCAATATCCACTTCATCACCAATGACGACGCGCCCCAACTGCGGCACACGCCTCCATTTCCCGTGTTCATTGACGAGGCCAAATCCATCTGAACCGATTACGGCACCCGGTTGGATGACACAGCGTGCGCCGATCACGCAATGATTCATCACGGTCACACGTGCGATCAATTCGGTATCCGAACCGATCGACACGCCCTCCCCCAGGATGCAACCCGGACCAATGCGTGCACCCGAGCCAATTTGGCAGCCGGAACCAATCACGGCATAAGGACCCACGGTTACATCATCCGCAAGATGCGCATCCGGGTGAACAGATGCGCTTGAGTCAACACGCTTTGACGCTTCAGGACGGGGAAACAACCACTCCAACACATCGACAAAAGCCGACTGGGGGTTCGACACCAGAATCAACACAGAACTCGATGGCAGCGCTTCCTGATCCTTTACCCGGCAAAGCACCACACCGGCAGATGACTTGCCGGGTTGGATGCCTCGTCTGTTACCACTGAAATAGGCCAGATCGGAAATCGTTGCGCCCGCCAACGAGGCAACACCACAGATAAGCCGCTCGGCATCTCCACGCACCAAAGCACCCAATCGTGCGGCCACATCGGCGACACGAACGGCTTCTGTAGGGATCGCGGGCATTGCGCTTATGGTCGTACAAAGAGAAAATGAAACTGTATGTCGTTACTTCCCGGCACTCGCGTCTTGCTTGAGTTTGGCTAGCACATCACTTGTTATATCAACCTGAGGCGCGGCATACACAACGCCTTCGGCCAAAACCAGATCATAACCTTTTGTTTTAGCAACATCTTTAATGGCGGCCAATACAACACGCTGCAACTTGCCCAATTCCTCGTTTTTACGCAGATTCAGGTCGTCACGGAAATTACTCTGCATACGCTGCAGGTCACGAAGCTGACGATTGAGCTCCTGTTCCTGCTTGGATCGGTCGCTATCGCTCATGGTCACTCCATCGCGATTCAGCTTGGTTTCCAAAGCCTGGGCTGTTTGCTGTGAATCACGGATTTCCTTCTCACGGGGAGCAAATTCCTTTTCGAGCTTCTTCTTGGCGATATCGGCCTGAGGAGCTTGCTCAAGTAAGGTAGTGGAATTGACGAAGGCAATCTTAATCTCCGCTGACTGAGCCGTCACAGCGAAAAACAAAGCCAACATAGAAACTAAAGCCAATGCAATGCGGTTCACGCAAACTCTCCTAAAAAAAACAAAGCACAACCGAGGTCAAATAACCACGGCATTATCTCACAGCTGATGCCTCACGAACGCACCCAATCAAAAGCTTGTACCCACCGTAAACTGAAACACCTGACTCAGATCGCCCGGCTTGTTATTCAGTGGTTTAGCCACACTGAACACCAGAGGACCGACCGGAGAAATCCAGTTAAAGCCAATCCCGACTGACTGACGCAGGTTCTGCGCATTGAAATTGTTGTAACTGTTGTACACGTTACCGATATCCCAGAACAGCGATAAACGCACATTGTTCGACTGCTTGGTCAAAAAAGGCATGGGAGTGATCAATTCGAGCCCGCCAGCTGTCAGGAACGTGCCGCCCATCGGATCGCCGTTGGAATCGACCGGGCCGAGCGAGTAATCTTGATACCCACGTACCGATTGGATACCGCCCGAATAGTAATTCAGAAATGGCGGTACACCGTTGTAATACTGGCTGACGCCACCGTAGGTCGATTGTGTGTTGCCATAAGCCTTGATTAGCCCAACCTGCCCATGCGCCGACAGGGTGGAATCCGACCAGAGGGGGAAGTAGATCCGCCCCCTATAGTCGCCCTTGTAATAGAGCAGCTGGCTACCTGGCACCGCCAAGGTGGCCGAAACACTTTGCAGTATGCCCGAGGTAGGGAAAATTGCCTTGTTGCGCGTGTCATACTTCAAGGTTGGAATCAGGCTAAACGTATAGAAATTCATGCCATCAAACCCCGGGCCTGGGAGATCGTAGCCATTCGCACCCAATGGGGTTACCGGATAACTCCCTGTAGGAACAACCGGCACGCCGGTAATCCAGCTCGGTGAGTAGCTGGTGGATTTGATTTTCTGGTTCTGCAACTGGAAGGCGATTGACGCATAAGTATTCTCGGATAGTGGCACACCGAAATTGATGTTACCCCCGATTGAATCGACCAAATATCGGGAAAGAGACAGTTGTGCTGCATTCTGTTTGGAGTAGAACAAACCGAAACCCTGACTCACGCCATCGGCGGTGAAATAGGGGTTGTTGTAATTGAACTGCACGCCCGTCTGATACGAACTGCGCTGCAAATTGATGCCGACCGATTTACCTGAACCCAGGAAGTTGGATTGATTCAACCCCAGGTTAAACAACACACCCTCTGACTGGGAATAACCAACCCCCGCAGTGAACGAACCGGACAATTGTTCGGTAATGTCGTAGTCGATATCCACCTGATCAGGCACACCTGAAACAGGTTTAACCTTTTGATCCACGTGCTGAACGGAAGGCAGGCGCTGGAGGCGTTCTTTGGAGCGGTCCAGCTTATCTGCCGCGTACCAACTGCCTTCCATCTGCCGCATTTCACGGCGATAGACCTCTTCATTCGTATTGAAGTTGCCGTTGAACTCGACATGACGCACGGTAACCCGGTCGCCGGGTTGTATGTTGAAATCGATGGCTACGGTTTTATTGTCTTCATCGATCTTGGGCATGGGTTGCACGCGGGCCAGCGCATAGCCATCGTTACCTAGCCGCTTGGCAATGGCATCCGAAGTATCGATCACATCCTTGCGGTTGAAGTATTCACCTGTTTTGACCTTGTCAAGCGCGTCCAGTGTGGCCTTGTCCAGCAAAAGATTGCCGGAAAAAGTGACACCACTGACCTTGTAACGCTGCCCTTCTGTGATGTTAATCACAATGGCCATGTGCTTGCGGTCAGGGGTGATGGTGACCTGAGAGGAATCCACCGCAAACTTCAAATAACCGCGATCAAGATAGAAAGACCGCAGGCTTTCGAGATCGGTCGCCATTTTCTCTTTGGAATATTGATCTGCGCTCGACCAGAAAGCCCACCAGGAAACGGGATGCATCGCGAGTTGAGACAACAGTTCCGATTCGGAGAAGTCATGATTCCCGATAATGCGAACCTGCTGGATACTGGCCGGTTTACCCTCGTAGATATCGATGGAAACGAAAACACGATTATCATCCAGTTGCTGCACATGAGTCTGAATCTGAACACCGTACTGCCCCAGGCTGTAGTACACGCGTTGCAATTCGGTCTTCATTTTGTCCAGTGCCTGCGGGTCAAGGACGTGCCCCTGGCTCAGGCCGATGTCTTTCAGCGCCTTTTGAAGCTTTTCGGTTTCAACTTTCTTGTTGCCTTTGACTTCGATGGCAGAGATGGTCGGCCTTTCCTTGACCTGAATCATCAGCACATTGCCGACACGCCCTACATTGACGTCGCTGAAGAAGCCGGTCTTGTACAGCGCATCGATAACCCGGGTGCTGTCGCTTGCAGTGAAATCATCACCCACGTGATAGGGGATATAGGTAAAGGCGGTGCTGGGTGTGACGGTACGCAGACCTTCCACCTTGATATCCGAAATCACGAACGCTTGGGCCAGCGTTGGGATGAGCAGCAAAGCGCCCGCGATGGGCTTCAGTAAAAACCGAGCCAATGAAAACTTGATAGGTGAAGTCATGCTTGAAGGGGATCCCAGAAATTCGGATAAAAGTGTTTAAAGTAAATTTCACAGCTCGTTCAGGTCACTGATCGATTCCGTCCGGCCAACAAGCCAGACCCAATCAAACGAAGGAGACCAAGCGTGCGCGCAAGGTTAAGCACACTGCCTGCCCCATCAACAATCGGGCTATTGTCGCTGACTATGCTTAGTGCAGCAACCGTGAGATGTCATTATAAAAAGCCAGCGCCATCAAACTCACCAGAAAGGCCAGACCTATCTTGGTAGCAAAAGCTTCGAGCGCCGCTTCCGCTGGTTTCCCTCGAATGGCTTCAACCACGTAAAGCACCAGATGGCCGCCGTCCAGCAGGGGGATAGGTAGCAAATTCATGATGGCAAGCGACAGGCTGACCAATGCCATGAACCCAAGGAAAGTGGAAAAGCCGATAACCAGACTCTGCCCGGCATACTCGGCAATCGCCACCGGGCCTGAGAGATTGGATAAACTCGCCTGACCGGTCAGCAAGCCACCGAACACATTAAAGGTTAACGTGGTCATGGCCCAGCTACGCGATACGGCCATAGATAACGCCTCGACCGGATTGTATCGTTCCAGAACCAGCATCTGTATCCCATCTGCCTTCGCGCGTGCCACGGCATCGGGCACCAGGCCCAACTGGGCACCAATCCGCCCGACCGAGGTAGTTTTGCCGTCGACATTGGCGGATGTTTCGGTCTTGGGCGTCACCGTGATCTGTTCTGTATGCCCATCACGAAGCACGGTCAGCGTGACGGGCTTGCCTGGAGAATGCTCGATACGGGAAATCAGAGCCCAGGGATCGCGATATGTCGAACCATCGATCTTCTGAATGACGTCGCCTTTCTTCAAGCCGGCTTGTTCGGCAGGGCTGCCTGCTATCACCTTGTGGACAAGTGCATCACCCATCGGCGACCACAGTCGGTAACCGATTTCTCTCAACACATCAGCGGCTGGGCCCTGATGATTGCCCTGAAGGGGTTTGAGCAGGGTCAAATCGAGGGTGCCGGCGCTGACAGCACCTTGATGCTCGAATTCAATCGGCACCTTGGCCCCGGCCACCCCCCCTTCCAGCACGGCAAGCCGCAGATCGGAGAGGCTATGAATGGGTTGCCCACCGACCCGAGTAATCAAATCGCCATCCTGAATGCCACTACGCGCCAGCACGGAATCGGCGGGCACCACGCCCACCTTGGGCAGCACACCCTGAACCCCGACCATGAACATCATCATCCAGAGCGCCAGTGCAAGCAGAATATTCGCTACGGGGCCGGCAAGAACAATCAGAAAACGCTTCCAGACGGGCTGGCGGTTGAATGCCCGATGCTGCTCGGATGGGTCGACGGGCCCTTCGCGCTCATCGAGCATTCTCACGAAACCGCCAAAAGGGAAAGCGGCAATGCGGTATTCAATCGCGTCCGGCCCCTTGCGGGTGGACCATAACGCCGGGCCGAAGCCAAGTGAATAGGTCAAAACCTTGACCCCGAGCTTGCGTGCCACCCAGAAATGGCCAAACTCATGGAATGCGACCAACACCGCGATGGTGATCAGGAACCCCAACAGACTCATCAGAATATTCATGTCAGCAACTGGTCCAAAAGAGTACAGGGAAGCCCACGACGGGCAATGAAGCAATCAGCCTCGTGAGTTTTCGAAACGAACGACAGCCGCACCCGACATCGCACGTGCCCACTCGTTCTCGTCTAACACCGCCTCCATGGACTCGGGCGCGGCCGTGCGAGTTCCGGATTGAACTAAGTTCATGACGTCCTCGATCAACTGGGGAATATCGCTGAAGGCGATACGGCGATCCAGAAATGCGGCAACGGCGACTTCATTGGCGGCATTCAGTACCAATGGGGCGTTGCCGCCGCTTTCAATCGCCGCATAGGCAAGCCGCAAGCAAGGAAAACGTTCAAAATCGGGCGCGTGAAAATGCAACCCATTAAGGGCTGTAAAGTCCAGCGGAGCCACGCCCGATTCGATTCGTTCCGGCCAGGCCAATGCATGCGCGATGGGTGTGCGCATATCCGGCAGGCCCAGTTGGGCCAGTACCGAGCCGTCTGCGAATTGCACCATGGAGTGGATCACGGATTGCGGATGCACGATCACGTCAATCCGCGACGCTGGCATGCCAAACAGCCAGGATGCCTCGATGACTTCAAGCCCCTTGTTCATCATCGTGGCTGAATCCACCGAGATTTTGCGTCCCATCGACCAGTTCGGATGACGACAGGCTTCCTCCACCGTAATCTCTGAAAATCGCTCGAGGGGGTGGGTTCTAAATGGCCCGCCGGATGCCGTCAGAATGAGTTTAACAACGGCTTTGGCAGGCTCCTCTCCCACAGGGAGACACTGGAAAATCGCATTGTGCTCACTGTCGATAGGCAGAAGCGTTGCACCGGACTCGGCGACGGCAGTCATCATGATTTGGCCCGCCGCGACCAGGGATTCCTTATTGGCCAGCAACACCTGCTTGCCAGCACGCACCGCCGCCCAGGTCGAAGCCAGACCAGCCACACCGACAATGGCAGCAACAACGACATCCACCGATGCGTCAGTCGCCAATGCAGCAATTTGCTCTGGTTGATCAATAACCTCGGGGCGCACCGCAGCATCCGGCATGTGCGTCACGATTCGCTCACGCAATCGGGCGGCGGCAACCGGATCGGCCACACCGACCTTGCGGGGGTGAAATTCCTGAATCTGTTCCCACAAGATATCAACCTGTGCGTTCGCCACCAGGCTTTGCACCCGATAATGCTGCGGGTGGAGGCGAACCACGGCCAATGTGCTCTGGCCGATGCTGCCCGTTGAGCCGAAAATCGCAAGAGATTTCATTTCAAGGCACCAACCCACTCAAGCCACAACGAACAGGTGCATCTGGACAAGCGCCAGAAACCAGATAGGCATGGCCGCCAACTGGCCGTCGAGTCGGTCAAGCAGGCCGCCATGACCGGGCAGAATTCGCCCGCTGTCCTTCACGCCGGCCTCACGCTTCAACCGGGATTCTTCGAGATCACCCGCAACGGAATAAATCGCCACCAACATGCTCCAAACCGCCAACTGCCATGAAGGCACGGCCTGAAACAAGGGCAGCGCGGCACCAATCGCAGCAAGGATACCCACGCCAACGAGGCCGCCAACCAACCCTTCAATCGACTTGCCCGGACTCAGGGCGGGTGCGAGCTTGTTTTTGCCCCAAGCCCGACCGGCAAAATACGCCAACGAGTCGGCAACCGCCACAATCAAAATCCCGAACAGCAGTAACCACGACCCCTGCTCCTGACGATGGATCATGACCACCGCAAACCAGAATGTGGGCAGGATCAGGATTCCAAGCAACGTACGAACAAGGGAAGAACGGACAGGCGCCGCAACACGGCGGTGAATCCAGAGCCCCAGGATCAATCCCGCCCAACCCAACACGACAAGAGCGAACACCCCTGGAACCCAGTTACCCGGCAAGAATAGAAATAGTCCGGCCCCCAAAACCGCGGCAATGACTAAAGCGATCCAGCGCAATCGCAAGTCGGTTGTACTGAGACGGAACCACTCATAACCCAAGCCAAGCGCGAGCAACGCGGTAAAACCGACAAAAGCATACCGAGGCAGCGCGAAAATTACGAACAAACCCAGCGCGCCCAGCGCCAATGCCGTCAAAACGCGCACCTGGGTCCCACTCATGGTTTTGTTATCTGTGCTCGTCATCATTCTTCAACACCACCAAAGCGGCGCTGGCGGGAGGCAAACCAGTTCAATGCCTCCTTAAAATCCTTGTCGGTGAAAGAAGGCCACAGACAGGACGTGAAATAGAGTTCGGCATAAGCGGATTGCCAAAGCAGGAAATTGCTGATGCGCTGTTCTCCACCCGTGCGGATGAACAAATCGACAGGCGGATGATCAGCCGTGGAAAGGTTGGCTTCAAAACAGGCGCGAACCGCGGTTTCGTCGTCAAGATTCACCGTGCCCTGCACTGCCGAACGGGCCAAATGGGTAGCCGCCTGAAGTATGTCCCATTGTCCGCCGTAGCTGACGGCGATCATCAGGTGCATGCCATCGTTGGCGGACGTGAGGTCCTCCGCCTGTGTCATCGAATGACAAATACCCTGCGGCAAACGCGTTCGATCCCCGATGAACTGCACACGAATGCCATTGGCGTGCAGTTCATTGATATCACGCTCCAACGCATAGGAAAACAGTCGCATCAAAGCATCCACTTCTTCGGCTGGACGCGTCCAGTTCTCGGAGGAAAAAGCAAAAAGAGTGAGTACGGAAATGTTTGCTCGTCGGGCAGACTCAATCAGACGACGAACCGCCCGACGCCCTCGTTGATGACCAAGGCTGCGCGGAAGATGCCTTTCTCTGGCCCAGCGCCCGTTACCATCCATAATCACAGCCACGTGCAACGGGCCATTGGATGTTAAGACAGCAGGAGAAGCCGCCCGGGATGTAGACTCTTTATCCGATGCCTTCACGCGGGATTAGACTTCTAGCAATTCTTTTTCTTTTTCGGCGACGAGCTTGTCGATTTCAGTGACGCACTGATCGGTCAATTTCTGGATCAGGTCCTGACCACGACGTTCGTCATCCTCGGAAATTTCCTTGTCCTTGAGCATGTTTTTCAGGTCGTTGTTGGCATCACGGCGAATATTACGCACGGCCACCTTGGCATTTTCACCTTCAGTGCGCACTACCTTGCCCAACTCCTTGCGACGTTCTTCGGTTAGCGCAGGCATGGGAACCCGAATCACCAGACCGGAGGTCGACGGGTTCAATCCCAGGTCAGAAGTCATGATCGCTTTTTCGATTTTGCCGACCATTTCTTTTTCCCACGGCGTCACCGACAAGGTGCGGGCGTCTTCAGCCGACAGTTTGGCAACCTGGGACAACGGTACCATGCTGCCGTAATAATCCACCGACACGTGATCAAGAATGCTGACGTGTGCCCGTCCGGTTCTGATTTTGCTCAATTCCACCTTGAGCGCATCGATGCTCTTGTGCATCCGCACATCACAATCTTTTCTGATATCTTCGATCATTTCAATAATTCCTCGGCTGTCACCAACGTGCCCACAGGCTCACCTTGAATGGCGCGCACCAGGTTATTCGTGGCATGAATATCGATCACCATCATCGGCATGTTCTGGTCGCGACAAAGCACGATGGCTGTCGCATCCATGACCGCCAGACGCTGATCAAGGGCGTGATTATAAGTTAAGTGCTCAAATCGGAGCGCATTTGGATTCTTCATGGGATCCGAGTCATACACGCCATCGACTTTCGTCGCTTTGATCATGATATCGGCCTGTATTTCGATGGCGCGCAAACTCGCACCGGAATCCGTGGTGAAGAACGGATTGCCCGTGCCACCGACAAGAATCACGATCCGGCCCTTCTCAAGATGACGAATCGCCCGGCGGCGGATGAAGGATTCACACACGGAGGGGATGGACACGGCGGACATTACCCGCACTTCCAGCCCCCGCTGTTCGATCACATCCTGCATTGCAAGACCATTCATGACCGTCGCCAGCATCCCCATCTGATCACCCGTGACCCGGTCCATACCGGCCTTGGCCAAGCCCTCGCCACGGAAGATATTACCGCCGCCGACGACAATCCCGATCTCAACACCCATGGATCGCAAGCTCAGAATATCGTCGGCCAGGCGATGAATAACCGCAGGATCAATACCAAAGGAGCTATCACCCATCAACGCCTCACCGCTTAATTTCAGCAATACGCGTTTGTATTTGGGTGTGGCAGGGTCAGTCATATAGTAGGCCTCTTGAGTTTTATCGGAAATCCAAATAGGGTCTGTGCAGGTTCATCCCCAACCGTTCAGACCAGAACAATCGAAAAGCACGATTTTCGATTGACACCATTTTCCAATATCGCACAGACATTGGAAAATGGTGGCTCACGCCGGTGCTGCAAATCCTCCGCACCAGCCTATAGCGCATTATCAGGCTCAAAAAAAACCGGAGTCACCTCCGGCCTTTCAATCCGTATCAGGCGCCTTTGACTTGCGCCATCACCTCGGCAGCGAAGTCGGTGGTGTCTTTTTCGATCCCTTCACCCACTTCGATACGAGCAAACCTGACGCAGGTAGCACCTTTGTTCTTGAGCAACTTGCCAACCGTTAAATCGGGCTCCTTGACGAACGGTTGACCAACCAGCGCCACTTCTGCCAGGAACTTGCGAATACGACCGTCCACCATTTTTTCGATGATGTCCGCCGGTTTGCCGCTATCTGCCGCCTGAGCGATGAAAATCTCGCGCTCTTTAGCAACCAGATCAGCATCGACATCTGACTCGTTCACGCATACAGGACGCGTCGCGGCAACGTGCATTGCGATGTCACGGGCCAGAGCCACTTCACCGCCCTGCAGTTCGACCAGTACACCGATACGTTCACCGTGGCGATAGGCGCCAACAGCACCCGTCGTCTCGTAACGCTCGAAACGGCGCACTTGAAGGTTTTCACCCAACTTGGCAACCAGCGACTTGCGCTTTTCTTCAATTGTCTGGCCGTCAATCTGCAACGCCATCAAGGCATCCATATCAGCAGGGTTATCCGCCAATACACGATCGGCAACCGCCTGAACGAAACCGGCGAAATCCGGGTTCTTGGCAACGAAATCCGTCTCGGAGTTGACTTCAACCATGGCAGCAATTCGCCCGTCATCAGAAACCGCTACGCCAATCTGGCCTTCAGCAGCCACACGCCCGGCTTTCTTGTCCGCTTTGGCCATGCCGTTCTTACGCATGTACTCGATGGCCGCTTCGATATCACCACCGGTCTCAACCAAGGCTTTCTTGCATTCCATCATGCCCGAGCCGGTACGCTCGCGCAGATCTTTAACTAAGCTGGCACTAATCGTTGTCATCAGCGTTTCCTCTTAATTTTAAAATTTATTCAAAACAATAACGGGTCACCTGGGACCCGTTCTGTCACTGCTCATTGAGCAATGGTGCCGAAGGTCGACACCACACCGATCAAACAGTCAATCAGGCCTGATCGGCTGCTTCTTCCGCTTCAACAAAATCTGAAGGAGCAATCGCCGATGCGCCCTTTGCTTCCAGTACGGTTTCAGACACTGCGCGTGCATAGAGCTGAATGGCACGGATCGCATCATCGTTTCCCGGGATAACGTAATCGATGCCTTTGCTGCTGCTGTTGGTATCCACGATACCGATAACCGGGATGCCCAGCTTGTTCGCTTCGATCACCGCGATGTCTTCGTGACCGACGTCAATGACGAACAGCGCATTCGGCAGACGATCCATATCCTGAATACCACCAAGTGAACGCTCGAGCTTTTCGCGCTCACGGGTCATCATCAGACCTTCTTTCTTGTTCAGTTTTGCCAGCGAACCATCTTGTTCCATGGTTTGCAGCGTTTTAAGACGACGAACCGACTGGCGTACAGTTGAGTAGTTGGTCATCATGCCGCCCAACCAACGGTGGTTGACGTAAGGCATGCCACAACGTGCGGCTTCTTCGGCGATCGTGTCGCGAGCTGAGCGCTTGGTACCGACGAACATGATGGTTCCGCCACCGCCAACGACTTTGCTGATGAAGTTCAACGCATCGTTGAACATCGGAACGGTCTTTTCCAGATTGATAATGTGGATGCGATTACGCTGACCGAAGATATAGGGCGCCATGCCCGGATTCCAGTACCGAGTCTGGTGACCAAAATGGACGCCGGCCTCGATCATTTGACGCATGCTAACTGATGCCATGATATTAAACCTTTTCAAATTATGGGTTGAGCCTCCGTTCAACCAAACCAATGCAACCTTGGGCGGCCTCTCGCCTTCCCGCAGCACCCCGCATCGTTTTACCGTTGAACGTGTGAATTACCTCGTACACGACCTAGGTCATGTCAAGGCGCGCGTATTCTAGCGCCTCAGACCGCAGAATGGAAGCTTGAGGAGCTGATTCAACACCTTTGCAGCGCACTGCCTCTGCGACCAGCAAGGCCACCGCCACTCCCGTCAATCAAAGCAGTGCGATGAGTGTTTTATCCGCGAGCGTCGCCAAAATTCCTATGTGATCACTCGTTCAAATCGGTTGCCGATGAAACCGCAAATAACCGGATCGGCGAAAAGGGGGCATCCTGCGCAAATTCGATCGCGTGGGCCTTGGCCAGCTCAAGCACGGCGACCACACTCACGGCAATACCACCGCGCCCTTCTTCGGCCCGATAGACACGATCCAGCGTCACCGGGCCTCCCGTCTGCATCAAATCAAGGATGTCAGTCATGCGGGCACGAACGGACAGCGTTTCACGACGAATTTCATGCGCCGCTGTGAGCTCGCCCTGTCGCACCATGCCGCGTAGCGCTG
>NZ_DAIESY010000083.1:0-15575 GCF_027346185.1 Halothiobacillus sp.
CCAGCCATCCCAGCGCACTCTGCATCAGTTCGTGATCGGAGAAGGGCAGCGTGATGCGCTCATAGCCGACGAGCAATTCTGGAAGTACATCGTCAAGCTCATCCAGCGCGAAAGCCTGATCGGCGCCGTACACGCGTCGCGCACCTTCAAGCCCGGCACGCGGGCCGTCCCAGCGTGCGCGTTCGGGGTCGTTTGGATGCAAGAACAGGATGACCTCACCCTCCGCCCGCTTGGGGCAAAGCACAAGCAGTGCGTCCGGTTCATTCAGCCCCGTGAGGTAAAGAAAATCGCTCGACTGGCGGAACGGGTAGGGATTGTCGTTATTACGAATGATCTCTGTCGTTGCAGGCACCAGGACTGCAGATTTGCGGCCGACTATTTTCAACAGGCGCCGTCGACGCTTGCCGTATTCAGATTGATCCAGTGCACTCAACGTATTGACGGCCATGTGATCTTCCTTAAGTTTAGTGGGGGCGTGACGCGGTGCCGTCACTGGGAACGGGCGGATGTATGTTGATGTACATCACAATCAGGGCCGCGCTCAGATAGTTGATGATCTCGTACAGGTTGATCTCATCTTCTTCATCATCGTGCGTATGATCGACTTCATCATCCAGCGCGGCGATCGCCTGCAGATCATCGAATACTTCTTTGGCTTCGGGCGAGAGTTGGGCCGGGTCGGGGCCTTTGCCGATAGCGTAGCCATACAGCACACTCTGTGCGAACTCGATCAGTGCCATCAGGCGGTCGCCAAAGGGTTGATCGTCTTCCGGGAAAATCAGACTCAGGCCGAGATTGTCTGCGGTGGTGATCTGATTGATGACCTCGGCGTACATGGCTTTCAGACTCGCTGGCATGATGTTTGGTGATGCCTCGTCTGATAATTCGGACAACCATTCCGACTCCGACGCATGTCCTTTGCCCAGCCATAGTCCGATCAGGGTTCCCTGTGCTTCACTGGGGCTGAGCACCGCGTCGATATCATGTAAATCGTCTCTGAGTTGGGGATAATGAACAGGCATAAACACTCGCTAGAAAAAATTCGCCAGCAGACTGGATGAGTTCTTGGGAAAGGGATATTGTCAGCGTATTGGCGACAAAATGATAGACTGGACCAGTTCGTGATCCCTCCAATTGTCCTGCTTGGTGCTTTTACCGTCAGAAAAGTCGCATCAAAACTCACTTGGGTTCAGAACGGTTTATTCATACTTTACTATTCAGGAAAATGCGCATGTCAGCCGCCACCGCCGACTCATCTGACCAGCACTCGATTGATAACGACAACCTTGCCGATTCGATGGCTGGCGGCGCGTCGGCTGATCCACTTACCTTACGAGTAGAACGTCTGATTCAAACCTGCAAGACATTGGATCGCCGGCGAAGGGAATATCAGGAAACCGCCGATCGACTCGCGGAAGAAAATACGCAACTCCGGCGCGTTTTGTCGCATACACAGCAGCAAATACAACAACTGGTCGAACAGATCAGACAGATGGAAGAATAGACCGTATGAACAGCGCTTCAAAACCACTCACCGTTCGTATTCTTGAAAAGGACTACCGGATTGCCTGTCCGCCAGAAGAGCAGGCCATCCTGTTCCGTACGGCCGATTACGTTAATCAGGCCATGGCGCAGGTCAAAAAGAACAGCCAAACACTCAGCACCGAGCGTGTCGCCGTGCTCGCTGCCCTGAATATCGCGCGTGAATTGATTGAACATAACCCCGCCAGCCTGCGCCAACCCACCCACGATGAGCATTCGGAAGAGCTAATCGAGCGGATTGACGCGGCATTGCAGGAATTCGGTCAACCCTGAAGTTCAGCCCAACCCGCGCAGGCAACTGGATGAGCGATCGACGTGACAGCGCATCGGGTGTGTCCGGGTGTATATTCCATCGCCAATCCGCGGCGCGGGCCAATCAATGCGAGGGGTTTTGCTCTTCGGCGCGAATCAACGCGGGCCAGAACTGTCGCAATGCATCAAGAGGAACAGGCGAGGGGGATTGCAGATAACGCTCCGCGCCGGGAAGGAGACTTGGATGCTTCTTGGTCATGGCCTGCATCCAGTTCAAATCGCGAAATGATAGAAAACCATTTTGTAATCGAACGGACCATGCCAACGTCTTGGCAATGATTTCTGCCGGTGTCAGACTGAACCAGACCGCTGCCATCAGTACGGGAATGCCAAGCCACGGATAACCTGAGGCCTGATTGACCAGCAATAGCCATTGCATCAGGAAAAACCCACCCGCAAGCGCCATCAATGTGGCATAGATGTATCGGTTCTGATTGACAACCGCATACAGACGGTTGAGTCTTTCGATCAGTTCGGGTTGGTAATTGAAATCATCGCGTAAATCGATCATGGATGCTCCTAGCACGCTTTTTGGCGCTTGGCGGCTGTAAAAGCTGATGTGACGATGATATGACATGCAGCGCGCGACTGCCACATTGAATTGTCTGCGTTAAATAGACTTCGATTCAGGCGTGTCGGATTTATTCTTGTGCGTGGTGATGCGCTGCCAGGTCATGAAACTGTATGGGAAGGGGTTTTCTGTATCAGCGGGATGATTTTCTTCGATAACCAGACGCCAGTCGCGACGGTTGTACGCTGGAAAAAAGGCATCACCATCATCGATGGTCGTGTGTACCAGCGTGAAATAGAGTCGATCCGCACGCGGCAGAAACTGGTAATAAATATTCGCGCCACCAATCACCATGACTTCTGGGGCCTGATCTGCTGCTTCGAGGGCTGCATCCAGGCTATCAACGACCGTCACCCCTTCGGCGTGAAAATCGGGATTCCGGCTGATCACGATGTTTTTTCGCCCCGGCAGCGGGCGGCCGATGGAGTCATAGGTTTTGCGCCCCATGATAATCGGCTTGCCCATGGTGATCTTTTTGAAGCGCTGCAAATCGGCCGGTAGCGACCAAGGCAGGGCGTTGTTGCGCCCGATGACCTGATTGCGCGAAAGTGCGGCGACTAATCCTATTTTCATGACTGATCCGATGATCCGCCCGGGAATCTTGCGGAACTGAACTTGATGACGAGAATGGCGATGGCCAGCAAGGCAATGGCGCCAGTATAGGTAATGATGGTGATATTGCTCATGGTTTTGATATCGACCACGAGCACCCGGGTAATCGCGGTGATGGCGATATAGATCAAAAACCGCACGGGCATACGCTTGGTCTGGAAATAAATCCCGATCATCGCGAGTATTTCAAGGTAAATGAAGAACAGGAGCAGGTCGTCGAGAGACGGCGTGCCCTTGTGCAGGATGTCGATGACCGATGCGGTGGTTGACCAAAGCACGGCCACCCACAAAACGAACAAGAGTAAAACGTGGGCAATGTTATTGAGCTCGTTGCCGAGCTTTTCGATGAACTTATGACCTGTTGATAAACCCGACATTTTGTGGCCTCGCTCTGATTTTGGCCTGATTATACGGCAACTGGAGCTGCGATATGCGGCAAGGGTGCATAGTATTCAAGCACGAAATCATCGAATACGAACGACTCGATTGAGCGACGTTCCGGATTGATTCTCATGGTCGGTAATTTGCCCGGTGTGCGCTCAAGTTGGGTATGCGCCTGTTCAAAATGGTTGTGGTAGATGTGCGCATCGCCCAGTGTATGGACGAACTCGCCGGGCGTCAGATCGGTGACCTGCGCAATCATGAGGGTAAGCAGGGCGTAACTTGCGATATTGAATGGCACACCCAGGAAAATATCGGCACTGCGTTGATAAAGCTGGCAGGAAAGCTTGCCATTGGCGACATAAAACTGGAACAGCAGATGGCAGGGCGGCAGCGCCATATTCGGCACATCCGCCGGGTTCCAGGCCGTGACGATCAGGCGGCGCGATTCTGGGTTTGTCTTGATGTCGTGGATAACCTGACTCAACTGGTCGATGGTGCGGCCATCGGGCGTGGCCCAGGAGCGCCATTGTTTGCCGTAAACCGGTCCAAGGTTGCCTGCCGCATCGGCCCACTCGTCCCAGATTCGTACGCCGTTTTCCTGCAGATAACGGATGTTGGTGTCGCCCTGAATAAACCACAAAAGCTCATGGATAATCGAGCGCAAGTGCAGTTTTTTGGTGGTCAGCGCTGGGAATCCCGCTTCGAGGTCAAAACGCATCTGGTGTCCAAATAGGGATCTCGTGCCCGTCCCGGTACGGTCCCCCCGATCAACGCCGTGCTCCATTACCTTCTGAAGTAAATCGAGGTATTGCTTCATTTGTTTTTCTCCGAAACAGTAGGCGCATTGAGTGGTCGATCCATGATGTGTTTGTGATAGGCATACCACAACATGGCGAGGCCAATCAGAACCATGGGGAACGAAAGGACTTGCCCCATGGTGAGCCAGCCGCCCCACAAGTAGCCGAGTTGTGGGTCGGGCTCGCGCACGAATTCAACCAGAAAACGGAATGTGCCATAGAAAATCAGGAACACGGCTGAAACGGCCATGCGCGGCCGCGGCTTCATTGAAAAGAAGAAAAGGATCAAAAACAGCAGAATCCCTTCGGCAAAGGCTTCATAAAGCATTGAAGGCTGTCTTGGCAACGGGCCGCCGGTCGGGAAGACCATGCCCCAGGGAAGCGTCGTTACCTTGCCCCACAATTCACCATTGATGAAATTGCCGATACGCCCGGCGAACAGGCCGATCGGTACCAGTGGCGCAATGAAGTCCATCAAGGTAAAGAAGTGCAGTTTGTATTTGCGGGCGAACAAGGCCATGGCGGTCATGACGCCGATCAACCCGCCGTGAAAGCTCATGCCGCCATCCCAGACCTGGAAAATGGTCAAGGGATGGTGAATCAGCTCTGGCGCCTGATAAAACACCATATAGCCGATTCGACCGCCCAATATGACACCAAGCGCACCGTAAAAAATAAGGTCGTCTACCAGTAATGGACTCAGTGGCCAGTCGGGTTTGGCGGCGCGGTAGCGCCCAAGCGCCCAGGCACCGACAAAGCCCACCAAGTACATCAAACCATACCAATGTACTTTCAGTGGACCAAGGGACAGGGCGACGGGATCGATATTGGGGTAAGTCAGCATGAAGAGGCTCTGTCGGGGCCATTTCTGGCGTAAATTTCGGGCTAAACTCTAACAGGAATTGGTTATTCGAGCATGAGCATTTCATTTTCGGATTGGACAACCACTGAACGGGAGGGTGCGTGATGGAAATCTCTTTGTATCGTGATGAAGCCGTGTCGTCCGCGTCACGAACCCTGCGGGCGCAGACCTACAACATGGGGCACACCCTGCTGGCAAAAAATCCCGATGGTGTGGTCTTTCTACCTATTCGCAGTATGCAGTTTCTGGCCATTCTCGATGCCGAAGAGTGGGTGTTCGTCGACGGTGAAAAGAAACATCTGATCGAGGTAGCCTGGCAGAAGTTCCGTCCCCAATCACGCTCTGCGATAGATGAGGCGGTGCCTTTTGAGGCGATGTTTTACACGGAGGAAGGCCCGGGGTTGATGTCGCGCCTTGAATCGGCCGTGCATGAAGCCTTGCTTCAGGAAGTCAATCGGATGCAATACGAAAAGAAGCAGGGAGAAGTGCTGCCTTTCAGAAGTAAAGAATCAAGTTAGAAGAGAAGGTGCGCCTAAACAGAATCATATGAAGGCATGAGCGTTCAGCGCACCAGCGACAAACTCAGTCGTCATCCCCCAGTTCAGGATCCCAGCCTTGGCTGCGACCACGTGCGATGGCTTCTTCATTGATGCGCATGAATTTGGCTTGCAACTCTGGCGGCAGGCGGCTTGGCAGATGGGCGTAGGGTTCCCAGGCGGCATACACTTTTTCGTATAGAACCTGGATCTGCGCAGGTAGCCAACCCTCGCAGGTTTCTGTTTCAGGAATCAGATCAAATACCCATGCATCCCGGATGACTTTGGCGATATGGGTCATGCCGCCCTGTTCATCGTTATAAATGCCGACATAGGTTTTCTGGTTCATGCGTTACTCGAAAAAAGTTAAGGAACCTTTGATTTAATCAGAGGTTCATGAAGAAAATAAAAAAAACACTTTTTGATTTTCGCCCTCTGAAAACGCCAGGATGGCGTTATTCAGAGCTTACTTAAGGGGAGCGAATTATCGCGTCAGGCCAGCATACAGCAACGGCAGCTTCTCAGGCAGTCGCTCGACTTGATCGACCACCATGTAGTTACGTGCGCCGAAGATACGTGAGACATACTGATCCGCGCGCGGGTCAAGGCTCATGCAGTAGGTGATGACGCCACTACGCGCCGCTTCCTCAACCGCCTTCTTGGTGTCCTGACGCAAGTATTGCGGATCACGGACATCAATATCCGCCGGTTCGCCATCGGTGATCACGAGCATCAGCTTCTTGGTAGAGCGTTGCTGCTTGAGATAATGGCTGGCGTGGCGGATCGCAGCTCCCATGCGAGTTGAAAGCTGACCGGTCATTCCCGCGAGTTTGGCCTTTGCTTCGTCGTGATAGGACTCGTTGAAATCCTTGAAGCGATAGTACTCGACATCATGGCGCCCATCGGAGCAGAAGCCATGAATCGCAAATGGATCACCAATCTTGGCAATGGCATCGGCCAGCAGCACGCAGGCCTGTCGTGTCAGATCAAGCACAGTGTGATCCTGACCGACAACCTTATCATTGGTCGACTCGGACAAATCCAGCAGCACCATCACGGAAATATCACGGGTTTTACGGACAGAACGCATCATGATGCGTGGATCGGGCTGGTTCCCCATACGAATATCGATCATGGCGCGAATGGCGGCGTTGATGTCGACCTCGTCACCGTCTTCGAGCTTGCGAATGCGCTGCACGCCCTGTGGTTGCATGGCATCGAGCAGGAACTTCATGCGGCTGATTTCGCGCTTGTAGCGGGCGGCAATGTCATCGATGAGGTCGAGCTCACCGAATTTGGGACGTTTTTCCAGCACGGTGGCCCAGCTTGGCCGTTCATGCTGAATCTGGTAATCCCATTCACTGTAGTGGTAGGGCGCGGAAACCGGTTCCTTGCCTTCCATCTCGTTGTAGCTGATGCCGTGATCTTCGTAGGGGAAGAGTTCCGTGCCCAGAACCCAGACTTCCTGCGGGTTGTCGTCGATCAGTTCGCTGTCGATCTCGTTGACCATTTCCATGACGGAAACTTGCTTGCGAACGGTCTGTACCTTGTCGTAACCGGCCTCTGCCGCCTTGTCGAAATCGAATTCCTCGAACGCCCAGAAGTAACGGTTGTCGTCACGGTACGGAGCGGTCAGGACATCGGTCCGCTGCTGGAACGGAATGCGCAAGGACATCAATTCATGAGCAAGAATAACGCCGTTATCCCATGAGAACTGATTGTCTTCCAGGCGATGTTGTTCGGCGGCGAGCAGCTCCCGCGCACGTGCCACCAGCGGATGATCATCGACGAACTTCGGGTCCAGCAGAGCGCGGGCGATTCGATTCAGGTAGTCCCCGAGCGTGTTGCCCTGCGTGGCCGGTATGGTGTGAAATTGTGACCAGATCGGGCGCAAGCCGGGGAATTTGTTGATGGCCAGTTGTTCGACGCGCGCATCTTCAAATACGGAAATCACCGCCATTTGCAGATTGTTCAGGTTCTCGGCGGAAATCGGCTGTTGGGTGTAGACCACATGTGCAGCCGCATGGGCCGCCGCTGCGCGATAGAGGGTGAGCCCGGAAATCGGTTCCTGACCTTCGATGACGAAATCATCATAGGCGTCGGGAAGATGCAGCAGATAATCTTCGATGTACGGTTTGTACCCCTCACGCTTTTCAAAGTCGCCCGAAGTCGGGCGCATGAAAAAGTCGCGAGCCCAAAGCGCGCGCAGATACATGTTGATCCGACGCTGAACATCGACGAACAGGGTGCCTTTGCGCTCCTGTTGCATCATGGCGAGCGATTCTTTCGACTCCAGGCCGAAATAACGAATCTGTTCGGCGTAGTTGGTGCGATGCACCTGCGCGCCCCAGCTCGACCAGCGGCGAAGGCCGCCCAGCGTAAGGTGCGCGAACAGCGTGTCCAGGTTCTCCAGCATCGGGCGAACACCGCGCGGCGCGGTGGCCACCAGGTTGTTCAGCAACAAAAGATATTTTTTGAACAGTTCGGCATCACCCAGACGCTCGGCTGCGGTGGGGGCTGTTGCCAAAACGAGCTCGATGACGGTCCCACTCGTTTTTGAAGCCATCATCAGGGCCGATTCTACGAGATCGGGAATAACGTCTTCACCCAGGGTACGGGCAATGCCCGGCGCGTTCTGGATGAACGTAGACACCATCTCGTGGCCACGGCCAAGGTTCTTCAGAGACAGTGCGCCGCCAAGATACATATCCAACCCGCGCGGGCTGAATACGCGTGACGCTTCCTGCCATGAGGCTTGCAGAATTTCGCGGGAATGCTCGGAAAGTGCGCCGAGTTCTTCCTCGTACTCATCCAGTTGAATGGACATGATGCTCCTCCAAAGAGGCTAGGCGGGGCCAGTCTGACTGGCAGGGACCCGCACCGCCGTAAACCGGGATTTGGGTATCGGATAGGTGTAAAGCGATATCCGGGGGAACGAATTCTTCTTGATTAGAAGTAGGTCGATACCGCCGCATCCAGCGCATCACGCATATCCGGGTCATCGGTAATCGGACGCACCAAGGCAACACGGCAGGCCGATGCCGGGTCGACATTCTTCGAAATCAATGACGCCGCGTAGATCAGCATCCGGGTTGAAATGCCTTCGTCCAGACCATGACCCTTGAGGTTGCGCGCACGTTCTGCGATCGACACGAGCTTGTCTGCCACTTCAGCAGGAACATTGCCTTCGTGTGCCACGATTTCGGTTTCGGTCGCGTGTTCGGGATAGTTGAAATCCAGCGCGCCAAAACGTTGTTTTGTGGACTGCTTCAGATCCTTCATCAGAGACTGGTAGCCGGGGTTGTAGGAAATGACCAGCTGGAAGTCCGGGTGGGCGTGGATCAATTCGCCTTTCTTTTCCAACGGCAGTTCACGCCGAGCATCGGTGAGCGGGTGGATGACGACCGTGGTGTCCTGACGTGCTTCGACCACCTCGTCCAGATAACAGATGGCGCCATGCCGGGCGGCGATGGCCAGTGGGCCATCCTGCCAACGGGTGCCTTGTGCATCGAGCAGGAAGCGGCCAACCAGATCGGACGCGGTCATGTCTTCGTTACAGGCCACGGTGATCAGTGGCTTGCCCAGTTTATAGGCCATGTATTCGACAAAGCGGGTTTTGCCGCAGCCGGTGGGGCCCTTGAGCATCATGGGCATCCGCACGGAGTAGGCGGCTTCATACAGTTCTACTTCGTCCGCTACGGGGCGATAGTAGGGCTGCTTTTGCACACGATATTGGTCCATAAGATCAGACATGACGGCTCTCCTGTTGGTTTGCGGAATCACTTTTGCTGAATGGTCTGTACAAAAAGTCGGCGCTGCATTGTTTGAGGATCAAGGCATCCCCTGGCACCGAGGATCCTGTGCAGACTATTCAGAAAAAATGGTTCAAAAGGCCCTGAAAATCCCGCCTCGGAGGGCGGGTCAAATTCATTCGCTCGAATTTATCGGGTCAATTACACGGTCTTGCCGCGGAAAATAACCATTGAAGCACCCTGGCTTTGCGTGAAGTTGTTGTAGCCGATCAGACGAACATGGTTATCTGGATTGGCTTTATGGCAAGCTTCCGCTTCGCTTAGGATTTTGTCGACATCGGTCTCGCCGAACATCGGCAGCTTCCACATGTACCAGTAGGAATCCATCAGGTGCTCCGGCTCGGTGTGTTCAATCGCCGGGTTCCAGCCTTGATCGACAATGTACTGAACCTGTTTTTTCATCTCATCCTTGCTCATGGCCGGCAGGTACGAGAAGGTTTCGAACTTGCGGCTGGCCGGATCGCTCAAACGTGATTTGTAGTCTTGCATTTCGCTCATGGAAATAACTCCTGAAATTTGTGGCTAACCTGGGTTGGTGCAAGCCAACCCAGGCAGTGGCATTACTTGTGGGCAACGTCCAGTTTGTCGACGGTGTCGAATTCAAACTTGATCTCTTTCCATGTTTCCATGGCGATCTTCAGTTCTGGGCTGCTCTTGGCAGCTTTTTCCAGAACGGCCTTGCCTTCTTTTTCGATCTGAACGCCTTCGTTACGTGCTTCGACGCAAGCTTCCAGCGCAACACGGTTTGCAGCCGCGCCAGCAGCGTTGCCCCAAGGGTGACCCAATGTGCCGCCACCGAACTGCAGAACAGAGTCGTCACCGAAGATGTTCACGAGTGCCGGCATGTGCCATACATGGATACCGCCCGATGCAACCGGGAATACGCCTGGCATTGAGCCCCAGTCCTGATCGAAGAAAATGCCACGTGAACGATCTTCCTTAACAAAGCCGTCGCGCATGATATCGATCCAGCCCAGAGTGGCTTCGCGGTCGCCTTCCAACTTACCGACTACGGTACCGGAGTGCAGGTGGTCACCACCAGACAGACGCAGTACTTTGGTCAGCACACGGAAGTGGATACCGTGGTGCGGGTTACGGTCGAGCACGGCGTGCATCGCACGGTGGATGTGCAGCAGCATGCCATTATCACGGCACCAGTTGGCCAGACCTGTGTTCGCAGTCAAACCGCCGGTCAGGTAGTCGTGCATGATGATCGGCGCGCCGATTTCTTTCGCGTATTCCGCACGCTTGTACATTTCTTCCGGTGTCGGCGCGGTCACGTTCAGGTAAGAACCCTTGCGTTCGCCTGTTTCAGCTTCGGCCTTCAGGATGCCTTCCATCACGAAGTCGAAGCGATCACGCCAGCGCATGAACGGTTGGCTGTTGACGTTCTCGTCGTCTTTTGCGAAGTCCAGACCACCGCGAAGCACTTCGTATACGGCACGGCCATAATTCTTGGCGGACAAGCCCAGTTTAGGCTTGATGGTGCAGCCCAGCATTGGACGGCCGTACTTGTTCATTTTGTCGCGCTCGACCTGAATACCGTTTGGCGGGCCACCGCAGGTTTTGATGTAGGCGATCGGGAAGCGAACGTCTTCCAGACGCAGGGCGCGCAGTGCCTTGAAGCCGAATACGTTACCAACCAAAGAGGTCAGTACGTTCACCATCGAACCTTCTTCGAACAGGTCGATGGGGTAGGCAACGAATGCGTAGAAGCAAGTGTCGTCGCCCGGTACGTCTTCGATGTGATACGCCCGGCCTTTGTAGTAGTCAAGGTCGGTCAAAAGGTCGGTCCATACGGTGGTCCAGGTGCCGGTTGATGATTCTGCCGCTACAGCAGCTGCCACTTCTTCACGGTCAATACCCGGTTGTGGGGTGATCTTGAAGCACGCCAGGATATCGGTATCCAGTGGGGTGTATTCGGGCATCCAATAGGTTTGCCGGTATTCTTTAACACCAGCGTTGTACTTTTTAACTGCCATGAGTTCCTCCGGTAAAGGGGTCGGTTTGCGCGAAATGCCCCAGCGGCCTGACGCGTGGAATGCATAATGCCGAGTCTATATCATCAATAACAGTCGATATTTTCTATTTTAGAGATAGATATAAATCTATGTATTGTAGCGGGGGGGTGTCGGTAGGCGTACTGCCGTATTCCTGTACGGATGAAGCAGTTGCAACCGCATATCTGTTGAGACGGGGTCTGTCGGTAACCCAAGACAAGGGTATCGAGCATCGCTTAAGCCCACCAAACTCTCCGCAGACCAACGGCATGGTGGTACCCGAGGGCCAAACCCCGAAGGGGCTTGTGGCAGGGATGCCACAAGGGAACGAGAGGAGGGACCAGCGTTTTAACGGGCGCATCAGTGAGTTGTTGCAACAAACCCACATCTCTTTGGTCGAGCTTGAAACCAGGCCTATGGGTTATGCTGATGCGAATATTCACCGCATCCCACAACGGGCGCTGAATCACCAAACTCCTAACTAATCCTTAAATACGTAGCAGGACAAATGCCCTGATTTGTTTGTTTCAAAGGTTAATGATCAGACGGGTCTCGACAGAGGTGGGTGATCCGGCTTGTCCGTTCACCACCTTGTGTTGGGCGTTTTTCGATCAACAAGAACAGCGTTTTACCAAGTATCCCAGACTGGGTATCCCAGACTGGCGTTTCAAGTAAAAAAGCAAAACTACAAAACACGGGATGAATGTGCCGCAATCCGTGCTCAGGCACGAAGACTCAAGAATGGGACGTTATTTGGTTACTGTTTCAGTTGGGTTGATCAAGTGCCGATTCAAATCACTGGCAAACAAAGTCGCCAGCACCCCATAACTGGTCGCGTTTGGATTGACGGGCGGGGCCACGCCCGCGTCAAGCGCTTGCTGCCAGCGACCGGCGCACAGGCACCAAAAATCGCCCGGTTTTAATCCCGGGAATCGGTATTCCGGCCTCGGTGTGATCAGATCATTCCCCTGACTCAAGGTATAGTTTAAGAACGCTTCAGTCATTTGTGCGCACACACCGTGCATGCCCAGATCCGCAATGGATAAACGGCAAAAACCGCTGCGGTCGGCACCGGCGCCCAAGGCTATGGAGCAAGGCGTTAATGGTTGTCCATAAACATTTTGTTCAAACGCTTTGTTTGAATAAGTATCGGGTGGCACTACAGGTTGGGTAATTGGTTGAGCACTCATGGCAATAGGAACTTCCCATATTAAATTAAGGCCTGCCAACAAACCGGCCGCAAGTAAAAACGTCAATCGAATCGTCATGAGGCCTTCGCCGCAAGTGCTTTTTCGATGATGGGTTGGAGCGCCTCGGGTGTGGCGGAGGAACCATAACTGCCAATCAATTCACCATCTCGGCCAACCAAATATTTATGAAAATTCCAAGTGGGATAATCACCACCAGCAGCGCTGGCCAAAGTTTTGAAGAGTGGATCAGCATCATCTCTTCTGACTTTACTTTTGGCGAACATCGGGAATTTGACGCCATAAGTGAGTTCACAGAAATCCTTGATCTGTTTTTCATCTTTGGGATCTTGCGCAAAATCGTTGGACGGAAAGCCCAAAACCGCAAATCCCTGATCTTTGTATTGCGCGTACAGTTGCTCCAAGCCTTTGAATTGCGGCGTAAAGCCGCAATAGGACGCGGTATTGACCACGAGCACCACATCACCGGCGTAGGTTTTACATAGATTCACTTCCTTATCGTCATCGAGTGTGCGAACCGTAAAATCAAGCAGCGGGCAAGATTGCGCCCAGGTAGGTATTGAAAGACTAAGGGCACCTAGTGCACAGCTTTGCAAAAAATGACGTCGTTTCATTGGCTGATCTCCCTTAAGCAGACATAAGCAATCTAAAAAGTGCGGATTGGACTCGGTGGCACCGTTCGCGTCGGTGCTATACAAATCCTATACAAGAATAGATCAGTTTGTGACTTATAACAGGCGGCTGAAAGAGCTATTTAAGCCGCCTGTTATTGGAACGGCATCAAAGAACGTTTGTACTTCGTCGAGCGAGTAATCGTGTGAAGGCAAGACGATCAGGTTGGCGGGGTTCAGGTGGCGCAACAGAATCTGGTAGGTATCGCGATCAAACGCCGGTTGGGGCTGTTTGCTTAGTTCAAGGAGATTGGTGGCGTTCTCAGCCGAGCCCCAATGCACCCATTGATCAATCAGATGAAGCACGGATTTCGTATCGGCTGATGATTCACGCACGAGGATAGGGCCATTAAACGGCCAACGCTTGATGCGTAAGCCCTCAAGCGCCGTGGCCAAGCGCAGATCGTGTTGCAACGGGGATTCTATGCCCACACAGGCACCGCGGCAGCGTTTGAGTTGATGCGAAAAGCACGGACCGGAGCCGCTTTGTAACCCCAGACGAATATCACATAAGCCGTGTTCTTTCGCCAACGTTTGCAATTTAAGTTTTGCTTGAGCCGCACTTTGAAAGGTGCCATAACAGCCTTCGATCGCCACGTTCTCCCCCCGCAGGATGCGGGGCGGTTTGTTCACACCAAATTGCCAGAACAGCGTGCAGAGTTCACGCCTGCGCCGCAGCCGGCGGTTCAGCACGGGGCTTAAGGTTTTGATTAATCGCGATTCAAGCAACAGGGCAGATAGCTCGCCCGGCGTTTCAATCCATTCGATGTGCCGCGCTTCCTGAGCCAATCGCATTTCTTTTTGCTGGCGATGATCGTTGCGAAAATGATCCAGCACGCGCTGACGAAGATGAATGCTTTTACCGATATAAAGCGGGAGTTGCCCTTCGCCATAAATCAGATAAACCCCCGGTGTATTGGGGATTTCACCCAGGCGCTCGGGCGGCAAATGCGGCGGCAGGCTCGGCTGTTGGCGTTGCGCGCGACAGGCGGCGAGCACGTCATCCAGCCGATCTTGCACCAAGGTGGTGATGAAATCAGCCACCACCTGCGCATCGCCCAAGGCGCGGTGGCGCGCCGAACATGTTAGCCCAACCCGTGCCATCACCGAATCGAGGTTGTGCCGCCGATCTTGCGGGAATAATTGGCGAGAAAGCTTGACGCTGCACAGTACGCGCGGGTTAAAGCGTATGCCCTCCCGGCGAAACGCCTGTTTGAGGAAACCCAGATCAAACCGTGCGTTATGCGCAATGAGAATATGGTTTTCGAGCTTTTCAATCAGGGCCGTGGCCAGTGACGAAAAACGGGGTTGATGGGCGACCATCGCATTGCTGATGCCGGTTAATCGGGTAATGTGCGGCGGGATGGTGCAGCCGGGGTTAATGAGTTGCGACCATGTGCTTTGGCTGCCATCGGGATGAATAAACACCACGCCGATTTCAGTGATGCGATCGCGTTCGGTATGGCCACCCGTGGTTTCAAGATCAAGGCACGCCAAGGGTTGGCCTAAGCCTGCGACCAGCTGGGCTAAAAATCCATCGGCTCTTGCTGGGGTATTCATAATGCGTTCAGCCCAAACCCGTTTAAGTTATGCCCAAAGCGCACGGTAATGCCCCTGCGGGTCGTAATCGTTGGCTTGTTTATCGGGATTGAAGCGGCGGCTACCGCGTGGATCGGTGCCGTAACCGGCCAAGTAGAGCCAGTTGCCCTGATTGCTGCACACATCGTAATCCACCAGTTGTGATTCAAACCAAGCCGCCCCCGCACGCCAATCGCAGCCTAAATCGTGAATTAAATAACTGGCCACCACTTGCCGCATGCGATTGGATAAATAACCGGTGTGCGCCAGTTCGGTCATGGCCGCATCGATAAAGGCATGGCCTGTTTCGGCATTCATCCAAAGCGTAAATTGAGCCGAATCATGCACAGGAGCCGGGCGATGCGGCGCTAGCCCGCAAGCACGATATAACCGCGGGCCGTATTTGAGATGAAGAAACCGAAAATAATCTCGCCATAACAGCTCAAACCACAGCCAATAGCTGCCCTCGTTAGCCCCCTGTTCGCGTTCAAACTGCTGCAATGCCGCATAAATTTGCCGCGCACTGAGGACGCCTAAAGCCAAATACGGCGACCATTTGCTCGAATAATCTACCCCAATGAGCTGATTGCGCGTCGCTTTGTAGGTATGCGGTAAACGGCGAGCGAAATACTGCGCCAAATGCGCCTGGGCACGGGCTTCATCCACCCGGCAAGTCGCGTCAAAATAGGG
>NZ_DAIESY010000104.1:0-3966 GCF_027346185.1 Halothiobacillus sp.
GCCCGAATGATTTCATAACTGTATCCGCGTCCCATGCGGTTGGCAACCTTGGTCAGGCCGTTTAAGCCTTCCGTGTAGGCGTTCGTGATCCGGCCGGGTGAGTCCCAGTAGGCAAATATATCCTCGTAGTGATTATGGACAGTCTTGGCTAAACTATGGAAGTTGTCCAGTTCATCATCTGGTAGCGTGTTTTCCCACGCCTCGAACGCCCGCATGGCGGCCTCCTTGATCGGCTCATCGTAAATCCGGTAGAAGGCTTCCTTGAAGTCATAAGCAACAGTTAGGTTTGGGATCAATTGCCGAATAACTTCCAGTGCCTCAGCTTCGGCAGGAGAGAGATTCTTTGGTCGCTTTAAGGTTAGCCATCGTATCGATTTTTTTACCTTGACGCGCTCATCCTTGTCCAGTGTCGCCTGGTACTTCTTCCGCTCAGTCTCCAGCGCCTCCGATGCCATCGCCACAACATGGAACTTATCGATAACCAGGCGTGCATTCGGCAGGTATTGGCTGAATGAGCGCTTGAACGGTCGCCACATGTCCGTGCAGACCCACTCCACTTTTTCTTTGTCAGGCAAATTCTTGAAGAATGGCTTCAGATGTTCCTGCGTCCGAAACTCAAGCATCTGAAAAGCGTTGTTTGTTGCCAGATTGGTAATGACGCATCGCATGCCGCCGGCCAGATTGACTTCATCAATGCCCATGATGACCGGGGTTTCGTAATGCACCGTGCGTTCCAAATCCCCAATCAGGTCGTGGGCAATGCTCTTGATGGTGTTAACCGCCAGCCCGGTCTGCTCGGCGAGTGAATGGAAAGTCATTCCAAGGCAGCGCTCGCGAATGGCATCTACCAGTCTCCTGGTTGCCCTGCGATGTTCGTCCAGAAAGGTCAGTTCAGGCGTAATCGTCTTGCCGCAAACATCACACCGATAGCGTGGCCGGGAGATTTCGAGTCGGACTGGCTGCATCTGCATCGGGGTATCAGCAAAAGTGTTTGTCCGTCGGCCATGCCGATACATCGGTTTGGCGCACTCCGGGCATTGCGGTGGGTCGCCTTCAACAGCTTCGGCAATGACGACAATGGCTTTATTGGCCGCGCGCAAATCCACCGGTCTGACACCGGGGAGGTTCAGCAGATCAAACACTAAGGTCGTCCAGATCAATATCCCGGCGTTCCCGGATCAACTCGTAGATCACGTCGGTAAGGGCAGACATTGCCTGACGGTCGGACTTAAGCACCAGCGTGGCTAACTTCTGATGGGAGGTCAGTGCGCGAACCACCCCTTGCTGAACCGCGCCCGGCAAGTTTCCTTTCAGCACCTGCTCTCGGGTATTGTTTTCTACCTGGGCCATCACAACATCGTTCTCGCGAGCAATCGCGACGATGTGATTGACGAAGGTCGCCTGGTCACGCAATGGCGTGGCATCGCCGAACAGTCGGTTTAAGCGGTCGATTATTTCATGCAGGTAGTGAGGATCATCGTCTTTCCCACCACCAGTACCGGGGCCGACGGGTTTCAATACTGGAGGCTCGTCCCCATCACCAACTATATCGTCCTTGTGCTTGATATCAAAGCCCGTCAGTACCAACCCTTTCAGATCGACATTCTCCGGCGATTCGCCATTCAGCCGCTTCTGAAGCAGTTTGGCGAATGCCGCATAGTTTTCCAGCTCTGGGTCACCAAAGTCGACCAATTGGGCGATGTAGGCATAGGCACGGCAGAAGCGCCCCAGCCCCGCCTTGAACGTCATGAGGGCTTTGATCTGGCCAGCGTGTTCGCGCCGATGATGATCCGCCGTTTTGGTACCAGCTTCGTCGCCCTGGTTGTGCGCCTTCTCATAAGCGGCTTCCCAGGTATTCACTGCATCGCGCAGCATTTTCAGGCGCTGGTTAAAGAGTCGCGTTGGTTGTTCTGTGGCGGCATAGAGTGCTTTGTGCTGCGGCTCCTGCGACTGCGTTATGTCGCGGATAGTCCTGAAACGGGCCTCTTTGAAGGCTTCCAGGTCAGATTCCTCATACAACCCTTGAGCGTCAAGCGTTTCCTTAATCTCGTAGACCACATTCAGTTCTTGCACGTCATCAATCTGCGCGCCGTCGTCGTACATGGCAAATGCTCGCCGCACGTTGGCCGGATCATTGACGAAATCGATGATGAAGATTTCGTCCTTACCCGGTGCAATCCGGTTCAGGCGGGAGAAAGTCTGCACAATCTCTACGTCATTGGCAATTTTCTTGTCGACATACATTGCCACAAGTTTCGGCTGATCGAACCCGGTCTGGAACTTGTCCGCAACCAGCATGACCCGATATTCCGGGCGATCGAAGGCCAGCCGCAAATCCTGACCGCCAACATCCGGGTTCATGCTGACCTCGGTAAATTCATCGCCTTCATCCACCATGAAGACTTCTCCTGTGATGCGCTCATCGTCAGAGTGCATGACCTGCTTGCCGGTCAGCTTGCCTGAGAAGGCGACGAGGGAGCGAATGGCGGCGTATTCGGGATGCTTCTCAATGTATCGGTCAAACCCTTTCTTGTAACGCACGGCAGCGGCACGCGAACTGGTAACCACCATGGCCTTGGCCTTGCCATCGAGCAGGAATTCAACATTTTTGTGAAAATGCTCGATGATGAACTGCACCTTCTGTGTGACATTGGTGGGATGCAGGGACATCCACTGGGCTAGCGCCCGTTTTGCCTGTTTCCCACTAACACGCTTGGTATCTTCAACCTGTTTAGCCAGGTTGAATGCGGTTTTGTAGGGCACATAGCCGCGCAGAACATCAAGGATAAAGCCCTCTTCAATGGCCTGGCGCATGGGATACCGGTGGAACGACTGCGGCAGATTAGACTTCGATGCCGGGCGGGACGGATCGGCAGGGCGGCCAAACAGCATGAGGGTGGAATGCTTCGGCGTCCCCGTAAAAGCAAAGTAACTGATGTTCTTCGGCCGTGCCCGCGACTTCTGCAACTCCTCCAGGAGTTCTTCCACGGTCATGGTGGACATCTTGCCCTTGCCGCTCATGGAAAGAGCTGTCTGGAGCTTGGCCGCCGTCGATCCTGTCTGTGAAGCGTGCGCCTCATCGATGATTACCGCGAAACTCTTGTCCTTCAGGGACTTTTCCGTGACGATGGCCTCCATCGCGTAGGGGAAAGTCTGTATGGTCACGACGATGATGGGAGTGTTGGCCAGCAGTGCTTCTGCCAGTTGTTTACTCTTCGACTTGGATGACTTCTGGCGATCAATGGCAGCGATCACCCCAAACTGATGGTCAATTTGTTTGACCGCATCTTGAAGCTGACTATCCAGCACGTTTCGGTCAGTAACGATGATCACGCTGTTGAAGATGGCATCACCGTTGTCCCGGCGAAGCTTAACCAGGTCGTGGGCTGTCCATGAAATGGTGCTAGTCTTGCCGGAGCCTGCACTGTGATCGGCGAGATACTGCATGCCGGGGCCGTTGGCGCGGGCATCGGCGATCATGGTATTGACCGCCGCCCACTGGTGGTAGCGCGGGAAGATCAGAGTTTCCTTCTTCGACCAGTTGCCCTTCAGGTCGACGACATCCTTCTTTTCAACATAGACAAAGCTGTGGAAGATGCGCAGCCAGGCATCGCGCTGACAGACCGACTCCCAAAAGTAGGCGACGGGGTATTCCTTGTCCTCGCGCACAGGGTTGCCGGCATGACCTTCGTCACCCTGGTTGAACGGCAAGAAAGTGGTGTTTTCCCCATCAAGTTTGGTGGCCATCTGGATGTCGGAATCCGACATCGCAAAGTGGACGACAGCGCCCCGCTTGAAAGTCAGCAACGGCTCACGGCGCTTGGTCTTGGGGTCATACGGCAGTCTGTCGTTCTTGTACTGCTCCATGGCCGCCTCTGCGGACTGGGTAAAGTCAGTTTTCAATTCCACGGTGGCGACCGGAATGCCATTGATGAACAGCACCAGATCAATCGCCAGCTTGCGAGT
>NZ_DAIESY010000122.1:0-2752 GCF_027346185.1 Halothiobacillus sp.
GAACGATCGACATAAAACACCTCCTGTCGCTTACATTCAACAACTGAGTAACAGGCCGCACACCCAATTGATTTTCAAGGGTTTTAACAGCCTTGGTGCTTATTTGTGGTCGGGTGTGAAAATTTCAAGAGGGTGAATTCAGCAGGATAAAAACGCCTCGAATCGGTGGCGTGTTCCTAGACCTGGCCATACTGATGGGCAGCACCCACCCAGCGTTGGATCAGTGGCTTTATAGCCGGGCTTTGCGCGGCGATAAGTTCGTCGGCCAGTTGTCGCGCCGTGTCCAGTAAAGCGGCGTCGCGAACGAGATCGGCCACACGCAGTTTGGCCAGACCCGTTTGCCGCGTACCGAGTATTTCACCCGGCCCGCGCTGCGCCAGATCCGCCTCGGCCAGACGAAAACCATCCTGGGTTTCGCGCATCAGACTCAAGCGCGCACGCGCTTTATCGGAAATCGGCTCATCGAACAGTAGGACGCAGTACGAATCCGTTCGTCCACGCCCGACGCGGCCGCGCAATTGGTGCAATTGCGCCAAGCCCATGCGGTCGGCGTTTTCGATGATCATCAAGGAGGCATTGGGTACATCCACCCCGACCTCGATCACGGTCGTGGCCACCAACAAATCCACTTCATGCGACTTGAATTGTGCCATTTCGGAATTTTTTTCGGCGGCACTCATGCGGCCATGCACCAGCCCGACCGTCAGATGCGGCAGTTGTTCCCGCAGCAGTTCGGCGGTGGATTCAGCGGCTTGGGCTTCGATGCGCTCGGAGTCTTCCACCAAGGGGCAAACCCAGTAGGCCTGCCTGCCTTCGGCACAGACCGCGCTGATGCGTTCGATCAGCTGGTCGCGACGATCCGAGCGGACCAACGCGGTCGTGATGGGGGTGCGGCCCGGTGGTAATTCATCGATGATCGACACATCCAGATCGGCGTAGGCGCTCATGGCCAGCGTGCGCGGAATCGGGGTCGCGGTCATCACCAGTTGATGAGGGCGATGCCCGGCGCGGTCCGGGTGCGTTCCCTTGTCGCTCAAGGCGAGGCGCTGGTGCACACCGAAGCGGTGTTGCTCATCGACGATCACCAGGCCGAGCTGGTCGAAGGTCACACGTTCCTGAAACAGCGCATGCGTACCGATGACCATCAGTGAACTCGCCTCCGCCAAGGCCGCCAGACTGGCGCGGCGCTCGCTCGCCGATTGCTGGCCGGACAACAGCTGCACATCAATGCCCAATGGCGCAAACCACTGCGAGAAGTTACGCTGATGTTGCTCGGCCAACAGGGCCGTGGGGGCCATCAACGCCACCTGGTATCCCTGCTCGATGGCCGTCAAGGCCGCACCCGCTGCCACCAGCGTTTTCCCGGAGCCCACATCACCCTGAACCAACCTCAACATGGGTGAACCCTGCGCCATATCCGCCCGAATCTCATCCAGCACACGCGTTTGTGCCTTTGTCGGCCGGAAGTGCAATTGGGCCAGCAATTCCTGATACAGACGGCCCGGTGCGGATAATCGCGGCGCGTGATCCCGGCTCTGTTCATACCGTTTCAAGCGCAACGCCAACAAATGGGCGAGCAACTCTTCGACAATAATCCGAACAAAAGCAGGTTCATCAGGGGTCGGAATCCCTTGCGCCAACACCGGCGCGTGAATCCGTTGCAATGCCATGAGCAGGGAAGGCCAACCGAATTGATGTCGAACCGGTGCGGGCAGACATTCGTCCAGGTCGTGGAGCGCCACACTCAAGGCCTGCCCCACCAGCGCTCGCAATTTTCCCTGGCTCAAACCCTCCGTCGAAGGATAAACCGGCACGATGGCTTCGAGCTGCGCACTACTGATCAATTCAGGCTGAGCCATTTCGAGCCCATTCGCGCCTTCTTTTACCTCGCCGAACAGCAGGTAACTCTGACCGGCCTGCAACGTCGGCCCGAAACGACCGAACTGCCAGAGCGTAATACTGCCCGTGTCATCGTAGCCCTGAGCGACCTGCCTCGCCTTGCCGCGCATCAAGCTCTTCGCTTCACTGATTGTCACGTGAATCAAAGCCGACTGACCGACAAGATGAGCGCCAAGCGGCATAATCTGCCCGCGATTCTCGTAACGCAGGGGCAGATGCCAAAGCAAATCACCGATGGATTCGATTGACAGACGCGCCAATTGGGTCGCCACCCGCGGGCCGACACCAGCAAGCGAGTCCACCGGCAGGTGCAGCTTTTGGGGCGAAGAACGTTGATGCGTGGCAGTCTTGACCATAAATATGATGGGGTTATTGAGCGTTTATATACGCTAAAATAGTAATTCACTATATACTTTGCCGATTGGTATCAGGAGAATTTCGGCACCCGAATACGGAAGTGACGCCGAAAACCGGTATGCGGCGATGATTTCTTTGCTCGCGCTCTGCAATTGCCCACCCTGATCGTTACATGTGTCGTTACCCGAATCGGGTCTGTTTTCTTACACTTAACTATTATTGATTTGGAGGTTCCCGTGGCTGAAGGTCATACCCCTAAGGTAGATTCGAGTGCAAAATTTGTAGGTCTGGTCGGCACCGTCCTGCTTCTGGCTGCCATCTACTACATGGTCACCTCGCTGATTTATGTGATCACGGGCCATACCACCGAGGATGGATTCGCGCCAAGCGCAACGAGCACTGAAGCGGCCGCCACCCCGGCTGCAGCTCCTGCCGAGACCGCGGCTCCGGCAGCAGCCACTCCGGTGGCAGCCACTTCCAGCGGCAGTGGTGATGC
>NZ_DAIESY010000126.1:0-15931 GCF_027346185.1 Halothiobacillus sp.
CCTACCACCTGCTGGATCACCCCCAGTCGGTCGACCTCTTGGTAGCTCATCGTAATATGCTCCTCTGCCATCACCCCTCCCGAAACCAAAAGGGGACATTTTAGAATTGGACAAAGGGGACATTACGGCTTTGGGCTAACAGTGCCTCGAATCCCGTTGCGCTTGATGTGCTTAGCCGATAGAATGCAGGCCCGTGGAGAAATGGCCGAGTGGCTGAAGGCGCACCCCTGCTAAGGGTGTATAGGGGAAACTCTATCGAGGGTTCGAATCCCTCTTTCTCCGCCACTTATTATAACCCCTTGTGTTTCAACGAGTTAGATGTGCGATGGGTTTTTTATGTAGAGCTCAATGTGGGCCTTTTGTAGTCTCTTCTTCGGTCGATGCCTCACGTAAGCTTTGGGTGCTGGTGGCGGCTTCAACCCCCTGGATCCGTTAACTGTGTATCAATTGTTGTGTGCAGATGGGCTTCATTAATCGTAGTGATTCCTTTGTTATTACAGCGGCAGTTACTGCGAAGACTGCTAAAGAGATTGATGAACCTCTTGATGTAATTCATGGGCTTTAGCGCCCAGTTGTACAGAAAACTCTGTGCAAGCGAGGGCAGGGACACGCCCTCTATTAATGTTCCAGTACCGAACATAACGAACAAGGTACTTCTCATGACTGGTACTCATTCCATCAAGTGTCGTACCGGGTGCGGGGCGTGTTGTATCGCCCCCTCGATCTCGAGCCCGATTCCGGGTATGCCGAACGGTAAACCAGCAGTGGTTGCTTGCGTTCAACTGACTGATGACTTTCGGTGTGCGATTTTCGGCAAACCGGAGCGTCCTCGTTGCTGTTCAGGATTGAGCCCGAGCATTGATATGTGTGGAGCATCGCAAGCCCAGGCGCTTGAATGGCTGTCTTCCTTGGAGGAAGTAACAAAGCCCTAGCCTGATAGGAGACTATGGCTGGGTATCGACTCGGCACGAATTATCCATGAATCAGGCTGCATATTAAACTCGCGCATCCTGAAAGAACGTTATCACCCGCTCGGGAGATTTCTCCAACGTCTGCATGTGCTCGGTTGCAGCGGCTTTCAGCTTGGATTTGGTGCGTGCCGGCACCATGGTAGTGATCGCCTGTTTCAAATCGACATTGAGCCGCTCTTCTGAGTTGAACTCTGGGCTGTCGCTGGGGGAGATAAAACGACTCGATCAGGTCTTTAAGTTTTCCAACCCAAGTCTTAAATGGCTTGCTGTGATGAAAACGCAGATTATCGAGAATCAGGAAGACCTTTTTATCGGCATCCTTGATAAGGCCACAAGAAACTCAATGAGCCTGTCTGAGTTGAATGCCTCGTTAATGATTATCCAGCGGGTCCTACCTTGGTTGGTGACGGTGGCAATCGTTGATATTTTTTTGTCGTTAGCTTCTGGCGTGTGCCGCCGACTGCGTAGGTCACCAGGGTTTGACCCACTGGCGCGTAACCGCGGCCACGAACGTCGATATCTATGACCGCTGTTTCATCCCCCTAATAAATCTCTGTCCCTTCGGCCTAGGCGCGCTGTTCAGTGGCATGGTAGGGTGTCAGCGCCAAGCTTGCACCGCTGCAGATACTGTCTTCCGCTCACCCTAGCAAGCCCATAGCCAGATCGCGGGGTTGACCGCTGACCAGCTCAGGCCGGCGTGTTTAACAATCAGGATGACGAGCATCTTTTTCCGGTATAAGCGTATTACCTGCTTGCGTCTCTCGTGCAGTACGTCAGGCGACTGCTTGCGGGCATCTTCTTTCCCATGAAGCATGAGACTCTTTCGGGGGCCTAAGATTCATAGATAATCCGTGCCGAGTTTGTAGGGAGCGCTTCTGGATTTGGTTTGCTGTTCGGTCATATCGCGTTCCTCTTTGGAAGTAGTGCGTATACCTTACTCACAAAATTCGGATAGACTTGAACCTGACCGGTTCCCCCCCCCTGAATCCCGCGGTAGCAGGTGTCCTTGCCGCCTATGACCTAGAAGGTCACCTTCTCGGTGTTGGACAGAAAACTGTTCAGTTGATCAATCGTCCTTAACTCTTCAAGTTTTATGATGGCTTTCATCCCTGCATCATGAACGGAGCCCGGTCCCGTTGCAGCTTACTCGAGACTCTTTTTATATTGGACAAGGCTTCCAAGTGCTTTTGTCTATTAATTAATTTAGAATGCAAAGCGATTTTGTTTTACGGTGGCTGTGTGTCGACAGCACGGTATTCTCTGATCGGTTTGAAACTCAAGAAAAGTATTCATTATGAGCGATCCCATGCATTTCCGTTATCTCATTGAATCTGTTACAAAATCGGGTGCGCGTTTTCGTCCGAGTGACTGGATTGATCGTTTGGCCAGTTGGGATGCGACTTTCGATCTGCACCGGCTGGTATTTTCCAACCGTCTACATCCCGCCTCATTGGATGGACAGAAAGTGCTCGCCATCGAACCTGAATTGCAGACCCAGAACCCGGCGATGTTCGACTCGGTTCTGCAATTCGCCGAGCGCAACAATCTCAAAATTCACAAGCAATATGATGATGGACGGCTTGAGGACTATGAGGCCCGGTCAGCATCGGTCGATCATCAGTCTGGTACACCCTCCGAATAAGCAACCAGGTTTTCGAGCATATGAGTTCTTTTTCGCCCCGCGTGGGTTTTGTCAGCCTGGGGTGCCCCAAGGCTTTGGTCGATTCCGAGCGCATCCTGACCCAGCTGCGTGCCGAAGGCTACGCATTATCGAGTGATTATCAGGATGCGGAACTCGTTATCGTGAATACCTGTGGTTTCATCGACTCGGCTACGCAAGAATCGCTGGATGCGATCGGTGAAGCGCTGGCCGAGAACGGTAAAGTCATCGTGACCGGTTGTCTGGGCGCGCGTGACGAGGGTGAGTTGATCCGCCAGACACATCCGAGCGTACTCGCTATCACAGGTCCGCAGGCTTACGGCGAAGTGATGGGGGCGGTTCATCAACATTTGCCGCCCCGGCACGATCCCTTCGTCGATTTGATGCCGGCACCTCGCGTTCAGACGGAAGTTTCGGATTTCGAATCCAAGGTCGGTATCAAACTCACCCCCAGGCATTACGCTTATCTGAAAATATCTGAAGGCTGCAACCATCGTTGCAGCTTCTGCATCATTCCGAGCATGCGGGGCGATCTCGTGAGTCGCCCTGTGGGCGAGGTGCTCACCGAAGCCCAGAATCTGGTGAATGCCGGGGTACGCGAACTGCTGGTGGTTTCTCAGGATACCAGCGCATATGGTCTGGATACACGTTACAAGCTCGATTTCTTCGGCGGCAAACCGGTCAAGACCCGTTTCAGGGAGCTGGCGGCTGAACTTGGGCAGATGGATGCCTGGATTCGACTGCATTACGTCTATCCCTATCCGCATGTGGATGAGGTCATTCCGTTAATGGCTGAGGGCTGGGTGCTGCCTTACCTCGATATCCCGTTCCAGCACGCCAGCCCGCGCATTCTAAAGGCGATGAAGCGTCCGGCCTCCAGTGAGAACGTGTTGGAGCGAATCCGTACATGGCGAGATATCTGCCCTGATCTGACCTTGCGTTCGACCTTTATCGTCGGCTTCCCTGGCGAGACCGAGGATGACTTCCAGCAATTGCTCGATTTCCTCGATGAAGCGCAGCTTGATCGAGTCGGTGCCTTTACCTATTCGCCTGTCGAGGGTGCCACGGCAAATCAGCTGGCCAACCCCGTGCCGGAGTCGCTCAAGCAGGAGCGGCTTGAGCGGTTCATGGCAAAACAGGCCGAAATCAGCGCGGCAAAGTTGGCCGCCAAGGTGGGGCAGCGCATGGCTATTCTGATCGACGAAGTGGACGAGTCCGGAGCCGTGGGTCGCGGCCCCGGTGATGCACCGGAAATCGATGGCGTCGTCTTCCTGCCGGACGTGACAGATGTGCGTCCTGGTGACTTCGTCGAGGTTGAAATAACGGCCGCTGACGAGCATGACCTTTGGGCTTCACCGTGCGACTGATCGCGCTTTAGGATACGAAACGGCGTTCATGGCACGTGTCACAGAACAGACGTTCAGTTCTGCTATTGTGTCGTTCCACCGGGATGAGCTGGGCGATTGGTTCGCCCGATTGGCGTGTGGTCACCATCAACATACGCGTCATCAACCACCCTGGATCAATCGCCCGTGGATTGAAACCGAAGCCGGAAGGCGTTCGATGATCGGGAAGTCGTTGGTCTGTAAAAAATGCGCTCAAGGCTTGCCAGCCGATGACATCCCGCCCAAATAAACTACTCATGAATGAAGGCTTGTGAATGAACACGCGTGCATTTGTCCCTCTGAATATTGCTGTACTGACGGTATCGGATACCCGCTCTCTTAAGAATGATCCTTCGGGTGATTTATTGCAGGGGAGAGTGATTGATGGAGGGCACCGGTTGTACGACCGGCAGATCGTTCGTGATGACAAGTACGCGATTCGTGCGGTGGTTTCAGCGTGGATTGCCAACCCGGTGTGTCAGGTCATTATCACGACGGGCGGTACCGGACTGACCGGGCGCGACGGCACGCCAGAAGCAGTGATACCGCTGCTCGACAAGGAAATCGAGGGTTTCGGTGAACTCTTCCGGTGGTTGTCCTTCCAGTCAATCGGCACGTCAACCTTGCAATCCCGCGCCACTTCGGGTGTTGCCAACGGTACCTACCTGTTCATACTGCCCGGATCGACCAGCGCCTGTCGCGATGCCTGGGATCAAATTATTCATCCTCAGTTGGATTTCCGTACCCGGCCATGCAACATGGTTGAGCTGATGCCACGATTGAACGAGCAGTAATCATGAACGTAAATACCGGGCGTTGTTCGCATGCCGAGCGCTATTCGGGGGCATCCCCCAGCGCCCTGTTTGCGGTGAGTTCACTGGGACTGGGACATGCCACGCGCAGCCTGGTTCTGATCCATGCGTTTCTGGCCGAGGGGTACCGCGTTACGGTTATTTCGACGGGTAATGCCTTGGCCTTCATGCGTCTGGAGTTGGCCGATCACCCCGCAGTTGAATGGCAGGACTGGTCTGATTATCCGCCGCTGGAACGCGGGACCGGTTGGCGGTTCTACGCCTATCTAGCCCTCGATCTGTTCACCACTTGGCGAAGAATTCGCGAAGAACATCGTCGGTTTCAATCCATTGCCTGTGATTATGATTTCGTATTCAGCGACGGTCGTTACGGTATGTACAGTCGCTGGGTTCCCTCGTTCATACTGTCTCATCAGATTGCTTTCATACCACCCAAGGGGTTGCAGGAAGTCAGCTGGTTGAGCGATCACCTCAACGTGGCGGCATTGAAAAAATTCGACTGCATTTTCATCCCAGATTATCCGTGCCCGAGTTTGAATCTGACCGGGAATTTGTCCCATACGGCAGTTTTGCAACACACCCGGCGCGAGTACGTTGGGATAATGTCGTCCTACCCGCACCAAGAGCAGGAGCAGGAGCGGGACATCGATTATCTGTTCGTCATCAGTGGGTATCTGCACGAGCATAAAGGTGCGTTTGTTCGTGACCTGCTGGTGCAGGCAAAAAATTTGCCCGGCAAGAAAGTTTTTGTGCTCGGCGATGCCGAGGCCGATCCCGCGCAGTATCGAGACGCAGTCAGTGAGTTGCTCGAGGTCTACCCGCTGGCAACTGGGCCTCTGCGACAGTCTTTGTTTGCCCGCGCCCAATGTGTGGTTTCGCGGGCCGGATACACCACGGTCATGGATCTCGTGGAACACGATAAACGGGCGCTACTAATCCCAACACCCAATCAGACGGAGCAGGAATACCTGGGATATTACCTCGATAGTCTGAACTACTTTGTCAGTCGGGATCAGGCAAAGGCATTCGACCTGGTCGCCGCACTCGCTGAAACTGAGAATACCCGACGCTTCGATCCGCCCTGGCGCACGCAGGAGACGGTGCACAGAATTCAGTCGTCCATGAGCGAAGCACTGTATAAACACTTTTTCTCCGTGATCGTGCCTGCGCACAATGAAGAGTCGATTCTGGCTTCGACCCTGGATTGTCTGCTGACGCAAAACTATCCAGTGGATCGGATGGAAATCATCATCGTCGAAAATGGTTCAACCGACGCCACCTGGGCCATTGCCGAACGATATGTTATGTTTGGCGATGATCGGTTATCCGTTCGCGCCATCCAAAGCGATCTTGGTGTGTCCAAAGCCAAGAATGCAGGATTGGCGGCCGTGAACGTCCAGTCGGAATGGGTGATTTTTTGCGATGCCGATACCCATCTAGCGCCTAATGCGTTGCGGCAGTTCAATCGCTGGATCAATCAGCACGGGTCCGAGAGTCTTGCGATTGGAACCACCCGTGTTCAACCCCTGAACACCCATCACTGGTACGACCATCTCTGGTTCAGAATGTATGACTTCGTCCATCGAATGACGCGGAGTTCGTACTCAATTCAGTTGGCGCGGGCGCCGATCGGTCGCGGCATTGGCTTTCATCCGGAATTGCGTTTTGCGGAGGATCTGACCTTCATTCGTGAGTGTCGTCGGTACGGTCGATTCTTCTTTATTCCCAGTGATCAGGTAGCCACGTCGACCCGGCGATTTGAAGTGCGTGGTTATCTCAAGCAAAGCCTGAAATGGTTGTTTGAGGCGCTGATGCCTCTGAGTATGAAACGGAAACGGGGATACGATGTCATTCGCTGATCTGGCGTCCTTCGAACAGGCGATACCGTTTCTTCAGCAACATCAACACACGGCTTACGTCATTTTATTTTTTGGTGCCTTCCTCGAGACACTCATCCCGTTCTCACTCGTGGTATTAGGTGAGGTCTTCTTTCTTGCCGGTGCCGTTCTGGCGGGTTTGGGGGTTCTTGATGTCTGGGTGGTCATGCTCGTGCTGTTCAGCGGGGGTATTCTGGGTGACAACCTGAGTTACTGGCTTGGCTATCGTTACGGGAACGGACTGTTTGATCGTTTACAGCATTGGCCGTTGATCGGGCGGATGGTGCACCGGGAGAACTATGAAAAGGGGGTGGCCTTCTTCGAGAAGCGGGGTGCTTCGGCCGTATTCATTGCTCGATTGAGTGGGCCGTTGTCATGGATTACGCCCACATTGGCGGGCATTTTCCGACTGAATTATGGCACGTTCGTCCGATTCAACACGCCGGCGGTGATTATCGGCATCAGCGAATTCATCATTCTGGGCTACTTTTTCGGCAGTTACATTCGCCCGGTACTGAAATGGGCCCATCAGTATGGATTAGCACTCGCCTTCGTGGTTGTCGGCCTGATAGCGGCCTTTTTTCTCTTGCGCCGTTTTCTTGACTGGCACCAGCGGGTTGAACGGACGCGGGAGGAAATCGTACAGTTCATCCTGCGACATTTCGGTTTGTCACTGCTCATCGGGGGCTGTGTCTTTATCGGCGTGATGATCTTGATCTGAGGACAAATAAAAAGCCAGCTGATGCTGGCTTTGTTTGCGATCAGACTTGTTGCCGATTACTTACGCAGAGCCGGTCCGTTGATTTCCAGCCCGTTATCGATATAGGCCAGGAAGTATTCCAGGTCAAGCATACTCGATGAATACTGCTTGAACGGAATGGTTCGCGTGTCGCGCATGCAGCCGAACAGTCGCTTGTTCAGGGTGAACATGCCTTGCTTGCTGTAACGATAGACCGGGAAGCCCGTTGTGTTGCCGATGCCTGTGTGGAGTGTTTCAGAGCGAACTTTTTGCGTTGCATGATACATGTGGCAATCCGCGCAAGAGAAGTTCAGCTGCCCAGTCTTGCGGAAAAACATATGCTTGCCGTTATTGAATGCTTCTACGGCGCGGGGATCATCGGGGATTTCCACGTTGACTTTCATGCCGTCGGACATCCTGGCAAGGTAGGCCGAAACGCTGGCAAGATCGTTATATGCCTTTTTTGAACCCAGTGACTCGTCCTTCGGTACCCCGGCATTGATCTGGCAATTGATGAGGTCATCTTCAAGGTTGTGAACCTTGCCGTCCTTGATGTTGAAGTACGGATACTTTGCGCGCAGCCCTTTGGCTTCGCCAACACAGGAAGAAAGAGGTTTGCCGTTGGGCAGACGGTAGTCTTCCCAGAATTTCTTGCCTTTGGCGATGTAGTCATCCTGGGGCGGGAACTCCATCATGTCCTTATATTGGCTGTACGCATCCTCGTTGAAGGCGTAGACGCCCATGTTGTATTTGTCGTGGGGGATTTGTGGGAAATTCTGGTAATAGAAGTTACGGAATTCCTTGGCGAACTCGGCTGGGTTATTACTGTCCTTTGGATTGTGGTCGCTATATCCGGATGCGGCATTTGCGGCACTGATACCGGTGCAGATACTGGCCAATAACATACTGGTTAAAACTTTTTTCATTCTTGAGAGCTCCTTGGTGGTCACTTGGGGGTGTCTGTGCTTAGAGCGTGTACAGATAATCGACGACTTTCTCGATCTGCTCTTTAGTCAGAATTTTGTGTTCGCCGAAAGGAGGCATGATCACTCCCTTGCCGAACTTCTCACGTGGATCCCAAATAACGTCGAACAGGTCTTCTTTTTTTGGATAGCGAATTTTCATGGCGATCAGGGCCGGCCCGATGTTACCGGCTTGCGTGCCATCGGCGATGCTGTGGCAGGCGAGGCAGTTACCTTCGCTTTTGGTAAAGGCGATCTCTTTGCCCTCTTGCTGGCTCTTGGTGAGCGCCGAGTCCGCCGCTAAGGCCTGCCCTGCCATGAAGAGGCTCGCCGCCACTAGTACAGCGGAGCCTGCTTGTGTTAATGCCCGAATTTTTGGTGTCATTGTCATCCTCTCCTCATTGGTCGCTCTGGGCGTCAAGATGGTTTTGGTGGTTTTCTTGTCATTTGACCCTACTCACTGTAGAGGTTATGTGGCACGACACAAATAAAAAAATTTTTATACGGACATGGTTTATTTCTGTATCCAGGGCCCGGTAAATATTAGCGTTTGCCTATATTCCTTCGCTGCTTTTTGTGAAAACGGTGTTGTTTTTTCGTTTTTTTTATTAAACAGTCCGATTTTTCAATATTATGACCCTTGGTCTCAACGCGCTACCCCTTTTTTCAATTCGCGCTTCTTTTGTCGGCTTGCTTTGCCTTGAAATTCGAAATTTGTATACAGGGGAAAATATTTTGCATGTTGGTGAGTGCGTGATTGTGGTATCAATTGCTCCTCTTAAGGTATAAGTTCGTGTGGTTGTGTCTGTTTGACCTTGTATCTTCATGGGGGCCCTGAGTAATTCCATCCTGGCATGTCCAGAGATTGAAAATCAAAAATGCGATTTTTGATTTTCTTCATGAACAATCATGTTTGTGATCGTTCATGGCGGCACAACGCTGTGCTGCACGGAACCTCCTGCTAAATTAGAGGTTCTTTAAATTTATTTAAACATTTGATTTTAGTGAGTATCGGTATGTCCAGTTTTCAGAATATTGCACCGGAAGAATTGCTGCGCCGCCTTGATGAGGTGCTGCTGGTTGATGTCCGCGGGCCTTCGGAAACGATGCGGGGTGTGATCAAGGGAGCCAAATTGATACCGTTGCACCTTGTGCCCATGAATGTGGAGCAATTCAAAACGGATAAGGATGTTGTGATCTATTGTCATAGTGGCGCCCGCTCCGCCCAGGCATGTCACTTCCTTGTTGGGCAGGGGGTGACCAGATTGCATAATCTCGACGGCGGTGTGATGTACTGGGCAGGTTCCGGACTACCCCTGGTCACCCCCGAGTAATCGGTGGAAGTGATCGATGCTCGAGGTTTGCGCTGTCCAATGCCCTTGCTGCGCGCCCGTCGTTTTCTCTCCACGGCTGCGCCTGGTGCGTACCTCCAGATCTGGGCGACGGATCTGGGCGCTCCCGCGGACTTCAAGGCCTATTGCCTGCAAACCGGTCATGAATTCATTGGTGTCGAGCGTGAGCCCACATCGCCTGAGTTCTTCAAAATCACTCTGGCCAAATCATCGTGAATGAATCCATCCCAGACATGGCCCGTAAACAGAATTGGGGTGGTATGGCGCTCATTCTTTCCCGTGACGATCCCGGTTCTGTCCGGACTGCCTTGTCGCTTTCACTCGCCGCCATGGCGGCAGAAGATCCCTCTGCTATTTTCTTTACACAAACCGGTGTGCGGTTTTTACAGCGGAGTGTGCAGGATGCCGCACTGGTTGAAATGCGTTCGATCGCACAGGAGGAGGGGGTTCGGTTGATTGCCTGTTCAGATTCCGTGATGGCACTGGGGCTGCAATCGGATGAATTGATTCAGGGGGTGGAGCTGGCCGGCGTTGCAAGTTTTTATCAGTTTGCCTGCCAGATGGCTGTTTCACTATATATATGAATAGGTTGGTATGATTCCTGGTTATTGTTTCAGGAAGGGGTACCTCGAAAAACCTTTTGATTTGAGGTGCTCGTGCACCACAGGGATGTGGTGCCGCGCAATCGCGCAGACGATTGAAGTAGCGCAAGTTCGTTGCCGCTGGATACATCCTTGTATCCAGCCCTTCGGGAAACGCAAGGCGTTCCATCTTTGCTTCCTGCAACGATGTTGGTTTCGCGTGACGAACGTCCTCGAAAAATCCCAAAGATGGGATTTTTCGAGGTTCCCGAGGGAAACTCTGCACGAATCCATCCATGGCTTCCTGCAGAAACGCACAAGCCGGTACATGCTCGTCTTGTGTTATACATTTCAATGACTTAAGTCATTGAGTGGCAGGGCATCCATGCCCTGCACGGGAAGGTCTGCATTTGTGCAGACCTTCCCGAGGATTGTTTGATCATAATTAAAGTTTTTTCAGGGGTGGTTTGATGATGAAGTCCGCGCGCCTTGTGTTTTTGGTGATCCTGTCCTTATTGATTGCGCCTTTTGCCTATGCCGCAGCCGGTTTGCAGCCTTTCGTTGAGGGAGCCGCATTATCGCTTCCTTTGTCTGATGCAGTGAGCACGGTTCAGTCGAAACTGATGAAAGGTGGCTTTGAAGTGGTTGGGCAGTACTCGCCCTTGAAGAATGTCACGGTGCTCTCCATCACCAGCCCGGCCATGCTGACCACAGCTTCTGAGACGCCACGGGGTGGTTACGGTGCTGCGCTCAGTGTTTCTCTGGAGGAACATGAGGGTAAAACCTATGTGACCTACATGAATCCGCCCTATGTGGCGGCCGGTTACCACTTGGCATCAGATAATGAGTCCGTCGCCAAAGCATTGGCGAACATTCTGGGCGCTGAGAAGACCTTTGGTTCCAAGCCGCGAACGGTGGAACAGCTGGCCAATTATCAATACGGCTTCGGCATGGAAACCTTCAATGATCCGGTTGATTTGGGGGGGTACCCTAGTTTTTCTACAGCGGAGCAGAAGATCCTCAGTCGGTTGGCGGCGAAAAAGGATGGTGTCGGCCTGGTATATAAAATAAAGATTCCGGGCAAGGATCAGGAAGTGTTCGGTGTGGATCTGTCTGGAGTTAAGGACAACAACGCCAATGGAGTGGCGCTGGTCGATGCTGTGGACAGCGGAATGCCACACCGCTACGCCTTCCTGCCTTATGAAGTACTTTTGAACAACAAGGAAGCAGAGGCACTGAACCTACGATTCCGTATGGCGCTTTTCTTCCCTGATTTGCCGATGATGGGCGGCCATGCCTCCTTCTTCAAACTGCGCAGCTCGCCGGATGCAATCAAAAAAGTATTGCAAAAGGCGATGGGCGGTGCATTGGTGTCTAATTCAGACAATGGGTTTGGTGGCTTTTAGCAAACAGGTTGCCCATTTATCATGCGATCTTGGTGGCGCACTGCTCGTTGTTGGCACAAGTGGGAAACTCGGCGATGCAATTTGGTTCATAAAGCGCTATATTAATCCGCTTGGATTCATTTGTTTTCGCAGGGCGGTTGATTAGGCTGATAATTATTAGTCCTGTAACTGCGAATTCAGACGGGTGTTTGTCAGGTGTCCTGTGGCGCTTTATGAGCGCCAAAAAAACATTAGGCCTTGGGTCGAGTTGGTGCCTTATCAATAGCACCTTTTCGGGCAAGGCCTTGTCTTTCAATAAAAAATAAGAGAGAACGCTCGTGGAATTGTCCGGTGGTCAAATCCTGGTGGAATGCTTGAAGGCTGAAGGGGTAGAGGCTGTATTCGGCTATCCCGGTGGCGCCGTTCTACACATTTATGATGCTTTGTTCCAGCAGGAGCAGGTTCAACATATCCTGGTTCGTCATGAACAGGGTGCCGTGCACATGGCGGATGGCTATGCACGCGCAACGGGCAAACCGGGTGTCGTTCTGGTGACGTCCGGCCCGGGCGCAACCAATGCCGTCACCGGTATTGCCACCGCGCACATGGATTCGATTCCGCTGGTTGTGATTACCGGACAGGTGCCAACCAGTCTCATCGGCAATGATGCGTTTCAGGAAGTCGATAGCGTCGGCATTACGCGCCCTTGCGTCAAACACAACTTCCTCGTCAAGGATGTCCGTGATCTGGCCGATACAATGAAAAAGGCCTTCTATATTGCGACGACCGGACGGCCCGGGCCGGTCGTGGTCGATATTCCCAAGGATGTCACCGATCCCCGTGTGCTGATTCCATTCGAATATCCCCAATCTGTTTCCTTGCGTTCCTATCACCCGACGGTGAAAGGGCATAGCGGTCAGATTCGCAAGGCTGTTGACCTGATCGTCAACGCCGAACGGCCGATGATCTATTCCGGTGGCGGCGTCGTGCTGGGCCGTGCGGCTGAGCAACTGACCCGGTTTGCCCGCCTGCTCAATTATCCGATCACAAATACATTGATGGGATTGGGTGCGTACCCGGCGAGTGACCGGCAGTTCCTCGGCATGCTGGGTATGCACGGCACTTATGAAGCGAACATGGGGATGCATCACTGTGATGTGCTCATCGCCATCGGCGCGCGCTTCGATGACCGAGTGACGGGCAATCTCGCCAAGTTCTGTCCGACCGCTAAGATCGTGCACATCGATATTGATCCCGCGTCCATTTCCAAGAATGTTGTTGTGGACGTGCCAATCGTTGGTTCGGTCAAATCCGTACTGGAAGAAATGCTGCCTTTGATCGAAGACGCGGGCGGTGCCAAGCAGAAAGAAGCCATCGCCGCCTGGTGGGCGCAGATCGAGCAGTGGCGCGAAATGCGCTGCCTCGACTACAAGACCAACGGCGAGGTGATCAAACCTCAGTATGTGGTGCAGAAAGTCTGGGAAATCACCAAGGGAGACGCGTTCGTGGCGTCCGATGTGGGCCAGCATCAGATGTGGGCTGCCCAGTATTATGGTTTCGACAAGCCGAACCGCTGGTTGAACTCCGGCGGCTTGGGGACGATGGGTTTTGGTCTGCCGGCGGCACTAGGGGCCAAGTTCGCCTTCCCGGACGAAGAAGTCGTCTGTGTGACGGGCGAAGGCAGTATCCAGATGTGTACGCAGGAACTGTCCACGGCATTGCAGTATCACTTGCCCATCAAGGTCGTCAGTCTGAACAACCGCTATCTTGGCATGGTGCGTCAGTGGCAGGAGTTCTTCTATTCCGGCCGTTACGCCATGAGCTATATGGAAGCCCTGCCGGATTTCGTCAAGCTGGCGGAATCTTATGGTCACGTGGGTATGCGGATCGAAAAGGCATCCGATGTCGAGGGGGCCTTGCGCGAGGCGTTCGCCCTGCGCGATCGGCTGGTCTTCATGGATTTTCAGACCGACCCGACCGAGAACGTATATCCGATGGTGCCAGCCGGTGCCGGTTTGAATGAAATGATTCTGGTATAAGACATGCGGCACATCATCTCAATTTTGATTGAAAACGAAGCAGGCGCCCTATCGCGGGTCGCCGGTTTATTTTCCGCACGCGGTTACAACATTGAATCGCTCTGCGTTGCACCCACCGTCGACGAAACCTTGTCGCGGTTGACCCTGGTCACGCGCGGTGACGAACAGATCATCGAGCAGATCATCAAGCAGCTCAACAAGTTGATTGATGTGATCAAGGTTCAGGACATGGCGGATGCCCCTCATATCGAGCGTGAACTCATGCTTATTAAGGTGCAGGCCGTCGAGCGCTATCGGGAAGAGGTCTACCGTCTGGCCGAAATTTTCCGTGGCCAGATTATCGATGTCAGCGAAACAAGTTACACCATCCAGATGGTGGGGCCGGGACACAAGCTGGACGCGTTTCTTTCGGCGCTGGGTGAGATCCCGGTGGTTGAAATCGTACGCTCCGGCGCGCTCGGAATTGCGCGCGGTCCGCGTGGTATGTCCGTGCCCGAGGCCTGATGCGCTCGCAGATCTGATTTTTTATCCGACTTTATTTTGTTATCTGGAGATTTTTCCATGCAAGTGTATTACGACAAAGACTGTGACCTGACGCTGATCCAAGGCAAGAAAGTCGCCATCATCGGTTATGGTTCACAAGGCCACGCCCACGCCCTGAACCTCAAGGATTCTGGTGTAAGCGTAGTGGTTGGCCTGCGTCCGGGGTCCGCTTCGGCGCGCAAGGCCCAAGCTGGAGGCCTGACCGTTCTACCTGTCGATGAGGCAGTTGCCGCGGCCGACGTCATCATGATCCTCACCCCCGATGAGTACCAGTCTGCCATTTACCGTAACGACATCGAGCCGAACCTCAAGCAAGGTGCTACATTGGCTTTCGCCCATGGTTTCGCCATCCTGTACAACCAGGTTGTGCCGCGTGCCGACCTCGATGTCATCATGATCGCGCCAAAGGCACCGGGCCACACCGTGCGCTCCGAGTTCGTCAAGGGCGGCGGCATTCCCGACCTGATCGCCGTGTTTCAGGACGCTTCGGGCAAGGCGCGCGATCTCGCGCTGTCCTACGCTTCCGCGATCGGTGGCGGCCGCACTGGCATCATCGAGACCACCTTCAAGGACGAGACCGAGACCGACCTGTTCGGTGAACAGGCCGTGCTGTGCGGCGGCGCCGTGGAGCTGGTCAAGGCCGGCTTCGACACCCTGGTCGAGGCGGGCTACGCGCCCGAGATGGCCTACTTCGAGTGCCTGCACGAGCTGAAGCTGATCGTCGACCTGATGTACGAAGGCGGCATCGCCAACATGAACTACTCGATCTCCAACAACGCGGAGTACGGCGAGTACGTCACCGGCGTCAAGGTCATCAACGAGCAGTCGCGTGCCGCGATGAAGGAGTGCCTGGCCAACATCCAGAACGGCGCCTACGCCAAGCGCTTCATCCTCGAAGGCCAGGCCAACTACCCCGAGATGACCGCCTGGCGCCGCAACAACGCCGCGCACCAGATCGAGGTCGTGGGCGGCAAGCTCCGCGCGATGATGCCGTGGATCACGGCGAACAAGCTGGTCGATCACACCAAAAACTAATTAGGGATCAGGGGTCGGGATTCAGGGATCAGGGATTTTGTGGCTGCGCTGCCTACTGGTTCTCCGTTAATACTGGCCCCCCCTGAATCCTGACCCCTGACCCCTGCTATGACACATCCCCTTATCGCCCGCGAGGGCTGGCTGATTTTGCTGGCAGCGTTCGCGGCAGCGTTGATCGCGACCTGGCTGATCGGCTACTGGTCGATTCCGTTCTGGATATGGGCGGTTTTCGCATTCCAGTTCTTCCGCGACCCGGCACGCGTGCCGCCAACGGACGTCGACGCGGTAATCTCCCCGGCTGATGGGCGCATTGTCGCGGTGGAGAAGGTCAATGATCCGTATCTGGATCGCGACGCGCTGAAAATCAGCGTATTCATGAATGTGTTCAACGTGCATTCGAACAAGAGTCCGGTCTACGGCGAGATCAAGGGCCGCTGGTATGTCCCCGGCAGCTTCGTCAACGCGGACCTCGACAAGGCGTCCACCGAAAACGAGCGCAATGCCCTCTGGATTCAGACCCCGCGCGGCGACGTCACGTCGGTGCAGATCGCCGGTCTGATCGCGCGACGCATCCTTTGCTACGTGGGTAT
>NZ_DAIESY010000148.1:0-6628 GCF_027346185.1 Halothiobacillus sp.
CTGCAAGTCACTATCAGTTTCCTGCAGAACGATATGATGCTCGGCAAGTGAATTACCGCCAACGGCATCAATGGCCTTGGCACCCACGGTCTGTGCCTGCACGGGGAGTGCACCCAACAGACCCATCAACAACAAAATAAACACAGACTGTAGCAACCGGATCTTTTTCATTTGAGTTTCCTTCTTTCTTTGGTGATTTGTCTCATCAAAGCTCGGACAGATAGGCCATGGTCGCAAACGTCGCCAGCGATGGGCAGGCGCCGCTTCCTAGGGGCATCAGTCACGGCTATTTCGTGAGACAGTTACAAGTATAAAGTCTGTCCAGAGCATGTTTATATTTCCTTTCGGATGGCAACAAAAAACCCCGGATTCGGGGCCTTTCTCACGCTGGATACCAACCCTCACGGAGGACAGTCAAACAAGACTCAGTGATCCTATTTTGTCCCGTCCTTCTTAGCTTTGCGCCGCACGATTTCATCCCAGTCGATGTTGTTGCAGGCCAGGCATTCTTCCTTGTGCACGCCCAGCTTGACCAGCAGCCAGTGAATCTTGCAGCCCACACAAAATCCGAGCACAGCTTCGAGCCACATGAAGGCGACGCAAACGAATACCAATGATGGAATCCAGTACGACAGATACTGACTGGTATCCGGTAACAATGTGCGGCCTGCGATGGCGTTGACCCAATCGGCGAAGGTACTCGGGTTGAAGAAGATCAGACACAGGGCGATCATGAACGCGCCGAGTGTCCAGGCGTACCGTTTCGGGGTCAACGGCTTCCAGACCGCATGCTGTTTGCGCGCCAGAAAACTGGCCAGCAGGATCGTCGGCGACAGACGCGAAGTCCAAACAAACATCCCGGCGATCATCTCGAACAGGCCGTAAAACAGGACGTTAGTCTGGATAGTGTAATCCCAGGTACGCCGAATGACATTCGCCGAATAGATAATATGACCGTCCCAATCGGTATCGAGTGTATCGTGGATGCTATCGCCATTAACGATCCAGTGCCCACCGAAAATCGCCGACCACAAAGTGAACCCCATATAGATCGGGATGGCCAGCAGCATACCGGCGCGGATGCGCACCGCCGTCTCGTTGATGAGTACCGGTTTCGCGGATGGATCCTGAAACCAGAGGTTTTTAATCGTTTGCCACATCTGAACTTCTCCTGAGTAGTTCATGAACCTCGGATCGAATTTTGCTGCCTGCTCTGTTCACCTCTGGGTGTCCACGGGGGCAGGCTATAGGAATTCCGGATTCTTTTAATAATTGCGTCTTTTACTCAATCATCAGAATGAGCCGATTGATTAGGAATTTCTAATCGAGCTTACTTATAGAGGATAGTTAGCCACCTATCAGAGTGGGTCAATAACGTCCCGGCATCACCCCTTGAATGGTGATTTTCCCGCTGGCATCGGGGTGTCCCAGCAGGTTCAACTGCTGACGAAAAGCCTCGCTTGCGCCCGCCGTGGCTTGCAGATAACCGCTTACTTTCGGCGCCGTGGTGACCGGCCATAATCCAGCAAGGTTGAGCTCGCCCAACAAAGGCCCACGGCTACCGGATGCCGGTTTGATCGTGGCTTTGAGTTGCCCCTGAGCAATTTTTGCATCAAGAACCAGATCGCCAAGGAACAACGGTTCGGTCGTCGTGATCGCTGCATTTCGCCAGTTGGCCATGGCTCGGGCGGCCTTGAGATCGAAACCGCTCTTGGTTCTAATAAGTGACGCATCCCCGCTGAAGTCAATTAACCCATTTAATGGCCAGGCCGTCAGCGCTGCGATCAGCGGGCTATCAGCGGCCAAACGCCCATGCAGATTGCGAACGTTCAGTTGCTTGAAGCCCAGCCCCACATCGGCGGCCAGACTCAAGCCCATATCCGGTTGACTTGCGCGCGCGGCCGTTTGCGCCCGTACATGCCAAGCCGGTTGCAAACGGATGATCGACAATGGCAAGAAATCGGTTTGGATCGTCATGGCCGGTGCTCGGGGCGAGTTCAAACGCCATTGCCCGTGCCAGACCGTACCGCCAAGTGGCACCAATGCCACGCCGGGCGGCAGCGCGAGGCGGGAAACGGGGATCAAGGTAATCGGAGCGGTCACCAGAAGTGCCACAAACCAGCTCGCCATCAATAACAGCGCACCCGGCCAGATCAGGGATCGCGGTCGGCGCAGCGCCGGTTCTTTCACAGGTTTTCGGCTCATGAGCTTGCTGCGTGCTTCGCCAAGGTGATCTCGGCATCCACCAACCCGGCCGCATCGCTCGAATCACCGCCTTTGGGTGTGATGTTGACACTCTGCTCGCTCAACCCCGCCTCATTCGCCTGTGCCAACCAACGCAACAGGGAATCGAACGGCACGGCGGCAAACTTGAGCTGGACACGGTCGTCGCCGTCCGGCTGGCGCTGAACCAACTGCTGTTCAATGCCGACCGTGCGGGCGGCCTGTTCCACCCAAAGCATCAGCGAGACAGCACTTGGCTGTGCCGATTTTGATCCTGCCTGCATCAGGGTTCGTTTTGCTTGCGCGGTAAAGGCGGCAAGCTGTTCGGCCTCTGCGAGACGATCATGCGCTCGCTGCTCGGCCTGTTGCATGGGCGACCAAACAAACTGGTAACCCACGAGTGCTACCAACGCAATCGCCGCCAAGGTGAGCGTACGGCGTTCGCTTTGATTGCGCTGCTGCCAGAATGAGGAAAACCAAACGGGTGTATTCATCATCGATACCACCTGAATTTAAAGTACTTTAATGCCGATGCGCATATGCGCGACGCCCGCATCCACGCCCGCATCGATCTGGCTGACGGTAGCCGTGCTGCCCGTCTTGAGTTGTTCGAGCAACTGCTGCAACACCTCATACTTCTGGGCGGTGAGCTCGACGGTCAGTTGTTTTGCATCGAAGCGGATCGACTTGATCGCCAACTGCGCGTCCTTCGGTTTTGCCGCCTGATACGCCGAACCAAAGGCCGCGAGCGCAGGCATAAAGACATCTTCATGCGCTCCGGAGCGCTGATCCAGCGCCTGCTGCAACTTCACCCGCACATTCACCATGCGCGTGACCTGTGGCAAGGCAGCGTGAAAATCCTGTGTGATTTGCGTCTGCAAACGTTCGGCCTGGCGGTTCATCTGGCTGATCGCGATCCACTGACTGACCAGCAACAATATAAGCACGACCAATGCGGCGGCGCCCACCTGCCACCAGCGGCGTTGCCACTGCTGATCACTCACGGCCCTGGCCGAAGTGATCGCAGATAATGGACGATTTCGATCAAGCCCTGTCGCCCAGATCTGATGCCATTGCGCCCAGTCCGGCGCGGCCTGCGCGGAAAACGCGATGCCTTCCGGCCATTGGGGTGGTTGTTCCAGCGGTAAATGAAACACTACGCGCTGCGGTGCTGGCGTCATGCGTGGCAGCCACCCGGCCAGTTGTTCGGCGGCATTGTGGTCAGGCAATGGTGCCAATGCCATGCCTTCGTGCGGGCCGGTCAGCACACTGATGTGCCCCTGAACCGGATCGACCCAGACGCTGTACTCGCCCGCTTCGGGTGGGGGCAGCGTATCGGCCATGGCAACGAGTTGCTGTGGCACCAGATTGAGATTTCCGAGTGCATCGAGTACACGGGTGCGTACATCGGCATCCACCAGTAGCACGGGCCAGCGACCCGGCGACAAGGGGCGGTCGGCCAGCACGGGGTAAAGCTGGCTCAGATCATCGGCCACCAGATCTTCGAGCGCGAACGGCAAGGCTTGCAGGGCCTTTTCTCGCCGCGTGCCGGGAATAGGCACGATCAGGCGGCTGCACACCGAATCGGGCAAAAGCACCGAGAGCGTCACCGGACGGCGCAGGCCCGATCGCGCCAGCCAATCGGCAAAAGCGACCCAATCGCCGCGTAACGGCGACGCTGCGCTGGCAGGGGCGTCCGGCTGCCACCAATGCAGTTCGGTGGCCTCGCCGTCGGTTACAAACAGGAATAGCCGGTCAGACATGATTCATTACTCAGGGCGATTACTTGGGACGGGCCGGATTGAGGCCGGTAAATCAGGGCATAGCGGTGGCGCAGCACCTGATCGAACTGGACCGTGACCGCGCACAGAAAAAACTGGCTGTTCACCGACAACCCATCAGGCTGCGTCACTGCGCCCGCAAAACCCGGTCGCGCCAGAAAATCGGCCACGGAACCGATATTCGGCTGCGGCGTTTTGCCCGGCATGACGACCGGTAAACTCGCTGCATTCGCGCCGATGGCCTGCATCACCAAGGGCGAAGCGCTGTTCAGACTGACGGGCGTGCCGATGGGTAAGGCCGTTACATAGGGTGCCAGTTTATCGTAATAGGCGGGCGTCACTCCGGCCAATGAACGCAGTTCGGTCACCGACATCATCGGCTGACCGGCGGGCATTTTCCCACTGCGGCTCGCGGCGCTGGTAAAACCAAGCGCAAGCGAACGACTCGGATCGATCCAGCCGATAATTTCATTGCTGATATCCGGGCTCAGATTCAGCTGGCTGAGCAACCGTGCAAAGCGCTCTTTGCCAAGCAGGTTGACTTTACCATCGGGCAGCAGCAGGTTGTTGATATTGAAACGGCCTTGCAGATCGCTGATGTTGAGCGAAACCGTCGCGCCATCAATGGGAATATTTGCCAGCGGCTGCGCCCAGAGATCGGCCGGGCCATCGCTGTTGCGGTCGTCCCGATCCAGCAGGGCCTTGGCCAGGATAAAGGCGCTGTTGGCCAATTGATCGGCCCGCGCGCCGTTTTCGAACGCGGCGGTGGCATCGAGCGCGTTTTGATTGCGCACCATCACCGCGGCGGCCAAGCCTGTAGCAATGGCCAGCACCAGCAAGGCCACGATCAGAGCGACGCCCTGCTGGCGTCTCGGCGATGCAACGCGGTTTACTCGTGTCATCGCCGCTCCGCTTCTGCCTGAGTTTGGGTTTGGGTTTGGGTTTGGGTCTGCGGGCTTGTCGGTGCCTCGGCAGCGTTATTCGTTCCGGCCGGTGGGTTGGCCGGTGCGGCTTCGGGCCAATCGGAAACCATAGCGACGGTCATGCGCAAGGGGGGCAGGTTGTTTACCGTAAGCGAAACTTCCACCGCCTTGGGCAGGCCCGCCGAGGGTTGGTTGATGGGTGGCCAATCAAGCATCGACTGATTGTTTTGATCGTAAAAAGTCAGCTGGATTTTGCTGACGTTGCGCAAAATGATGCGCCAGTCGGGCGGCTCGGCGCTGTTGCCCAACGCGCCATCGGGCGGCACGAACGTCGCGCGCTCCAGATTACCGTTTTCAAGCCGCCATCGCACCAGCGCCAGTTGCGGTTCGGCTGCCGCCCAAGGATTCGACGCGCCCATTCGGGTCAAGGTCAACAGGTTCAAGCCGCCGCCAGCGAATTCAGGCACCTCGCCACCCAGGGCATCACGGGCGAGTCGATCCACCGCGAAGGTCAGATCGCTGCGCATTTGCCGCAAGCCGTTTTGCATCGCATTCAACTGATCCATCTGATCTTCGACAATCGCGCTTTGCTTGATCACCGTATTCAGCCCGCCGTAGGCCATCACCGCTACCAGCGCGAAGATGGCAATCGCCACCAATAATTCCAGCAGGGTGAAGCCACGCATCGTTATACACCCCTTTTTGTGAGGTGGGCAGGGGGAATTTATTAAGTGGAGCTCATTCAACAAAATCCCCCTTGTTCCCCCTTTGCAAAAGGGGGAAACCCTTCGTTTCAGCAGCGGGGTAAAATTTTTGAGATGGTGGGTACCACATGCCCTTTTCACAAAGGAGATGCTGCACACCCCCCTTTCGCAAAGGGGGGCAGGGGGGATTTGCTGCAAGGACGTCATCCGCAAAATCTCCGCCCTCTTTTGCAAAGGGGGAGACCCTTTCGGCGTCTCAAAGGCGGCTCTGCCCCGATGATACGTCGTAAAACTCATGGTGCTTTTTGCGCCGGCGGATAAAAGTACGTCACGATACTGGCCTGACCGGCATACGGGGCGGGGGTTTGAACAAAATAGGCCACCTTGAGCACACCCGGCACCTGTCCGGCCGAAACGGTCTGGCGCACGCGCCAGGTTTGCCCGTTAATCATCACATCGGACTGGCGCGTGCCCAATTCCGGCGCTTGCGCCGATAACTGCAAGCGGGCGCATAAATCATCGGCAATGACCGTGGCGGCGGTATCGGCGCGCAACCGATCGAGCATCGCTGCGCTTTGACCACTCACCTTGATGACGGCAGCGAGGGCAATGGCCAAAACCACCAGCGCAATCAGCACTTCCAGCAAGGTGAACCCCTGCTCCGGAGTTTTTGTCGTCGTTATCATCACGGGGCGGAACCCGTCGTTGGCTGCGCACCGTAGCCTGCTGACAGGTCGATGCGCAGGATTTTTTGTCTGTCTCCGCTCACCGTAATTTCTGGTGTACGCTGCTGCGCGCCAGGTGGCAGCGACCAGACACCATCGGTCGTCACGGCAAGCACGGCCTGCGCGCGCGGATCCTTGGCGTCAAGAGTGTCAGCGGCGGTGGGTTGTGCCTCAAGGGTGCAGCCCTTGTCCCAATCCAATCGGCTGATGACCTTTGCGGCAAAGGCCGGTGATTCGTTTGCAGCTTGGCTTGATTGTTTGCTTGCATCGGC
>NZ_DAIESY010000095.1:0-18978 GCF_027346185.1 Halothiobacillus sp.
AGAATCATCGTGTCTCGATCCACACCGATGGTTTTCGGTAAGGACTGGATCATCGTCTGATGGTGTCCGGGTCTATTGGTGGGTGTGCGGTAACCATTAGCGAGCAATGCGGCGTTGGCGATCTGCATCACCGCCTTGTAAGCCATATCGAAGCGACCCTCGTTGCTCAAGTCGAACAAGGAAGCATCCGATAGGCTGCGGTTGGCGGCTTCCAGCAATCGTTCGACTCCGGCGCGATCCGGTTCAACCGCTTCAAGCTGCGTTCCAATTAGATTATCCAGGGTCATGAGTACGAGACCTCCCTGTCGTGCAGATCAGATTCAGTGCCCATGATAAACAGCGTGGGGTTCTTCTGGATGTCGCGAATGAACGTACCGTTCTCTGCTACCAGATTGCGCCATTCCATCCGGGAGTAGACCTTGGGGTTCAATTCCCGACCCAAACGCTCCTGAAGCGAATACAGGGCGGTGACAACGGCCTTGAACGATACGTCGCCGATCACCATCACGTCGATGTCGCTTTCGGATCGCGCTTTACCGCTGGCTACCGATCCGAAGACGAATGCCGCGTCGATTTGATCGGCGAGTGGCAGCAAGGCTTCAGCCAGCACATCTGTCAAGCCGCTGGTTTTGCGCACGATGCTCGCCAACTCATCAAAGACCGGGCAATCTCGATTCGCAGAATAATGCGTCTGGTTGCCGACTTTCTGTACGTTCACTACACCTGCCTTGACGAGCTTGGAGAGCTCGCGAGCCAAGGTGCCTGCCGTAGTGCCCGTCAGGCGGGCGATCTCGCGCAGGTAATAACGCTGATCCGGATGGAGCAACAACAAGCCCAGCACCCGGCGGCGATACTCTGGAAATAGAATGGCGTTCAGTGACATCAATGATCCGCTTGTTGTCTTTAGTACAACGATTGTTGCTCAAAAAGCAACTTCGAATCAACTCCCCGTCGGACTAGTGGTTCAACCTGCCGTCCTGGCAGTTCTGATAATCAGAGACGCGCAATGCATCTACATTTTTAAGAATCGCTGCATCAAGGCAGGAATTGAGGGGATATGGCCTCACGACATGCTCCGGTCATTCGCGACGCGCCTGCTGGAATCGGTCGACCCGTTGACGGTACAGGCAATTGCGGGGCACTCCTTGATGCAGACGACAGCCAGATATGACCGTCGTGGCTAAAGGCGTAAAAAGGCTACTGCTTCAGGTTTCAGAAGATCGAAATAGTGGGTAATTAAAAAAAACTAAAGCAATATAAATCATTAACTTATATTATTTGCCACAGTTGCAAAACTTGACTCTAATGCTATATGGCTTGCCCTTTTCTTGGGATCAATTAGGGGTAAGCGGGCAAGATCGAAGCCGATAAGGGACTCGTGCTCCAGGTCGTAGGGCAGGACCCATAGCCTTAGCGAACCAGAAAACTCAAATGGATGCAGTGGGTTAGTAAAAGACGCGGTTCGGGGGTAGATCAAAATCAGATCGCCTTGCCCAGCAAGATACTTTTGCCCATAGGTATGCATCTGATAGAAGTCGCTTTGGCTTAGTCCATATTTGTTGGCACGATCTGAATCATCGATCCGCTTCCACTTCGTATCCAGCACCCACCGTGCCCCCTCGAAGTGCATCAAGATGTCGGGTTTGAGTTGGAATATTGGGCGCCCATCGTGTTCGCATAGGTACTTACTTGCAGCCTGTTCGGTTAAACGGGCGTTGGGTAAAAGCTTCTCGCGTAGAGATTGGGTCACATATTTCTCAAAAAGCTTTTCCATTGGAAAAAGCAAGCTGATTCCATGCAAGTTGCCCGTGACTGCGGTGGGCATTTGTTGGTTCAAGATCAATTCGCACCAAGGTTTTGCAGATTGGTAGTGAGCCATCAGCCGATCATGACGCCACATCCTGAAGTCCTGTCCAATGCTTTTGCTTGCAGGTACATCGACCATCAGTGCGCGCAGTTCATGTGCCAGTCGCCAACTGCTGGGTTCTTTGGTTGCCTTGCAAATCCACTCAAGCGCGAGCTTAAGGAGGCGGTTCTCGGGGCGATCTGCCGTGAAGATATCGTGTCGGATTTGGAAAATATGCTGTTTCCCAGGAGGTTGTCTCATCTGTCCTACGACGTTTAATTGCCCGCGAAGAAAACGTTGTTCCTCTTCAACGCGCTGGTAGTCGAATCGCACACCGCGTTTGATTAGGTGATCCAACGCATAGAGGAATTGCTGCATCACCCATTCGGTCAGAGGCATATTGAACAACTGCAAGTCCGCTGTTCCTACCTCTCGGACAGGTAAATCCAGTGATCTTGAGATCATGCGCGTCAGCAATTTTCTGCTGCGAATAACGCAATCATCTTGTTCAAAGTTCTTGGGGAGGATCTCGAGTCGGGTACCGCACGGGGTTTCAATAACCCCAACGTAGTTATCAACTCTTAACCACCGTCGGCCCTCAAGATGGATGAGTGCAGCCCCACCTTTGCTAAATGATGAGTTCAGTTCGCATAACCAATCAAAGGCCGACGCTGAGACTTGCGCGCGATCAAGCGTTGATTTGACAGAATCTGTCGTCAGCCGGGCATGCTCACGAACGGTAACTTCCTGGTTCACGTTTAATTGGGGTCCGAGACAGTCTGTAATTCGAAATCATCACCATCCTCGTTTGAGGTGGGCGTGATGCGAGGTTCCGTCAGTTGATGATTAATGATGCCCTTGTATGCTCCGATTTGATGAAATGCTTCTTCATTGATAGACCATGGAAGATGGTGCGCCGAGACACTAACACCATCACCAAACAATACTTCGATACCCGGGCTAATTTGACGCACGAAGCTGTAAGCAGATGGTTTTCGGTGGTCATTCAGTACCCACTGAATGCGCTCCCAGTCTTCGAAGAAATACTCTTGGAGCAAAGGAATAATCTGTTGGCGAAAGACAAATGTGAGCTTTTCAAGCGTAGGTTCGTCGATCAGCGGTATGAAGTAGGCATGGCCAAGGCAATGATCCCGATCCAGTAGCACCTCAATTCGGTCATTCATTGACCTCAGCATCTGGCCGATCTGGAGACCCTCAACTTCAACTGAATCCAAGAGTTCGGGGCGGGGTGGCATTTCTTTGAAAACAAAACGTCGTCTGAGCGCAATATCCAGCCCTGACAGAGAACGGTCGGCAGTATTCATCGTGCCGACGAGGTAAACGTTGCTTGGAACGCTGAAAGCATCCTTAGAATAGGGAAGTACCGCTTCAAGAGCATCAGAGGCACCCTTACGTTTCGTGGGCTCAATCAGAGTAATTAGCTCGCCAAAAATTCGAGAAATATTTCCTCGGTTGATTTCATCGATGATTAGAACTCGCGTGTTGCTAACCTCTGTGTATCTATCTGAATTAGATTCGAAATGTTGTCCAATCAGCCGCTCAATTAGAGGTGGCAAAATATTGTTGTACCCATTAACTAGAAAGCGTTCTAGATCCGTCTCTGGAAGCTTTTCGAAGACCTTTTTGTCGCTGATGTCTTGGATCGATATGTCCCCCTTACGCACATGCTCCGCCAGAGTGGTCAGAATGCTCATTGCTAGTGGCAAGGTTTTACCGTTGGGCTTTTTAAGTACCAGCAATTCGGACGAAACACGCTCAATCTTGTAGCCTGAACCGAAAGTCTGACCTATGGTGAAAGCTTGCGCAGTGCCAGATGGTTTCGTATTGAGGCTAGAAGCATTTAATAGGGCACTAAGCTTACTCATATTTAAAACTGAACCTGGACGGAGTTCATAGAGAGTCATTTGGCTGAACCGATTGTTTAATAATTCACCGTACGGGAGTGAGGGCTCATATATACGTAACCATTTGACATTTCTTTTCTGTGCATATCCATATGAAAGCTCGGATTGAGGCTCAAAGATGTAATCCCCTGTGATCTCGCCTATGGCCCTAAATTTGAAGTTGCCATCAGAAACAACAACAAGATCCCCAGTTTTCATTCGTGTCACGAACGTGGTCACGCTTGTGACGGCATAGTCTCCGTTGGCAACGTCTGAACCTGCCTTTTGGAATCGCTCCTCAATATCCTTTCGGTTGGTGCATCCGCTGAAATCAATGGTGTCCCCATACCCAAGCATGATGTAAGCGCCTGTGATGCATTCATCGTAAATGCTGGCGTCATCTCCTTGGGTGTTACCTAATGACATTTTCCAGATTCGTCGGCCGCTTAGGTCGAGTGGTGCTTCTTCCTTGTGAGTAATTTTTACTGCCGCGGCTTCACAAAGGTTCTTGAAGATTCCATCGACAATTTCATAACGAATTTGACCACTATTTTCGTCATTTGATGCACGCAGTCCCTCGATGAAGTCTTCGTAGCTAAAGCTCTGATGAAAAGTCACAAAGCTAATATGGCCGGTAGCGGCTAGCTCGTCATATCGGTTCTTCAGGCTGGCACGGTTATGCACGTTTTCAGCAAGAAATTTAGGGTCCAGAATTCGCAGTGCTTCATCAATGGTCGCAAAAGTTTTTCCTGTTCCGGGAGGGCCATACAAGATTTGATTTAATGGGGTACTACTATCACCGATGTCAGATGCAGATTGAGATATTTGCTCTGGTTCGGCGACTTCTGAATAATCGTTAGGTTTGAAACTGCTACCAGGAATTGTTTGGTTGTCAATTTGCATTTTGTTTTTCACTTTGGAAAACCACTGGTCTATCGAATGAAGATCGTTGTTTTCAGATGAGTTTATAACCAATGGAAGATCATTATCAAAATATGATTGATTTAAACGTCGAGTGTTCGCACCAAGTGTTACCCAGTCTTTTCCTCTGCTTAGTATGAAAAAGGCCACTCCTTTGGGGGCGCCATTTTTTCGCTCTCCTATCCTTATTTCAGTGAAGTCATTTTTCCCCCGAATGACATAATGGTCTGCGCTAGGGAAATGTTTATTAGCAGACTCAATGGCATGCCATAACCATTTTGTGCTATCGCCCTCCAACTTAGAGATGAAGTTCTTAACCTCAGGGGTATTGTATCCGTCAGGTATTTTGTCCATAAGTACTCATATTTGGTTGTTGATACTTGATTTACGATTTTACTGTGAATGAAGAGTATGACCCGGGCTAATTAGTACGATGCTTGGATCGAACCATTTGGCACTTTCGCCACCGGGCGATTTGAAAGAATAGCGAGAGATCTTTGATCCGGTGAAAGTCGCCGGGTGATGTGTCTTGAATGCCCTGCCGAGGAAGCCTCTTATGATCTCAACGATCCCATGACCGCAGCAATGAGTCGTAATGCAGTCAAAATTCGGCTTGACTGCCGTATCACTGGGAACTAGGGTTACCTCAATATGACCGGCGCCTCTGCACTTTGTGTACGCGTCGGTTTTCATTTCTGCGGCCACAACGCCCACGCCGTCCATTGATAGATGAGCCACATCCACCCGAATAGCCATTTCTATGCGCTCCAGTGCATCCAAGGCCAGCAGGCGGAGTTTTTTGTCGAAAACATAAAGCCGCACAACATCTTCGAAGCGGCTGCCGGGTTCGAATGTGTCGGCACGCACTGGTTTTTCCAGAGTGTTTGATGCTGCCTTGTCCATTCCTCGCAGAGGGTACCGGTAGCCACTCAGCCGGTAGTAGCCAATCCGCTCCAAATAATCCAGTGCGGCGGCTTTGTTCTCCACCACCAGGCCACGATCACGCAAACGCTGCAACTGGTCGGCAAATGACAGCCAAGGCTTGAACGATTTCACGCCGTGGTTTCCTCAATGCCATTCTGGCATTCGGGCAACCGCAGCTTGCCGGAGATTAGGCGTGGTAGCAGGGTGTCGCGAAGTTGTGCCAAGCTGCGCATTTGCGTCATATGGGATCGCTTAATCATTGCAGTAAGGGTAGCAGCGAACTCACTGAGTAACTCAGCGGGCGGTAGGGCAACCAGCTCATTTTCAAGAAAATGTTTGGTTTGAAAATTCGAGATACCTGTGCTTTGATTTTGGTATTCCCATGTCTTTCCCTGACTGTAGATATAAGTTAGGTGTTGAGCGAGCAACACCCCTACATTCTCAGATTGAGGGCGTAACAACCGACAAAAGCTCGCAGGCTCGACTGGACAATCGAATTGCTCCAGCATCTGATCAGAGAGGTACAGGGAGCGACCAGTTGGCTGGTCTTTGCTTCCCCCTGAAATCTCAAGAATTATATCCCCATGCTTAACTTCACGGCTGAGAAGCTTCCTCTGCGTGGTAAAACGGATTGGTACACGGCTTTCCGCGCCACTTTGTAGATCGGGAATATCAGTGCCACGAATGATTGCTACCTTGGTGTTGTTCTTTTCATCAGGAACTTCACTACCCCAGTCGCCGCCGATTGTGTCTGTCAGTAGATTCCCATAGGGTACCCACGCCCACCCCCTCGGAATCAAACCCAGCTCCGACTCCTCGAACCCATCGGGGAACAGTGTGGCCGTCGCTTCATCCATGCCCTCTGGCAGTCGGCCCTCGGCTTTGGCATGAACGGGGTCGAAATCAACGAACCATGACTTGAAGATGGCCTGCGCGATGGCTTCCAGCGTGGCATTGGTTTCGCGCAGGAGGGCGATGCAGTCGTCGAGAGCACCAAGAAGCGCGGAAATTTCAGTTTGTGTAGTCAGTGGTGGTAGTTTCATCTTGAATTTGAAACAGTCACCAACTCGAATATGACTTACTACGGAGCCAGACCCCTCGTGACTTCTAAACTGCTCTTGAAGTGCCGGAGAAAGAAAAGCATAGAGCAGGAAACGTGGTAACAACATTGCTGGATTCGCACGATATTGCATAACACGCTGACCAAGAAAAAGTCCATGCGGTTTATCTACAAGGCCCACCTCACCAATTGGTGCTTCTCGTGTAAGCAAAACATCACCATGTTCAAGAGAAGCTCTACGGGTCCATTTTTCGTAAGTCAGCTTATCTACGAAGCGGCAACTGCTCAAATCAATCCGGCCATTGCGAATATTCGTGGTACGAACCATTCGATAGGGAGTTGGCTGCTCCACTATCGGAGCTGTTTTGTTTACACAGTCGACTATCAGCTCGCAGACTTGATCAATAACTACGGTTGGCCACTCAGAACTCATACCCAAGCCCCCCAAGCTTTTGCCGGATCAGCGCATCCAGTTCTGCGCCTTTGGCCATTTGTTCGCCGAGCTTTTCGGTGAGTGTCTGCATTTTCACGGCAAAGGCTTCATCATCGTCTTCGACCGCTTCGGCACCGACATATCGACCCGGCGTCAGTACATGGCCGTGTTCGGCGATCTCCTTGAGGGTGACGCTGCGGCAGAAGCCGGGGATGTCGGTGTAGTCATTCACCACGCCGCCTTTGTCCAGCGGCTCGCCCCGCCAGTCGGCGACGGTTTGGGCAATGCGCTCGATCTCTTCCTCGGTCAACTGAATCTGAACCCGGCTGACATTCGTTCCGAGCTTGCGGGCATCAATAAACAGCACTTCACCCTTGCGTTGCTGCTTGCCCTTGGTGAGAAACCACAGGCAGGCGGGAATCTGGGTATTGAAGAACAACTGACCGGGCAGGGCGACCATGACTTCCACCACATCGGCCTCAACCATCGCGGCGCGTATCTCGCCCTCGCCACTCTGGGATGAGCTCATCGAACCGTTCGCCAGCACGATGCCCGCGCGTCCGCCCGATTTGAGGTGGTAGAGCATGTGTTGCAGCCAGGCATAGTTGGCGTTGCCCTGCGGCGGCGTGCCGTACACCCAGCGCGGGTCGCCCTCCAGACTTCCATGCCACCAGTCGCTGATGTTGAACGGCGGGTTCGCCATCACAAAATCCGCCCGCAGATCGGGATGCTGATCACGGGTGAACGAATCGGCCGGTTCACGCCCGAGGTTGAACTCGATGCCGCGAATAGCAAGGTTCATGGCAGCCAGTCGCCAAGTGGTCGGGTTGGATTCCTGCCCATAGATCGACACATCGTTGATTTTGCCACCGTGCGCTTCGATGAATTTCTCCGATTGCACGAACATGCCGCCCGATCCGCAGCACGGGTCATACACCTTGCCTTGATGTGGGTTCAGTACGCCAACCAGTGTCTGCACGATGGATGCTGGCGTATAGAACTGCCCACCGCGCTTGCCCTCGGCCGAGGCGAACATGCCGAGGAAGTATTCATACACCTGACCGAGAATGTCTTTAGCTTGCGCCGCATCGGCACCAAAGCCGATGGTCGAGACGAGATCAACCAATTCGCCGAGCTTGCCGTCCGGCAGCGATGCGCGGCCATACCGCTTATCCAGAATCCCCTTGAGTTTGGGGTTTTCCACTTCAAGGGCCGTGAGGGCCGCATCAATCTGCTTGCCGATGTCCGGTTGCTTCGCTGCCGCCCGGATCACTTCCCAGCGGGCGCTTTCCGGCACCCAGAATGCATTGACGGCACGGAAGTAATCCCGATCTTCCAGTTCGGCTTCAATCGTCTCAAGATCAGGCGTTTCGCCGAGGAAATACTCATCGTCAGGGTCGGCAAAGCGCCGGGCGAGTTCATCCCGCCGCGCGGTGAATGTATCGGAGACGAACTTGACGAAAATCAACCCGAGCACCAGATGCTTGTATTCCGCCGCATCCATGTTGGAGCGGAGCTTGTCGGCTGTTGCCCAAAGGGTTTTTTTGATGTCGTTGATCATGGGAGCGGTATCTTCCTGAATGAGGCCGTGGTGTTGGCGCAATCTGCAGTTTGCAGTATGCCAAAACCAATAACGCAGCTTTGTATCACACGGGGGGCGACATGAAGCCAGCCTATGAGATTGAGCCTAGGAGATCGGGGAGCGGCGCGAAGAAATCCGCAATCAAAGCGAATAATACCGAGATATGAGCGCCACACAACCGCAACCAAGATGAAGCATGGGTGCGGCATAGAGGCGCTACTTCCTCGGATGTTGCGGTGCCGTCGCCAGGCAAGCAGCGCGAGAAGAGGGATTTCCTCGCGGAATGCGCATAGCTAGGAATGCCCTGCGACTGGTCTAGCCTGCGGGGGCAGCATACTGTTTTATCTCTTTGCCGTTGTGTTGATAGCCGCGCGAGTGAGTTAGAAGTGGCGAAATAGCCTAAGCGGACATTGCTGCAAGCATCAAAATCAAGGTGTCAATTAACCAGAAATGGAGCGAATAGAAAAAATCTATCGAAAAAAATCCGATTCTAATTTTTCAAACCCCCTAATAGCTCACAGGACGAACTTTTAGGGGGTTTTATGCGTCGGGTTTTCACGGTTTCAGCTTCATTGGCGAGGATTCGGTTGGACTCATCACCACGCACAGTCAGCACGGTGGATAGCGTATTCAGCAGACTCATGCGTTCTGTGTCGACCGTTATTGGCTGCGCGGGCTATCCACAAACCAAAACGCGTGGGTTGCTGGTCTACGGATGGTCTGTTCTACGCTTCGAGGTGGGTGAGTTCAGACAAGACTTGGATCGCTGCGTTGCAACGATGGTGCAGTGCATCCGAAGCATCGAAAGCCGGAGCTAGTGAATTATTATGAACACGACTTTTCTGCTCATGGCTGAATACAACACTGCCGACATTCCTTTGGAATTAGTGGCCAAAAAATACCTCGGCATGGACGAACGCACGGCCAAAATGCGTGCGACACGCGGCGAACTGCCATTCCCGGCTTATCGCGCGAGCGGGCAAAAAAGTCCTTGGCTTGTTCGCGCAACCGATCTGGCGTTTTACCTCGATGCTGCCAGAGCGCGGGCTGCGCAAGACTGGCAAAGACGACAGAATGCAGTCGTGTAAAAAAATTTTTCAACCCCGACCTAAAGCAAATGACCATGCTCCACTCAAAAAAAGACCTGATCGCTCGTATCGAAGATTTTAATGACACCTCGTTTCTTGCGGAGAAACTCTATGAGATTTCGCACGATTGCAGTATCGAGGACATGCCGACAGAAGCGAAGTATTACCTGATGGAAGCCGTTACAAACCTCAATGGACTGTACGATTTATGCAGGCAGCTTGCCCATCATTTGAATGTTGAAGCATTCAATGCTCAGAAAGAAAAAGGCGATGGTGAGGCAGACTGCGAATAAGGCTCTGCTTCTTGATTGGGCGTTCACGGTTCAAATTCCACTCGCGCCGGTTTCCTCGGCCGGGTATTCACATATACCTGCAACGACGACCACGACTCATGCAAGCTTACCTGCTGAATTTGCGGAATACTCAAGCCGTCCTCCGCCAGACGTGAACAACCCTCATGCCGCAAGTCATGAAAATGCAAATCCTCAATCCCGCATAATTTCAGATGATTGCCCCAATAAGTGCCGATTGTTTTTGCATTAAATGGCAACAGCCGGTCGTCCTTTCGCGGCACCTGCGCCAAAATGGCGTCAATCACCTTAAGCAACCGATCGGTCACACGCATCTCCAGATGATTCCCACTCGAGCCGCCCGGGTTCTTCACATCCCGCACGAGCCAGATCATGTGTTCGCGGTCAAAATCCGCCAAGCGTAAGCTGAAAATCTCCGACATCCGCCGGCACGAATAAATCGCAAACCACATAATCAAATACATCGGTGCGCTCGATGCTCGGCCAGACAAACGCGGGGCGCAAAACCAATCGCGCAACTGTAAAAGCTCCGCATCCGAAGGCCGCCGCGACCGCCGTCGACTTGAACCTGTCAACCGCTCTGCCCGGCACAACTCCGCCGCATCATCAATCACCGACCGATCCAGCGGCAAACCCAACGCCGTGCGCGCGTAGCGAAACACGACCCGCAGCCAAATTAAATCATTCGCCACCGTTGAAGGCCCCGCACCAGCCAACCGCCGCGCCTGCACATGCGCCACCAACTGCTGCCGCGATAAAGCCAGAGCAGGTACCTCAGCAATCGCCATGCTCGCCAGCATCCTAAGATGCGCCGCTTTCGTGCGTCCCAACGGCTCAACTCCGGCACGATCAGTCAAGTACTGCTCAATCAAATAACGAATAGACACACCACCACTTCCGGGACGCGCAGCGATGGCCGGATTGTGCTTAATCTCATCCTCTCGCTCATCCGCCCACGTAACAGCTATAGCCCGCTTGTTAAATGTTTGCGATTCGGAATAAACCCGGCCATCCACACGCAATCGAATTTGTGCCGTGTAAACCGTTGAGCCGTCCTTCTTCTTGCGCTGTACAATCGTTGCCATGTTGCCCCTTGCTAAAATTGCTAAAAGAGGATGTGTTTTAGCAATTTTTTAGCAATCGAACAACGAAAATGATTGAAAATATCTCAGAATAGCGCGGAATATGTACAAAGAATCGGAACAAAAAAACAGCGCAAACCCGCATAAAGCCTTGCTAAGCGGCGATATTGCAAGCCCTTGGCGCTTCTGTATTGCGCCGATGCTCGATCGGACCGATCGTCACTACCGGTATCTTGCACGGTTGATGACGCGTCACGCACGGCTTTATACCGAGATGGTGACAACGGGCGCTTTGTTGCATGGTGATGTATCCCGTCATCTGCAATTCAACGAGTCCGAGCACCCGGTTGCTTTGCAGATTGGTGGCAGTAACCCGGCCGATCTGGCGGCTTGTGCCATTTTGGGTGTCGAATACGGTTATGACGAAATCAACCTGAATGTGGGCTGCCCCAGTGATCGGGTGCAGAATGGTTCGTTCGGCGCCTGTTTGATGGCGACTCCTGAGATAGTCGCCGAGGGTGTGCGGTCCATGCGGGAGGCTGTCGATGTACCTGTGACCGTGAAAACGCGAGTCGGTATTGACCGAAGCGACAGTTTTGAGGCGTTCTCAAGGTTTATCGACATTGTGGCGGAGCAGGGTGGTTGTGAGGTATTCATCATTCATGCCCGTAAAGCTTGGCTCGATGGGCTTTCTCCCAAAGAAAACCGGGAAATCCCGCCGCTGCGTCGGGATTTTGTCTATCGCATACAGGATGAGTATCCCGAGTTGACCTTCGTTTTGAACGGGAAACTCGAAACTCTGCCCGAAATGCAGACAGAGCTGGCGCAGGTGCCCGGTGGCATCATGGTCGGACGTGCCGCCTATGAACACATCGACTGGCTGCGGTTTGTCGATCAAACGTTATTCGATGCCGAAGCCATCGTTCCCGCTCGTTCAGTGGTGGTGCAAGCCTACAGGGCATATATGGTCGAGGCGCTTGAATTGGGTACGCCAATGCCGCCGTTACTCAAGCCGTTGCTGACCTTGTTCAATGGCTTGCCGGGTGCTCGCGCATTTCGTCGGTATGTGTCCGAGCAAGGCCCGAAGCGCAAAACCGATATCCACGTGCTGGATGAAGCCTTGGTTTTGATTTCCGACCAAGATGCCGCTGACAGCGCAGAGCTTGAATGGCGTCGCTCCAGCCCCTATATCCCCGCAGACAAACAAGTCGGTTGAAATACCGCTAACCACTTGAGATTATCAGGAAATCAATCCGGTTTTCTGCTATCTTTCGCACCCTTTTCAAGGTATTGGAGTTCTGCGTGAGCACAACCAGTTACGACGTTTTAGCCCAAAACGAGGCGCCCAACGTGCCCGTTTCAACCCCGTCCATGTCCGGCCGCAAACTGCACATCAAGACGTGGGGCTGCCAGATGAACGAGTACGATTCATCGAAGATGGCGGATGTGCTGGGCGCCAATTCCGGCTTCATCGCCACCGATGATCCGGCCGAGGCGGATGTCTTGTTGCTCAATACCTGTTCGATCCGCGAAAAGGCACAGGAGAAAGTGTTCTCCCAATTGGGGCAGTGGCGCCCCTTAAAAGAAAAAAATCCAAAATTAATTATCGGCGTCGGCGGTTGCGTTGCCAGTCAGGAAGGAGCTGCCATTCGCACGCGTGCGCCTTATGTTGACATCGTATTCGGCCCACAAACCCTGCACCGCCTGCCTGAAATGGTCGCGGAAGTTGAGGCCAATCGTAAGCCTGTGGTAGACATTTCATTCCCGGAAATCGAGAAATTCGACAATCTGCCCGCGCCGCGCGCCGAAGGCCCCACTGCGTTTGTATCCATTATGGAAGGCTGCTCGAAATACTGTTCGTTCTGCGTTGTTCCCTATACGCGCGGCGAGGAAATTTCACGCCCGTTCGATGACGTGATTGCCGAAGTGGCTGAACTGGCGGAGCAGGGCGTGCGTGAAGTCAATCTCTTGGGCCAGAACGTCAACGCATATCGAGGCGTGATGCACGATGGTCAGATTGCCGATCTCGCCCTGCTGATCGAATACATTGCACGAATCGATTCCATCGGCCGGATTCGCTTTACCACCTCGCATCCGGTCGAGTTTACCGACCGACTGATCGAAGCCTATCGCAATGTACCCAAATTGGCGGCGTTTCTGCACCTGCCGGTACAAGCCGGGTCGGATCGGATTCTGGCTTTGATGAAGCGGGGTCATACCGTCATCGAATACAAGGCGAAGTTGCGCAAGCTCATGGCTGCTCGTCCGGGCATTTCATTGTCGTCGGACTTTATCATCGGTTTTCCTGGCGAAACCGAAGAAGATTTCGAGGCGACCATGAAGCTTGTGACCGATATGCATTTCGATCACTCGTTCAGCTTTATCTACAGCGCGCGCCCAGGAACACCGGCCGCCAGCCTGCCGGATGACCAACCCGAGGCGGTCAAAAAGGCCCGTCTGCATCGTTTGCAGGCGCAAATCACCGCTCAGGAGCAGGCCATTTCTCAAGCTATGCTCGATACGGTTCAGACCATTCTGGTGACCGGGCCATCCAAAAAGGATCCTGACGAACTGGTCGGCAAAACAGAGAACAACCGCAGCGTTATTTTCAAGGCCCGTCCGGAATTGGCCGGACTATTCGTGGACGTGCGTATTGCTGAAGTGAAGCCCAATTCGTTGCGCGCGGATTTTGTTGGCATTAACTCGATGGATTTGGCGCGCGCCGAAGCCCGCAATCTGGTGGCTGCCTGATGGCCGATTCACAAATGACTGATTCAAAACCCGATTCTAGTATGTTGCCGATCGACCAACGTACGGCCCGGCTCGACTTCACCTTGTCCATCAATCCGGAAAGTGGCTTGGACAATGAACGATTGGTCAATCTTGCCGGTTCCTTTGATGCCCACCTGCGCGTGATCGAACGCCGCATGGGCGTGGAAATCAATCATCGCGGGGCGGATTTCTCCGTGATTGGCGAAATAAAGACCACTCAGCAGGTTGAGAAAGCGATTCGTGATTTATACGAACTCTCGGCTTCGGAAATCATCGATCTTGAACGGGTCAATCTGTTCCTACAGGCTGCCGGCTTGCAGGACGATGCGCCCGCAGCCGCGGATGAAATTCAGATTCGAACGCAACGCGGTATCGTCCGTGGCCGGGGCGCACGGCAGATTCGTTATCTGCAATCCATTGCCCATTTCGATCTTAATTTCGGTATCGGCCCGGCGGGTACAGGCAAGACTTATCTCGCGGTAGCCAGCGCCGTTGATGCGCTTGAACGTGGCGCGGTGCAACGCATCGTGTTGGTTCGACCCGCGGTTGAGGCCGGGGAGAAGCTGGGCTTTCTGCCGGGCGATCTGGCGCAGAAAATCGATCCGTACTTGCGACCGATGTACGACGCACTCTATGAAATGCTGGGGTTCGACAAGGTTTCCAAACTGATCGAACGTCAGGTCATCGAAGTGGCGCCTCTGGCGTTCATGCGCGGGCGTACCTTGAACGAATCGTTTGTCATTCTCGACGAGGCGCAGAACACCACCATCGAGCAGATGAAAATGTTCCTGACCCGGATCGGCTTCGGCAGCAAGGCGGTTGTAACGGGTGATGTCACGCAAATCGATTTGCCCCGCGGTATTACCTCCGGCTTGCGGGATGCCATCGACGTGTTGAGTGAAGTGGATCCGGTTGCTTTTACGTTTTTCCAGGCCCGGGATGTGGTGCGCCACCCGTTGGTAATGCGCATCGTCAATGCCTACGAGGCGCGGGAACAGGCCAAATGAGCAATCGGGTCACGGTGATTCGTCAGAAGGTGAGTGCGCTTCGTTGCCCCACTGCTGCTCGTATGCAGCCCTGGGTAGAAGCTGCGTTGGATGCGGCCGATCAACAGGCGCCCGTTGCGCTGACGATCCGTCTGGTCGATGAAGAAGAAGGCTTGATGCTGAATCAACAGTATCGTCATAAAAAATATGCGACAAATGTGCTTTCATTCCCCTATGAAAAGCCAGAGCTTCCCGAAGATATGGCGGATTCAGACGAACCCAACTATCTTGGTGATCTGGTGATTTGCATGCCGGTCGTGCTCAGTGAGGCGGCAACTCAACACAAACTGCCTGCCACTCATACGGCACATCTTGTCGTGCATGGCGTATTGCATCTGTTGGGCTACGATCACGAAACGGATGCCGAAGCTGAGCGGATGGAACAGATCGAGATAAATGCCATACAACAACTCGGATTTGAAAACCCGTATGGCGCGGATTAATCTCGCTACTGAATTTGGTCCTGTAATTTTTAATCGAAGCTTTTTATTTTCAAAGGTACAAAAAAGGTAATGGACGAAGACTCGAGTCCTTCGCGCAGCGACGAACCTAGCTGGTTTGCTCGGCTGCGCCAACAGTGGTGCATCAATCAGATCAAGAGTTGCTCGGATATCATGACCGTGGCCAAGGCAGCCGCAGAAAAGGAAATTATCCCGCACTCCACAGCAAGTCTGATTGATTCAGTACTCGAATTCCATGACTCGCGTGTGCGTGATGTCATGATCCCCCGGGGGCAGATGGATGTCATCAACGTGGGCTCCACTTTGCCGCAAATTCTTGCCGAAATTGCAGAAACCGGGCACTCGCGCTATCCCGTCATTCTTGAAAACCGGGATGAAATCACGGGCATTCTACTGGTAAAGGAGCTGCTGCATTTTTATGCGGGCATGCCTTCTGCCGAGGACATTGCCGGTTTCACCCTCAAAGACCACATTCGCTCCGCCTTGTATGTTCCTGAAAGCAAACGACTCGATGTGCTCCTCGCAGAGTTTCGTTTGACGCGCACCCATATGGCCATCGTGCTGGATGAATTCGGTGGCGTAGCGGGTCTGGTTACCATTGAAGATGTGCTTGAAGAAATCGTGGGCGACATCGACGATGAGTACGACACGGCCGAGCCAGTGCATATCCGGGAACAGTCTGCCAACCGATTCACGGTCCGTGCGTTGACCCCCATCGATGAGTTCAATGCCTACTTCGGTACCGACTTCCCAGACGATGAATACGACACCATCGGCGGCTTCATTACACATGAACTGGGACATCTGCCGCGTCGCGGGGAAGTGGTTTTTATCGGTGGATATGAGTTCAAGATTCTCGGAGCAGACAAGCGACGGCTGCATCTGCTGCTGGTCACCGTGATGACTCAAAATCAGATCGAAAATGAATCCACACCGGATCACAGCGAATGATTTCGATCGCGGCACTGCGCGACCGAATGAGTCTACGTCTTCGATTACTGACGGTCCTGATCGCAGGCGCGTTGTTGCCGCTGGCGTTCGCTCCCGTCGGCTTCTGGCCGCTCAGTATTCTTAGCCCTGCTTTATTGCTTTTGCTGCTGCCGGGGTTGTCCTTGCGCGGAGCCATGGTCTTGGGATTTGCCTACGGTTTGGGACAATTTGGCGTCGGCGTGAGTTGGCTGTACGAAAGTTTTACGCTGTTCGGCGGTGCGGTGGCCCCACTGGCCGCTTTAATCACCGGTTTGTTCGTCGCCGCGATTTCCATCTACCCTGCATTGACGATGGCTTTGGTGCGCCTTTCGAGCGGAGAAACCAATCACCTGCTGCCCCGACAGGTTCTGGCTTTTACCGGAAGCTGGATATTCCTCGAATGGTTGCGCGGATGGGTGTTCAGCGGTTTCCCGTGGCTCGATCTCGGAATCGCCCAAACGTCCAGCCCACTGAGCGGGTTCTTGCCTATTATCGGTGAGTACGGAGTCGGCATGATCGTCCTGGTACTGGCCGGGTTGTTGGCATTGTCGGCAGATCATCTGTTCGACAGTTCAAGGAAGCGTTGGAAGCCGATTTCAGCTTTGATCATGTCCCTGGTGCTTTTCCTGGGTGTCGGCCACTTTCTTGTCAAGGTGCAATGGACGCACCCAAGCGGAAAGCCTTTGTCCGTTGGTCTCGCGCAAGCCAATGTGCCGCAGATGCAGAAGTTCGATCCCGCGTTTTTGACCAAAACCCTGCAAACCTACATGACCTTGACCGAAGAGCTGGGCCAAGTCGATTTAGTGATCTGGCCGGAAACGGCCATACCGGATGTGCTGGATGATCTCGACTGGTTCAAAAACCGTTTGCAGGCTCGTGCGGCGCAGCGGCATCAGGATTTTCTCGTTGGCACGTTTACCCAGGACACGAGCGGGCGTTACTTTAACAGTCTGGTCGGTATTCCCGAAACGGTCGGGCAACACAGCAAGGTTCATCTTGTGCCTTTCGGTGAGTACATGCCGCTGCGTCCGATTATCGATCTGTTTGCAGGGATGATCGATATCCCGATGTCCGATCTGACGCCGGGGTCGGTTGATCAGCCATTGCCCGAAGTGCAAGGGGTTAAGGTTGGCGCATCGATCTGCTATGAGGCCGATTTTGCTCGCGACATCCGCCATTCGCTGCCGCAGGCCGGTTTTCTGGTGAATGTCTCCAATGATTCCTGGTTCGGCAATAGCCTTGCACCGCATCAGAACTTACAAATGGCACAGGTGCGCGCATTGGAATTCGGTCGCCCCATGATTCGGGCAACCAACACCGGGATTTCGGCTTTCATCAATGTGCAAGGGCAGGTCACAAAGCGCATTGGTGTCGACGAGCAGGGCATTCTGGTCGGAAGCGTTCAGCCCTATGCGGGCGATACGCCGTTTTTCAGGTTACAGTCCTGGCCGATCATCGTTTTTAGTACGCTGCTGATGGGCTTGGCGTGGCTTAGAAGAAAACGTTGAGGGATCCTTAGGGAACCATGAACGGTCAACATTGCTCAAAAGCGGCACTGCCCGCACGAATCATTTAAAGGAACACAATGCAACTCGATCCCAATGACCGCTCACCGGATGTACAGGCTTTAGCCAAACAATCACGCCGTTTCAACCGTGCTTTTTTCGCTACCGTGTGGGCACTGGCCAAGCCATACTTTCTCCATTCGGAAGATCGCTGGAAGGCACGCGGATTTCTGCTGGCCATTATCGCAACCACATTGCTGCTGGTGTTTATCAATCTTCAGATCACCGATTGGTACAACCGCTTCTACAATGCCCTGCAAAATTACGATCAGGCCGGTTTCTGGAAGCTGCTGGGGGAATTTGCCTTACTGGCTTTCGGTGCCATTGCCCTCAGTGTGTACCAAACCTATCTTTCCCAGTTGCTGGACCTGCGTTGGCGGCGGTGGTTGACGGGAGATTATCTATCCCGCTATCTATCGGCGCAAACGTACTACCACATGGAAATTTTCCAGCGTGGGCAGGATAACCCTGATCAACGAATTGCTGATGACCTGAATTTATTCTCTCAATTAACCACCAGTTTACTCACGGGGTTGTTGAGCGCAGTCGCTAATTTGGTCGCTTTTATTGGCTTGCTCTGGATTTTGTCAGCCAAGGTTGTCATCCCTTGGGATGGGCAAATGCACCATGTGCCCGGATTTCTTGTCTGGGTGGCCTTGATCTATGCAGTCGTCTGGACCTGGGTGGCGGCTAAAGTTGGCAACCCGCTGATCTGGCTTAATTTCAATCAGCAACGACTGCAGGCGGATTTTCGCTTCAGCCTGGTTCGCCTGCGTGAAAACAGTGAGGCCGTGGCGTTTTACGGTGGTGAGAACAAGGAGCAGGCACAATTTCATACCCGATTCGACCGGGTGTTCGATAACTATAAACGTCTGATTTTGCGTCAGAAGCGATTCAACTGGTTCAGCAGCTATTTCAGTCAGGTGGCTGTGATTTTGCCCTTTCTGGCCGCGGCGGCCGCCTACTTCAGTAAAGCGGTTCCACTGGGTTTTTTGATGCAGATCAGCTCGGCCT
>NZ_DAIESY010000155.1:0-4681 GCF_027346185.1 Halothiobacillus sp.
CGCGCTTGCAGGAAAGCCACTTCAGCAAAACCTGACGGCACGATATCCGCATCTTTTACGCCATACAGGGTATGAAAATCAATACCTTGTTCGATCAGCGAGTTGTTGCACACAACAAACTGCACGCCATGCGCACGCAATGCGTCAATGGTAGCCTTCTCTTTGTCATCCGGATGCGCCAACCATGCCACGCCCTTGGCGTACATCACGATTTTGACATCCATCTTGCCACCCCAAACTTCGGTCGCCTTGATAGCATTGGCGACATTGCGCAACTTCATGCCACGCACTGCAGGCATATCACTGACCAGCGGCACGACAACCTTGAGCGTCCCATATTTCTCATGGGTAATATGTGGTTTGACATAGGCAGATACGTGAGCCGCATCTGTCGCTGCTGCCGTACCATCCGCAAATGCCGGTGCTGCCACACACAATGCTGCTGCCACCATAGACCACAAAACATGCCGTTGTAATTTCATCAGTCTCTCCATTTAATCTAGCTGTAAAATACCTACGTTTAACAATCTAACCTGCACCGGAACGAAACGCAAGCGCATCACTTCCGCGCCCCCGCAGTTTACAACGAACCCGGCTAGCTTTACAATCATGAAATCGGTATACAGTGAATGTCCTGACATCACCCTCGCCTGCGCACCGAACATTATCGACCGCGCATGCCGGGCGGTCTATTTCTGCACTGACTACCTGATGCTGCACCATCAATTCATATCAACGGTTCTGGAGACCTTACTCATGACAATTCGCCACACCCGTCTTGCACGCGCTATGGCCAGCGCATTGTGCGTACCTGCTCTTTTGCTTGCCTCGCTGACCCATGCTGCCGACGCGGTCAAAGAACAATTCTTTCCGCCATGGAGCCACGGCGCCAATGACCCCATCACCGAACATGGACTGGATTTCACCGTTCCTGAGATCGACAACCTGCCCGATTTTCATGGCGACCCCTGCCAGGCAAAACTGACCGTGTTCGTCGGTGGCAACTACTTTTTCGCTATGGCGCCACTGGTTGCCGAATTTGTCAAAGAACATCCGGAATTCAAAGGCAAGATTTATTACGAAACCATCCCGCCCGGTCTGCTGGTTGACCAAATCAAGCATAACGGCACCATCACCGTCGGCAATATGACCTGGACCGCACATGCTGACGTCTACGCTGGCGGCATGAAACGCGTCACCGGCGTCATCAAGGACGGCTACGCCATTGGCCCTGCCGTACCTTACGTCACCAACACCCTCACCATCATGGTACCCAAGGGCAATCCTGCGCACATCACAGGTCTTGCCGATCTGGGCAAACCCGGCGTGCGTCTGGTCATGCCAAACCCCAAATTTGAAGGCATTGGCCGTCAGATTAAAGCCAGCCTTGCCAAGGCTGGCGGCGACGCACTGGTCAACACCGTCTACACCGACAAAGTGAAAAACGGTGAAACGCTAATGACGCATATCCACCATCGCCAGTCACCACTGTTCCTGATGCTCGGACGCGCCGACGCAGGCGTGACCTGGCAGTCGGAAGCCATCTTCGAAGAAGATGTAGGCAACCCCATCAGCCATGTCGCCATCCCGGACAGCCAGAACACCACCGCAATTTACGCGGCTGTCGCACTAAAAGCTGCGCCACACAAAAAAGCTGCCCGCATGTGGGTCAACTACCTGCGCTCGCCACAAGCACTGGCGATTTTTGAACGATATGGTTTCAAACCTTACCAAAGTAAATAACCAAGGCACATAACCAAGGCACATAACCAAGGTACATAACCAAGGTACATAACCAAGGTACATAACCAAGGTAAACAACCCAAACAGGCAGCTTACGCTGCCTGTTTTTTTAAGTTATCCAGAACTCGTGATTGATAGTATCTCGTTTTATGGATCATGGCGTTACGTTAGTAGCCTGTCGATAGGTTTGTTCGGCATAAATTCGGTTCGTATAACAGAGACGAAGATTTCGGCCTGCTTCACCATCTCTCGAGCATCATCTGATTCGACCGAATTCCCATTGTAGTCAGCCACCAGTCGGATTTCGTGCGCTCGGTTCAAAAGGCGCCCCACCTCTTTTGATATCGGACCGTTCTTGACCAGGTGGTTACCGAAGGCCCCGATCAGACCACTATGGGTGCGACCAACATCCGGCTCGACTGGCGCACCTGATGCTAACAGAGCAGCGCGGGCGGCGTCGAACATCGCATAATAGGCACGATTCGCAGCACCGTCCACATCACCGAGATCAAGCAACGCACGAGCAGACGAACATGCTGTGCTTGCTTTCACCATCATGGCTTCAGGCGTCAATTGCCAATTACTCACAGCCGAACCCCTTCCCGATGAATATTGCGCAGCAAAGCAGGGTTCGAGTAGCTTTCAGGATTCTCCCATTCATCAAGCCATACCGGGAGAGGCGAAATGAGGATGCCGGTTTCTAACAGAACATCGAATGCAATATCCGCCATATCCAACTTGGCTGTCAGGAACCGTTGGTGTTCACCACGCAAAAGCACGGCTACATCCACATCACTGTCCGGACGGTGCGTTCCACGCGCGCGGCTACCATAGACAATGGCTTCCACCACGTCGTAGCGACTGGCTATTAACGCAAGAAACCGATGAACGGCCTCTTCGGTGTTGTGGTCAATGCGATTCATAAGCGCCTCACAATCCAACCAGATTTTTAGGAACCGCTGATTAATTCCCACATGGTCGCGACGGTGGCTTGGCGGAATGAAATGCAAGGCGTGACGTGCAGCCAAGGGTTATTCTCCTTGACGAGCGGCATAACGCGGCAGTTCGCCCGCCAAGCCCCGTCCCGCCGAGCATGTTTTGCTCGTTATCAACGAGGCGGTTGCGGTCAAATCGGGGGCTCGCGTGTCTGTACGGCTTGGTGTCAAAGTCCCGGCTACGACCTGCGCCGTACGCGTCGCGATCTTCCCGATTTGACCCGCAACGCGCCTCATGGAGGAGTTAATCAGCGGCCCCCTGAGATGATAGCACAAAGGACGGATCACAGGCCCGGCATCGCGATCTTGGATCGTAAAAGCGCATTGCACTCTTGACCACAAAGGCGTAAAGTTTGCCCATTAGAAATTGTAAACATGTGTTGAAGAAGAGATGTCTTCATGATTCAGGTCAGTCAAGAGTCATTAAAGCCACTTGCCAGCAAGTACATCTGGTGGAAAACGCCAGAAGAAGCGGTGCTCATGCCCGAGCGAGTAATTGCCCAAGTGATGAACATCGGCGACTACTCCGACGTTCAGTCTCTAGCCTCGCAAGTCGGCGATGAGGTGCTTCGCGAAGTCCTGACGCACGCAGAGGCCGGTCAGTTCAATGAACGCTCTTGGGCGTACTGGCATTACCGTCTTGGGCTATCGAGCGTGGATCATGTCCCGCCCTTACCCGTGCGGAGGTTTACGTGACTCTCACGTTCAAACCCTGCATGGACATATTGCCCCCTGCGCAGCAACGCCTCTGGCCGGAACTTCACAACGCTCCAAATCTGGGATTTACGCTGTACGGCGGCACTGCCATCGGGCTGCGGTTGGGGCATCGTGATTCAGTTGATTTCGATTTCTTTTCTGAAAAGCCGCTTGACCGAGAAGCCATCAAAGTGGCTTTTCCGTTTATGGATCAGTCCACAACGCTCCAGAATCGGGACAACACTTGGGTTGTGCTTGTCCCCTATGGAAGCTCGGAAAGGGAGCACGTCAAAGTTTCATTCTTCGGTACGATTGCCTTCGGACGAGTTGGGGAGCCTGACTTTACCGATGACGGTATTTTGCAAGTAGCTTCTTTTGCCGACCTGATGGCAACCAAGGTTAAAGTCGTACTCCAACGCGCCGAGGCCAAAGACTATCGCGATGTCGCTGCGATGATCAATGCCGGGGTAAGTTTGTCACACGGACTCGCATCCGCTCGCCAGCTTTACGGCCCGAATTTCCAACCGAGCGAGAGCCTGAAAGCGCTCGTCTATTTCAACGACGGCGACTTGAACACACTGACCGCTGACGAAAAAAAGACGCTGGTCGATGCCGTGAAGACCGTGCGCAACCTTCCTGATGTGGCGTTGCGCTCAACTTCCTTGAGTAGTACGAATTGAAAGGTGAACAACCAGTTCAGAGTATTGCTTCAGCATCCCATCGGTGGTGAGCAAATAAGCGGGCAACGACTGCGCCTGCGCTACCAACAAACGGTCAAACGGATCGCGGTGATACCAAGGGAAGCTCGCAATCGGATAACAATCCTCGCCCTTGACCATCAACTCGGTAAAGCCTGTATCCAAGGCAAGGCGATGAATGTCCTGTGGAGAAAAATCGAAATTCACCCGCTGCAACGAATGTTTGATCGCCACTTCCCAAATACTGGCCGAACTGAAATAAACCGTATTGGACGACTCGGATATTCCGGCGGCCACCTCCTTCGGCAGGCGCTCCGGGGCAAGCAGCGCCGCAAGCAACACACTGGTATCCAGTAAATAAACGTGCCCGACCATTTATTTTTCCTGCCCGAACATGGCCGCAATTTCATCGGCATTCAAACTGTCAAAGTGCTCTGGGAAAGTGAAAGATTTTTTGCCCAAACCCAAGTTGCGTGGAGGTTTGGCGGGACTGGGCAACGCCACCAAGCGCGCCACCGGCTTGCCCCCACGGGCAATTACAATCTCTTC
>NZ_DAIESY010000100.1:0-22080 GCF_027346185.1 Halothiobacillus sp.
CCCTCTCTCACCCCGGATGGCTACAATCTTTTGACCGGGGGGATGACGGTAAAGGAGGTTGTAGCTCCCTCTCTCACCCCGGATGGCTACAATGCAGCATGTCAGCGACGTCGATACATCCGGTTGTAGCTCCCTCTCTCACCCCGGATGGCTACAATGTCAACCCGGACGACGACGCGGCCTTCCTGGTTGTAGCTCCCTCTCTCACCCCGGATGGCTACAATCGGATATTTTGGATCAAAATGTCCCTTCTCGTTGTAGCTCCCTCTCTCACCCCGGATGGCTACAATCCTGAGGGGTTTGGGCCGGTTTCCGGCCTCGTTGTAGCTCCCTCTCTCACCCCGGATGGCTACAATATCTTGCCACGAACCCCGCATTCTGCCTTGCCAGTTGCAGTGTTCGGGGCAATTTTTTTGTTCTAAAGCAAGAGTAATTGCTGGGCATTAATCTTTTTTTCCTGAATTTTTGGTGAACCGACCAGTAATTTCATCTGTGCAAATTGTTTCTCGCTGATCTGCAAGCATCGCACAGAACCTTCTGTAGGAAGGTTGGTAGAAAGCCGTTTTAGGTGCGTTTCCATATCATCGAAACCGTTGACGATACGGCCATACACCGACCACTGGATCATGTCATATCCATCCTGAATCAGAAAGCGGCGAAAGATCACATAGGCTTTTTTGTCCGCCTTCGTTAAAGTTGGTAAGTCGAAGAAAACCATCAAACGCATGAATCGTCGTGTCTCCCTACTCATTGTTCTCGCCTTCGTCAGGCTCGGATAAATTTAGACTAGGCAAGGCCAAAGCTAGCAAGTCGTCGTTGAGGCGCTGAGAAAGGCTAATGACCACTGATTCGGCAGCCGCAAGCAGAGTACTTTTTCCAGTTGATGCATCTGATAGATGCACCAAGACATCCTGATGAAGCACACTGACGATATGGGCTTTGTCTTCTCTTGTCAGTTCACGCTCAGACGTGTCAGGCTTTGCATAAGTAAGCACATGTGCATCAAGAATGGGGCGGAATGGCTCAATCAGGTCATCAGCCAAATTAAATGCGTTTTGTTCGCTTGAATGGTGCAGCCCGAAGGCCGTTAGAAAGCCATAGGCAACCAGATTTCTTGCCAGCGTGGAGCGAATTACACTGTATCCATAATTGAATGCGGCATTATGAAATCGTTCCTGTGCCCGACTAAATCCAGCTCCAAACAGATGACGGAAATAAACTTGCGCACCGTGGGATTCGGCATGACCGGCATCCCCAGAACGAACGGATTTCGCCAGCCGCTGCAGGTGGCAACTGGCAGTCACATGCCCCTGCCAAGCCAAAACCTCGGCCTGATTGAGTAATTTTCGTTGTACGATACCTCGCCAGAGTTGCTTCCTGCGGGGCAGGCTCATGTCCAGTTGCGCACGCATAATCTTTAGGGCACGACTATGTGGCAGGTGTGGTAACAGAACGCCATTCGGTAAATGTTTGTCGTCTACTGTGATAACAGCAATCTGCCCGCTTGCACAAGCAGACAAAAGTTTCGCTGAAAGGCTGACCTGTGGCTGGTCAATGACCAGCACGGATATGTCCTCCAAGGGAATGCGCAGCTTGCCCTCATCCTGTTCGACCACCAGTCCATTTTGCTCGAGTCGCAGGCGCGATGGTTGGGTAATCACCACGCTGCGCCAGGCCATGACTCAGACCTTACGTTTGGAATGGAGTGGCTGCCTGGCTTCCTGCTTGACGGGGTAGAGGCGGCCTAACAGATCCACATGAGATTTTTCTACGGAAAGGGCTGTTTTGATGCCTATGCCGCGGAATAGGCCATTCTTGCCAATAGACTGATTTCGATCATGTGCCCAAACTGAAATAGCCCCCGTGGAACGATCCAATCCCTCAAAATAGCCCTCAAGAGTCGGCTTTCCCTTCTGTTCAACTTTCACCCAATCATTAGGATGCAGGCTGAACAAGAAATGGTACTTGTCATCCATCAGTGTCCATTCCTCCTCCGGTTTGGATTGAACTACTGCCCGATTCGGCAATTCTGACTTCACTGCGTCTGCTACGTAGAGCGGCACGGCATAAAACTTTTTACCATCAGTGAAAATATCCACGCGCAGCATGGAGCCGTTGTTGGCAATGCCACCGCGAACTGGGATGCCACTTTTTTGTGTGTCCATCAGGTTGACTGTTCGCACAACAGGTGCGAGTTTCCCCGGCTTGCTGGGCTTGTAAAGTGGCTCTTTGAATGCCTTTTGCCCATCATCACCATGTGCTTGCAGTCGTTGGCGAATTGCCTCGATCAGCTTGGTATTGCGTGGATCATCCCACCCGACAATTCGCTCTATATCCTTGAGCTTCAGGTTTTCCAATGGCGTTTTTACTGCGCTCTGTCCCTCTGGGATTTGTGCATTCGTATTATGAGAGGATCGGATGGTCTCCTGATGGGCTTGACCCAGCCCTCGTCGAAGTGGCGCGCGGGAGACGCGAATAGGGTGCGCTAGTGGAAGCAGTGCTTTGTTGTAATCGTGCAGATGCTCGAGTTGCAGGACCGGATCGTTGGATAACCAAGCTTCCAACTCCCAGCGAAAATGTTGCCAAGGAGCGGGGAAATGATCTTCCAATTTTCTCAGGGCATGAATATCCATTACTTCGCCGGTTTCCGGATCAATAAATCCCTCACGAACCATCGCCAGCTCCTTACGGCGAGAATAATCTGAAAGTCGCTTGACCATCCCATGACTGGCAGCGGCAACCACAGCAGCATCCAGCGCATGATGCAGGTCACCCTCCTCACGCAGCTTGTTTAATCCCCAGCGGGTACGCAAGAACGCGGTCAACTGACCCGATACAACTACACAGCGTTTGCTTTGAGAATCCTCAGCCAGTTGCAGGTGCTGTTCAACAAGATTTTTGAATGCACGGGCGATATATCGAGTATCCGTGAGGTTGCGCTCACGGAAGCCTTCGGCTGCCTTGTCTCCGAAGTCCTTGCGCAACAAACGGTCACGTTTGGCTTGACGGTAGTTTTTGTTACCGTCTACCCAAGCCTTGAAGCTTCGCCACCGGTCGCTGTCATGTTCGCCGTCCATATATTCGTAAGGCGTGCGATTACCTTTGTTTTGGTTTTCGACCTTTAGTACTAGTACCTTGTTGTTCATGCCGTCATCGAAGCTGCGCGAATAGGGTAGCACGTGGTCGATCTCGACATAACCATCCTCATCCAGTCGTTGCAAGTCGATGGCGTTCAGAGTGTAAGCACATTTGCCCCCCTGCTCATGGTAAAGACGCATCTTGCTCAGTTGGTCGCGCCGAGGCATGGCACCGAACAGGTGATGGAATGCATCAACTGCTTTTTCCTTATTCTGCCTGAAATTGGCTTGTTCCTTTTCAATCTTGCGGCGCTCATCAAAGGGCTTGCTCAAATCTCGTGCCAGCTCGATGTGCACGGCGGCGGGCGGGCCATATTCGTCAATAATGGCGTTGACCAGCTTGCGCGCCTGATTGAGCGCACGGTAAACGACGGGATTCGTGAAGTTTTCTTTGCCTATGGGTGGCAGCTTGGGCTTCTTGTTCTCATCCGTGTGAAGCTGGCTATGGTGGCTGTAACCTGCCGATAATACGGCTTCGTCATATCGCTGACCTGCCTCCATGTAGGGAATGATCTTTCTCAATGCTTTGATGGAAAGGCGAACGAAATCGCTGAATGAGACCATCAGCACGGCTTCAATGATGTCTTTCCCGATCCTCTTTTCCTGCATCCACACGTTGGCTTCGGTGTCGTCCTTGAATACGGTTTGGGCATAGGCAAGATCGTCTAGGCGATCAGGATTTGCGGCATCTCGTGTCCATTCGATTTTTAGTCCGGCATCTTCATAGGCCTTGCGCAGCGCATGGAAAGCTTTGGCTTCAAACAACACGGTATCTTCTGCAGCCAGTTCGTTTCCCTCCTTGCGCTTTTTCCAATAGTCCACACCAACGAAGCGGGCGGCTTCGGGCAGACCTGCCTTGGCGCGAATCTGCTTGTAGGTTACTTTGGTTTGGGTAAATGGAAGTTGGAGAGCGGCTTGGCGTTCTTCATTACTCAGTGCGCGTGTTTCGCCCTGATTACTGATCCGCAGATTGTTCAGTCGAGTAAACCAGACAAAACGCTCGGCGGTGTGACTTGCCTTCGGCGCTCGATATTCGTCAGGCTCGAACGAGCATGATCCAACCATTTTAAGCAGGTTCTCGCCAGACAAGGCGGGGCGGCGAGCCATGAGCAGTTCATGGATGGACTTTTGCAATTCGGGCTTTGCGTGTGGGTTGCCGAGCGCGTGCTGGGTGTCAAATAGTCTGGTGAGTTCGTTATCGAGGTCAGAGCGAGCGAAGGTATGGGTGTACTCGCCGCCCTTGTTGCGTTTGGCGTGCGCAAAGGACTCATCACACGCAGCCATTTCGCCCACTGTGCGCCAGCCGCCGTCCAACACTCGTTTCTGGTTTGAGGTAACGCCACTTAGCATTTGTCCTGTTTTCTCATCGGCCTTGGCTTCACCCTTTCGGTTTGACTGGAAACCACGATGTTTGACGATGTGGTAGAGCACGGCGGCCCATTCATGTGGTGTAAGCAGTCGATCCAGCCCTTCTGCTCGCAATTCCCAAGGCGATATCTTTGTGATGATCTCTTCTGGTGAGTGAGTTGGAATTATCCCCTCGCGTTTAAGTAAACGACGCAGGCGTAGCAAGCGAAATGCACGCCGTCGAATACGACGCCGCGTCAATCTTGACTCTCGACGAATCTTATTGAGAGATTCGCCTTCCTTGGCGGTTTCAGCCTTATTGAACGTACGCACATGCAGGGCGTGAATATGATCATCAGCCAGCAACGCGGCTCCCACAGATGCCATGCCAATATCGAGGCCCAAAAGATAATTCAAAACAGGATGTTTCATACAAACTCCTTCCAATGTATACTTTGTATATTGTTGCCATCCGGGGTGAGAGCCGTTGCTACAATAAAGGTCTTAATTGAACCTAGTCCGCCCACCTTAAACAAGTGGGCTTTCTTTTTGCATCTAAGGAAACCTCGAAACACCCCTTCAATGGGATTTTTCGAGGAAATTCATTGCGGGTAACCCTCAATGAACTCACGCTATTTCAATCGTTTAAGCGGTTGGGTGGCGCCCCCAAATAAATTTTGTTCGCCACTTTGATCGCTCTGGCATGAGTGACTTCTGTGTGGGCGGTAAAGCTAAATATTTTTAGTGCGTTTGCGCACCGCCTCTCGCCTTTTAGAGCAGGACTTATCTGCCACTTTCCGGACGATTATGAGCGCGCCTCTTTTAACAAACAAATGAAGATGGGTTTAATACCAGTCTTTCATGGCTTGGATGGGCGTTCGATTGTTCAGCGCCGACTGGGGGTGGCTGGTGGTTGTACAGGTATACATAACGCATCAGGATTTACACCATATCTTCGCCGCTGATGATGCGGTAGGTCTTCGTGATGTCGGCAATCCGGCCATTGAGCCGCTGGTTGGGGGGGTGCTTGGGTTTAATCAGGTTGTGTTCGATATTAAATGCCTGGCAGAGTTGATCGAACTCATGTCGTCCGCTTACCTGTCGCTCTTTTGAAGCGAACAGGCGGTCGGTGAATTCCTTGCCATTGTCGGTCAGGATGCACGTGATCTTGATCGGATATGCCTAATGCAGGGCATTAAGGTTACCGACAGTGTGACGACGCAGACAACGATCAGGACCAGAGAGAAACATCCGGACTCAGGAACGCTCTGGTGATCGCCAGAAAGTCATCCAATGGGAAGCAGCAGGGATTTTTGCGCAGATACACCATCACGGCTTCTTGCGCGGGCGTCAGGATGGTTTGCAACCGGTGGGCCGTGTGGGGGAGCGATCCATCGTGCTGAATCGGTGCTTCCATTTGTACACGTTGCCTTCGCTGATGCCATAGCGTCGGGCCAGAACACGGGCACTGTCCGAACTTGTGGCAATCTCGGCGCGAATACGGGGCGTTGGTTCGCGCGCTCTTGTGTGGAGACACCATCATGGCTGCCTACCTCCACGCCGGATATGTTCGTCGATGATAGATTGAAACAAGCTTCGGGCAACAAACAAAGGCCAGCGCTTTAGGTCAATACAATCATCCGGGACTCTAAATTTAGTGAAGCAGACTGAACATCTTGCGACGCCAGATCTTGGTGAGAGCGTGATCCGAGCCAAGAAGCTCGAAGGTGTCGAGCAGGCCGCGACGACCGGCGTCATCCTTGTATTGGCGATCGCGTTGCATGATGGCGAAGAACTGGGCGAGGGCGCATTCATAGTCCTGAGTCATGGCACAACGAGAGGCAAGCTGTTCGCGTGCTTCAAGATCGTTTTCGTCGGTGGCTATGCGCGCTTGCAGTTCCTCGACACTCGGTCCATCTCCTGCATGTTGCGCCAGATGAATGCGCGCTTTGAGTTCCTTGACATCCTTGCGTGTGGCGACATCGATCGGCAGGGCATCGATAATCTGCATGGCCTGATCGTGGTCGCCCGTCTTGCTTATGATTTCGGCCAGGTCGATCAGAACGTCTGCATTATTTGGTTCGATGGCATTGGCTTGCTTGAGCAGGTCGATTGCCTGTTCGATGGCACCGGCATCGGCTTGTTCGCGCGCCTGATTTCTCAGGGCCCGCACCTCGGAAACGATGTGTTTTTCCAGAAATTCACGGACCTGGCTTTCCGGCAACGCCCCCATGAATTGATCCACCGGCGCGCCATTGATGACCAACATCACGGTCGGCAGGCTGCGAATACCGAAATGGCCGGCCAATTGCGCTTCGACATCCGTGTTGACCTTGGCGAGCTGCAATTTGCCGCCATAGCTTTCGGTGATCTGTTCGAGCATGGGCTTGAGCGTCCGGCAAGGGCCGCACCATTCCGCCCAGAAATCCACAAGTACAGGCGTCTGAAAAGACGCATCGATGACGCGGGTCTGAAATTCTGCGGCGGTAACGTCGAAAATATAAGGCAGATCGGACATGGGCATCCTCTTGTTTGAAAATGAAAAAAACTCGAAGTGGGGAATGTATGGCGGCTCTTCCTACACTTTTCAAGGCAGAAGCACGGCGAAACCCGAATCTGACTGCTATGCTCCAGCCCCTTTTTGCTTTTCGGCACGGCCACACTCTGGGTCAACTTATGTCCTCCATCCCTGAATCTCCGGCGGTTTGTGCCCCTCGTTCCGCCCGTCATCATCCCTATTTCTGGCCGTTGGTCGCCCTGCTGGTGCTCGGCTTGCTGTGGGGTTATAACTGGGTGGTGATGAAAGGTGGTTTGAGCGAGATTGCCGCGCTGTGGTTCGGTGCCTTGCGCACGATCATTCCCGCCGTGTTGCTGCTGCTCTTACTGCCTGCAACGGGCCGATCGCTCAGACCGCCGCCCATGCATTACGTCATTCCATTGGGACTCTTGCAGACCGCCGGTTTTGTCGGCTTTATGATGTGGGCGTTGCAAACCGGCGCGGCGGGTGAGACCGCGGTGATCGTTTTCACCATGCCGTTATGGCTGATGTTGATGGCGCATGTGGTGCTGCACGAACGCTTGACCCGCCGCCAATGGCTGGCGCTGGGTATTGCGGGTATGGGCCTGTTTTTCATGATTGCGCCGTGGCGCGGGCATCTGGCTATCGGTGCTTCGTTGTTTGCCGTGTTGTCTGGCTTGACCTGGGCGGGTGGTTCGATCTGGCAGAAGAAATTCGGTCGTCGTTATCGCCTTGATCTGCTCAATGTCACCGCCTGGCAGATGCTGTTCGGTGGTTTTGCCATTTTGCTGGCAGCGGTGATTCTTGAACCCTGGCATGCCGAATGGACACCGCATCTGCTTTGGGTTCTGTTCTACAACATCGTGCCGGCGGGGGCGCTGGGTTGGCTGCTCTGGATTTATGCCCTGCACAATCTGCCCACCCGCATTGCCGGTTTCGGCTCATTGCTGATTCCCAGTGTCGGTGTTTTGGGCGCATGGATTCAGTTGGGCGAGCGGCCCGGATTATTCGAATTGATTGGCATCATCCTGATTCTCACGGCTTTGCTTCTGTCGCTCATATCGCGCCGGAATTGACTGAATGGGCCTCAACTACCGCGTTGCGTGTACACTTTCACGCTAGCGGAGGATGACGTGTCTGCCCTACGTTGATCGCTGACCGAACCGTGATGCTGTTTGATCCTGTTTTGTCCCCTGTTTTCAGTTCCGAGCATTGATTTTCCATGGCTGATTCTACGAATTCTCAACTATACGATGCCCGCGCCATCGAGGTGCTCACCGGCCTTGAGCCGGTGCGCAAGCGGCCGGGAATGTACACCGATACCACGCGGCCCAATCATCTGGCACAGGAGGTCATCGACAACAGCGTCGATGAAGCCGTCAGCGGTTTTGCCAGCCGGATCGATGTGGTTTTGCACGCCGATGGTTCGCTGTCCGTTACCGACGACGGGCGCGGGATGCCGGTCGATATTCATCCTGAGCACGGTGTGACGGGTGTTGAACTCATCCTCACGCGCCTGCATGCGGGCGGAAAATTCTCTGACAAGACCTATCGCTTTTCCGGTGGTTTGCACGGTGTGGGTGTGTCGGTGGTCAATGCCTTGTCCGAAAAACTCACCGTCGAGATTCGTCGGGACGGGAAAATCTGGCAGATGGCCTTCGAGGATGGTGTCCCGGTTGGCGAGTTGACCGAGGTCGGTACCGTGCCGAAAAAGCAGACCGGCACGCGTTTGCGTTTCTGGCCGCGGGCAAGCTATTTCGATCAGCCCAAGTTTCTAGTCAGCCGCCTGCTGCATGTGTTGCGCGCCAAGGCCGTGCTGTGCCCCGGTCTCACGGTGACCTTTCTCGATGAGTCCAGCGACGAGCCGCAAAAAATCTGGCATTACGAGAACGGCCTGTGCGATTACCTGCTCGGCGCCCTCGAAGGTCGGGCGATCATTCCGGCTCAGGGTTTTGTCGGTCATATGAGTGCCGAGCTGGCCGAGCGGCCGCAAATGGTCGATTGGGCACTGGTCTGGCTGGAAGAGGGCGGCGAACCGCTGACCGAAAGCTATGTGAACCTGATCCCGACGCCACAGGGCGGCACCCACGTCAACGGTCTTCGCCAGGGTTTGACCGAGGCGGTGCGCGAATTCTGCGATTTCCGTAATCTGGTGCCGCGTGGCGTCAAGTTGACACCCGAAGACGTGTTCGATCGCGTCGCGTTCGTGCTCTCGGCGAAGCTGTCAGATCCGCAATTCGCCGGGCAAATGAAAGAGCGTCTGTCTTCGCGCGAGTCGGCGAGTTTCATCGGTGGCGTGATCAAGGATGCGCTGTCGCTCTGGCTTAACCAGCATCCCGAACAGGGCGAAATCATCGCGCGTATCGCCATCGATGCGGCACAAACACGGCTCAAGAACGACAAGAAAGTCGCCCGCAAGCGGGTGACGGCCGGGCCGGCCCTGCCCGGCAAGCTTGCCGACTGCACTGCTTCTGATATTTCGCGCACCGAGTTGTTTCTTGTGGAAGGGGACTCGGCGGGCGGTTCCGCCAAGCAGGCGAGGGAACGCGACTTTCAGGCCATCATGCCCCTGCGCGGCAAGATTCTGAATACCTGGGAAACCGGGGTCGATCAGGTGCTGGCCAGCCAGGAGGTACATGACATTGCCGTGGCGATTGGCTTGGAGCCGGGCAGTGATGACCTATCCAAGCTGCGGTACGGCAAGATCTGCATCCTTGCCGATGCCGATTCCGATGGCCTGCATATTGCCACCTTGCTTTGTGCGCTCTTTCTGCGGCATTTCACCGCCCTGGTTCGGGCGGGGCATGTGTTCGTCGCCATGCCGCCGCTGTACCGCATCGATTTGGGCAAGGAGACGTTCTACGCGCTCGATGAAGCCGAGCGCGACGGTATTCTGGGGCGTTTTGCCGCCGAGCATCGACGCGGCAAGCCCCAGGTCACCCGCTTCAAGGGCTTAGGTGAAATGAATCCCGGCCAGCTGCGTGAATCCACACTCGCCCCGCAAACCCGCCGGTTGGTGCAATTATCAATGATGGACGATGATCCTTATGCGTTGATGGATATGCTGCTCGCCAAAAAACGCGCAGCCGATCGGCGCGGCTGGCTGGAAGCCAAGGGTGATCTGGCCATCGTTGCGTGATCTGATGTTGGGTCGGGTGTTGTGGTTTTCACCGGTTGTCTTTTTGCTCGTGCTGTTTCTGAGCCTGTCTGCGGCTCAGGCGGCCAGTGGAAAACCGCAACTGCAACTGACCGGTGAGATTACCCAAGCCGAGAACAAGGCGCTGATTCTACAGGTGGGGCTGTCCGTTCCGCCGATTCGCTTCACGTGTGATGCCTCGCCCGTATTGATGCGGCGTTATTTGCAATCGGCAACCATGGCGGCTCGGGATGCGCTGCAAGCCATGGGTTATTTCAATGCACGGATTCAAACCCATTTGAAACAAGATCCCGATTGCGCCATGCCGACGATGGACATCACCCCCGGCCCGCGGGTGCATATTGCCGCCGTCGATGTGGTTGTGACCACGTCGGCAGGGGACGATCTGACCCGACAATCGTTTCTGCGTGACTACCTCAAAAATGCGCGTCCCGCGAAGGCTGCGCTTTTAAATCAGAGCGTTTATGTCGCCCTGCGTGATGGCATCATCGAGCGTGTGCGCGGGGCGGGGTATCTCGATGCCGACTGGCGAAGGCATGAGTTGTTAGTCGATCCGAAAACCAACACGGCCGAGATTCACCTCGATCTGGATGCGGGCAGCCGCTACCACATCGGCAAGATCACGATCGAACAGACGATTCTCAAGCCGGAGCTGGCACAGAATCTGGTCGGTGCGAAAACCGGCGATACCTACTCCACGCAAACGCTGGTGGCGATGAACCAGAATCTGGCGAGCAGCCAATATTTCAGCGACGTGCGGGTGCGCCCGCAATGGGATCAGCGCAAGGCGCATGAGGTGCCCATCACGATTCGCACCCTGCCCAATGAGCCGCGCAGTTATGAACTTCGTGTGGGTTATGGTACGGATACGGGCGCGCGCTTCGGCGGCAAAATCACCCAGCGATATGTGAACCGGTCCGGCCATTCGTGGAAAGCGGATTTGTCTTTGGCACAGCGCAAGCAAACGCTCGGCGGCACCTACAGCATGCCGAAAATTTCCGATCCCCTGAACCAGCATTATGACCTTTATGAGGTGTTCGATCGGGAGCAGGACACCGGCATCACAACGTTATCGTCGACAACGGGCCTGCGTTGGGTACGCAATTTCAATTCGTGGACGAGCTCCTTGTACAGTGAATATCTGGTTGACCGCAGCCAGTTCGGCACCAATCCGGCACAGACGACCGGTTTTTGGTTGTTCGGTGCCCGTTTGGGGCGCCAGGAGCTCAATGATCCGCTGTTCCCTACCAAAGGATTCGTGTTCAGCAGCGGCATCAGCACGGCGGCAAAGCCGTTGCTCTCCAGTACCTCCCTGTTGCGTGCCCACGTGATGCTGGGGGGGCTTTATCCTGTGGGGAAATGGGTGTTCAAGGCGCGCACCGAGTTGGGTGGCGTGGTGACACCCGATTTCAATTCCTTACCCAAAAGCCTGCGTTTTTTTGCCGGCGGCGATCAATCCGTGCGCGGTTATGCCTATCAATCGCTGGGGCCGATCGATTCGACCGGTCAGGTGATCGGCGGGCAATATCTGTTCACGGCCAGTGCCGAGGTGATGCATCCGGTGTACGGGCGCGATTGGTGGGGCGCCGCGTTTGTTGATACGGGCAACGCCTTCGATGCCTTGAGCGCTATTCATTTGAATACGGGTGCGGGTATTGGCATCCGCTGGCGCTCGCCGGTCGGGATGGTGCGCGTGGATGTGGCCTATCCGTTTGACGGCAATCAACGCACGCCGCGATTGCACCTGGGCATCGGGACGGCCTTTTGATGCTGCGCTGGTTCTCCCCGCTGTTACAGGTCGTCGGCTGGCTGATCGGCGGATTGCTGGCATTGGTTTTTGTAATATTTATCGGTTTGACGGCAACCACGCCCGGCGTGCGTTGGCTGGCAGGGCAGGCCCAGCAACAAGTGGCCGGGCTTTCGATGGGCAAAGTCGAGGGTAATCTCTGGCAGGGCCTGCGTATCGATCAGCTCGCCTTCCACGCTCAAGATGGTTTGTCCCTGGATATCGACAAGGCCGAGGTTGCGCTCGATTGGCGGCAGTTCTGGCACTTTAGCTTGCTCATAAAAAACCTGACCGCCAAAGAAGTGGTTCTGCGCCTGCCTCCACCCGTCCAATCAACCACGCCAGCCACGCCACTTAATTTGTCTGATTTACCCTTGAAACTGCCGGTGGGTGTGCAGGTGGCGCATCTGCAGATCGATCACTTCACGTTAGTGCAGTCAACCCGGGCGGATCAAAACCCGCAAACCAGTCTGACGCTTACGACCCTGCAAGCCGATGGTCAAGCGGATGCGCAGGCTATCTCATTAAAAATAAACAAGATCGTGGCGAGTCTGCCCGGCCAGACTGTTGCCGGTGGGTACACCGATCAGGCAGTGCAAAAAACAACCATCGAAGGGCAGGGCGCGGTGCGGGTGGCAATTGCAACGCCGCATCAAATCGATGGCCAATTGGCGACGATTGTGGCCCTGCCTCAGGGTTGGGCGTTGGCGCAGATGACACTGGGCGGCAATCTGGCGGCTATAAAAACGCAGGTCAACGGGCGATGGGAGGGCTTTGTGACCCCGTCGGCCACGCTGCAGGCCGATGCGCAGATCAATCCGCAGCGCATGACCTTGGAAGAATTGCACATCGATACCCTCGAGGGATCGTTATGTGGGCGCGGTATTGTCGATTTTGCCCCACAACTCAAGGCCGCTATTCACGGGCAGGCAACGGGTTTGAATCCGGCACGTATCGCGCCCGCAGCGGCGGGGCAGGTGGGTTTTGATTACCAGCTCTCGTACGCTCAGTCGGGTGATCAAGGCAACGAGGCAGGGCAAGATACGGCCCAAAAATCAACATCCGCGCAGTTGCAGTTCAATCTCAGCGCGTTAGGCGGACACATTGCCCAGCTGCCCTTTGAGGGTTTGACCGTGGATGGCGCGATGGCAAACCAAAAGATCTCGCTGGATATAACCCACGGGACACTGGCAGGCGGTGCGCTCAAGGCCAAGGGTGAGCTGGGTTTAACCGGCGCACGGCCTGTAGCGCTCTCACTGGATTTGGATCGAGCGGCCCTGCGCGATGTGTTGGCACCAAACGGCGTGGCGGCTGAGGGGGCGATCAGCACGCATCTGAAGGTGGATGGTTCATTGGGTATTGATCCGTTGCGAGATGCTCAAATAAACTTTGATTGGTCTATTCCGAGCACGGTGCTGCATGTGCCCGTAACTGCGACGAATCAAAAATCGGTTCGGGTGCCGTTGTCACTGGCCTTACAGGGTAGATATGCCGATCAGCGGCTTGACTTGAAGCAGGCGAAAATCAATGTGGCCGATGCGTCCCTTGATGCCAAAGGCCGTGTGACGATGGCGGACTTGACCAAAAATACACCTGTCGATTTGACCGTGAATGCGAATATTCCCCAACTGGCGCATCTTCCCTGGCGCGCCGTCAATTTGCCTGATTTAACCGGCAGTCTTGATCTTAAAACCCGGTTGACGGGCAGCGTGCAGCATCCTGAAGCCACTGTCGATTTGCTCGCCCGTAATCTGGCTTACAAGCAATGGCAGTTGGCCAATTTGAGCCTGAACGGGCGTGTGAAACAGCAGCAAACATCGGTGTACGATCTTTCCCTGCGTGCCGATCGGTTGACCCAAGAGAATGCCAAAAAAACCGCTGATGTGCGTTTGAATAACCTTACTTTGGATGCCCAAGGCCAATGGCCGCAATTTGTGTTCAATGCGCAAAGCGCCGATGTTGGTGGCGGCTTCAGTGCGGCACAGCGTTTTAGGTTGAGTGCGGGGAGCCCGCAGGGGCAGGTGCGCCTGGCGATCGATGGCTTGCTGGCTCAAATTGGGAGTACACCCACATTACGTTGGGGCGGGCAGATCAAACGGTTGGATGTGGTGCCCGCGCCGTTTCACGGTAAATCGATACCGGCTTGGCATCTTCAGAAACCCGCCGATCTGACGTTGACCACGCAACAACAAACCTTGGGCAAAACCTGTCTTGCCACCGATACGGGTTCAAAAAACCAGTCCGGTCACCTGTGCATTGACCTAGCCAGGAACTTGGCGCGTCAGGAAAATAGCAAGGGTCGGCTGGATGCCGATCTGCCTCTGGCGCTGATCACACCGTGGCTGCCGGTTGCCGCCGATTTGCCCGGGCGGGTGCGGTTAATGGCCGATGGTGCGATCACGGCGGGGCAGGCGAAAGGCACGCTGAAACTGAGCTTGCCCGACAGCGAATTTCGCCTGCCCGATATCCTGGGTAATCGAGCCTATCCATACAAGAATGTTGATCTGACCGCCCGCGTTCAATCGGGTGTCGTCAATGGTGTGCTCAGCGCCGATGTGCCGGATTTGCTCAATATCAAAGGCGGCGGCACCGTGGGGCTGACCGGGTCAAAACCACTGGCGCTCGACCTCAAGGCTGTATTGCCCAGCGTTGCGATGTTGCAAGGCTTCCTGCCGCAAGTTGACGGGCTCAAAGGACAGGCGCGCGCCGATCTTGCGGTTGGCGGTACGCTCGATCAACCCAAACCCAGTGGACGGCTCGTGGTCGATCAACTGGCGTTCACCCTGCCAGATACCGGCGTGGCTTATGATCAAGGCACGCTCAATGCGCAGATCGACGGCAACGGACAACTTGTTTTTTCCGGTGGTTTGAACGGTGTCGTTTCCCACAACTCTACGAGCAACGCAGCAAGCACGCAGCAAACGGGGGTAGGGCGCCTGAATATTCAGGGCACGGGCGATTTGGCGCAGTTGCCTCAATGGCAGGTGCAGGCGCAGATTCAAGGGCAAGACGTGCCGGTATTGCGTCTGCCGAATTTATTGATTGATGCCAGCCCGGATCTGACGCTGGACGCCAGCAAGGCGGGGGCAAGAATCGGCGGTTCAATTACGCTGCCCACGGTGACCGCGCGCATTGAAAAACTTCCTGATGCGGTGGTCAAATCAACCAGTGATTTGGTAATTGTGGGCGAGAAAAAGCCGATGCCCACCGCGGCTTATCCCGTAACGGCGGATATCAAACTGATTCTGGGCAAGGCGGTTTCGCTCGCTGGCATGGGGTTTTCGACTGATCTTGCCGGTACGCTGAATCTGCGTCAGCGCCCGAACGCGCCTTTGGCTGCATTCGGCGAAATTGATCTGATCCGCGGCACCTACAAAGCCTACGGGCAAAATCTGGCCGTCAAACAGGGGCGGTTACAGTTTGTCGGGCCGCTGGGCGATCCGGGTATTGCGGCCACCGCGCAACGGGTGGTTGGCGCCACCACGGTCGGGTTGAACATCACAGGGACGTTATATCAACCCAAAACCACCGTGTTTTCATCGCCCTCCTTGCCCGAATCCGATGCATTATCGATACTGCTGACCGGAAAGCCCTTGAGCGATTCGGGATCGGGGGATCGGGCCATGCTGATGAATGCCATCGCCGGTCTGGGTGTGGCGCAGGGCAACGATATCGTGCGTGATATCGGCCAGAAATTCGGCTTTGATTCGGTTGGTCTGGATACCTCCGGGGGGTTTGGCGATACGCAGCTTTCCTTGGGTAAAAAAATCGGTGAACGTCTCTTTGTGCGTTACGCGGTGGGTGTGGTCAATGGCTTGAGTGAAATCATCACGCAATACAAATTAAGCAATCTGTTTTCTATCGAAGTCACCACGAGTCCGGATGCGACCGGCGGTGATCTGATCTACCGGATTCACTGATGTCGATTTTGTTACTGGCCGCGATGGGCCTACTCGCACTGTTATCCTGGTGGCCGAACTGGTGGGTGGGCCAGGTGATGGCGCGCCACGCCCAACCGGCCGACCGCTATCCTTTTTCCGGCGCGGATCTAGCGCGTTACCTGCTGGATCGGCGCGGCTTGGGTGATGTGACGGTCGAGGCTACCAAGGAAGGTGACCACTATGACCCTCATGCCCGGAGCGTGCGTTTGTCGCCCGCGCATTTTAGTGGCCGGTCGCTCACGGCGATTACCGTGGCAGCGCATGAGGTCGGTCATGCCCTGCAACACGCCGAGGGCGATCCGGCCTTCGTGCGACGACAGGAGATGGTCGAACGCAGCGCCTGGGCGCAACGCGTGGCCGGTTGGATTCTGGTGGCGATTCCGGTGGTGACGCTGATCGAAAAGCAACCCGCGCCCGCCTTGGTGATGCTGGTCGTCGGCGTGTTGACGATGGCGGTGCCCCTGATGGCGCAGTTATCGAACCTGCCCATCGAACTGGATGCCAGCTTCAAGCGTGCGCTGCCCATGCTCGAAGAGGGCGGCTGGCTGGGTAAGGCCGAAAGAAAACCGGCGCGGCAGATTCTGCGTGCGGCCGCCTTCACCTATGTGGCTCAGGCGCTGTCTTCGGTGCTGAATGTCGTCAAATGGTTGCGCGGACTGCGGATGTAATCAAACGCCCTTGAACAAGTTCGCCATGTTCTTATGTCCAATTTATCGCCGGTAGCGTCCATGGGTGTCGTTCTACTATGTTATAAATACGGTGTCATGAATACCAGGTTCGCCCATCGACCATTATCTGTGGGCTGTTCACCATGGCAATTCTCCCAGGGCAACTTCTTTCAATCCAGATCAGGAGCACGATATGGCTTTTCAACTTCCGGAACTCAGCTACGACTATGGTGCGCTCGATAAATCCATCGATGCGCAAACCATGGAAATTCACTACACCAAGCACCACGGCGCGTATGTGACCAACTGCAACAACGCGATTGCCGGTACCGAGTGGGATGACAAACCCATCGAAGAACTGATGGCGAATATCTCCAAACTCCCGCCAGCCGTGCGCAACAATGGCGGCGGGCATTATAACCACGCCTTATTCTGGACCATCCTTTCCCCCAATGGCGGCGACGCGCCAGCTGGAAAACTCGCCGATGACATCAACTCCACCTTCGGCTCGTTCAGCGCGCTGAAAGATCAGATGAGCACCGCTGGTGCCACGCGTTTCGGTTCAGGCTGGGCCTGGCTGATCGTGGACGCACAGGGCAAGCTCGCCGTCTGCTCAACGCCGAATCAGGACAACCCCACCATGGACATCGCCGAGATCAAGGGCACGCCCATCCTCGGTATCGATGTCTGGGAACACGCTTACTACCTGCGTTACCAGAATCGCCGCCCGGATTATCTCAAGGCTATCTGGGACGTCATCAGCTGGGAAGCGGTTGCCAGCCGTTATGCTGCTGCGAAGTAAGTCAGACAAGGTCTGAATGTCAAAAACCCCCGCGCCGGGGACGGTCGCGGGGGTTTTCGTTTTGAGGGGGGCAGAAATCAGGCAGGAAGCATGATCGGGTCGATTTCGCTAATCGATCCGGTGTGTATAGGATGAGTTGATCTGGCCGTACACACGGGGTGACTCTTGGGGCGCGTCAGAAGAAAATCCGTTGATGTAACCGGAGGAACCGCCGGAACGCCAGGAAGTGGACGCACAACCCGAAAGCGCGATGGCGACAAGTACGGGCAAAATCCAGAGGAAATACCGTTTCACGGGCAGCCTCTTCACTTGTCCTGATGTTTGGTGTCGTGACGCTTCAGGTTCGCTTCTTCGCGCATCGCATTGAGTTCGACATCAGTCTTGTCGGCAATGGAAAGCAGCTTGATGCCGAGGTCGGCTTCGATATCCCGCCATTCCTTCACAAAGGCTTCGCGATCCTGACGCAGGGTAGTTTGTGCTTTGGCGATGTCGATGCGGAGGGTGTCCACGAGATCAGGGTGGTATTCGTGCCCGGCCAACTCGGCACGGGATTCGTCGATGATTTCATCGCTGTGCCGTTTGATGGCCCGGCTTTCATCGTCCAGCAGGCGGGCGTAGATGGTGCCCAGCCAGTGGTAGTAACGGTCGCTCAAGCTTTCGTGGGACGTATTTTTGGTTTGTTCGTCGGTAGACATGTTGCGATTCCTCCTGAAGATCTGCACTCAGCATACACCGAGGCTCATGTACCCGGACACGGTTTTTTGGGGCAGTAGTCCGGTTTTTCGGGTATTCTTAACGCCCTTTTTATATCGTCCCCCTTATATCATCAAGTACGCACCCAATCGCCATGATGCACGAGCAATACGTTCCCGCCCAAGTTGAAGATCAAGCCCAGAGTCTGTGGGCCGACCGCCATGTATTTCGCGCGGTGGAAGACCCGACGCGGGAAAAATTCTATTGCCTGTCCATGTTTCCGTACCCCTCCGGGCGGTTACACATGGGGCATGTGCGCAATTACACCATCGGCGATGTGATCGCGCGTTATCAACGGATGCGCGGCAAGAATGTGTTGCAACCGATGGGTTGGGATGCGTTCGGGTTGCCCGCGGAAAACGCGGCGCTGAAAAATGGCGACGCTCCGGCGCGCTGGACATTCGAGAACATTGATTACATGCGCGGCCAGTTGCAGCGCTTAGGATTGGCCTACGACTGGCAGCGGGAACTGGCCACCTGCACGCCGGAGTACTACCGCTGGGAACAGTGGCTATTCACGCGTCTCGTGCGCAAGGGTATGGCCTACAAGAAAACCGCCGTGGTGAACTGGGACCCGGTCGACATGACCGTGCTGGCAAACGAGCAGGTCATCGATGGCCGCGGCTGGCGCTCCGGGGCGTTGGTCGAACGGCGCGAGATTCCACAGTGGTTCATCAAGATCACCGATTATGCCGATCAATTATTGGATGATTTGCAGCAACTGGATGGCTGGCCGGAACAGGTGCGCACCATGCAGGCCAACTGGATTGGCCGTTCGCGTGGTTTGCAGGTCGATTTTGCCTTGCCCGATGGCAACAATCTCACGGTGTTCACCACGCGACCGGATACGCTTTACGGCGTTTCCTACCTTGCCGTGGCCGCCGAACATCCGCTGACCAAAAAGGCGGCGGAAACCAATCCCGACATCGCCTCCTACATCACCCGTTGCAGCCATCACAAGGTGGCGGAAGCGGAAATGGCGACGATGGAGAAAGAGGGTGTCGATCTTGGCATCACCGTCACACATCCGTTGACCGGCGAACCGATTCCCGTCTGGTCGGCCAATTTCGTGCTGATGGAATACGGCACCGGTGCGGTCATGGCTGTACCGGCGCACGACGAGCGCGATTTCGCATTCGCCCGGCAGTATGGGTTACCGATCAAGCCTGTGATCGAGTCCATTGAGCCGCATGATTACAGCACCGGGGCGATGACCGCCAAGGGCAAGCTGTTCGATTCCGCTGCGTTCTCAGGGATGGATTTCGAGACGGCCTTCGATGCGATTGCCGCGCATCTTGAAGCCAAGAAGCTGGCCCAAGTGCAAATCAACTACCGCCTGCGCGACTGGGGCGTATCGCGGCAACGCTACTGGGGTTGCCCGATTCCAATCATCAACTGCCCGCATTGCGGCGCGGTGCCGGTGCCGGACGATCAACTGCCGGTGATCCTGCCGACCGATGTGGTGATGAACGGCCCGCAATCGCCGATCAAGCAGTCGCGTGAATTCATCGAGACGACTTGCCCGGAATGCGGCAGTGCCGCCGAGCGCGAAACCGATACCTTCGATACCTTCTTCGAGTCGAGTTGGTATTACGCCCGCTACACCTGCCCGGATTTCACCGAGGGTATGCTCGACGAGCGTGCCGATTACTGGCTGCCGGTCGATCAGTACGTGGGTGGTGTCGAACACGCCGTGCTGCATCTTTTGTATGCGCGCTTCTTCCATAAGCTGATGCGCGACGAAGGTCTGATTGCCCAGGACAAACCCGAGCCGTTTACCCGCCTGCTCACGCAGGGCATGGTGAATAAAGACGGCAGCAAGATGAGCAAGTCCAAGGGCAATACGGTCGATCCGCAACCCTTGATCGAGGAATACGGCGCCGATACCGTGCGCCTGTTCATGATGTTCGCCGCACCGCCGGATCAGGGTTTGGAGTGGTCCGATGCCGGTGTCGAGGGCGCGCATCGGTTCCTCAAACGCCTGTGGCGTCAGGTGTACGACCGCAAACAGGCCGGTTGGCAGCCATCGCCCTTGGTGACCGACGGACTGGACGATGCCGCCCGCGCTCTGCGCCGCAAGCTGCACGAAACCATTGCGCGTGTCACCGATGATGTCGAAAAACGCCAAACCTTCAATACCGTGATTGCGGCGAATATGGAGCTGTTCAACGAGTTGAACCGTTTTGAAGGGACCGATTCTGCAGCAAGCGGCGTGATCACCGAAGTGCTGCAAAACATGATCAAGATGCTCTCGCCCATCGTGCCGCATATCGCCCACGCGCTCTGGCCTGAAGTGGGCGGAACAGGCCTTGTGATCGACGCGCTGTGGCCGCAGGTTGATGCCGCTGCACTGGTGCGCGACGAAATCGAACTCGTCGTGCAGGTAAACGGCAAATTGCGCGGCAAGATTCTGGTGGCGGCAACGGCCGACAAGTCTATGCAAGAAGCGGCGGCCGTGGCCAATCCCGATGTGCAACGCTATCTTGACGGGGTTTCCATCAAGAAGGTCATCGTCGTGCCCGGTCGGCTTATCAATATCGTGGTGGGGTAACCTGTGACCATCCAGAATTCTTCGTTTTTAGCCCGTTTCCTGCCATCGCACGCCATCGCTTTTTTTGGTGCGCTGGCCGTTCTCGCAATGCTCGCGCTGGGGGGCTGCGGCTACCACCTGCGTGGCGTGACGAGCCTCGATCCGGTTTATCAAACAGTTTATGTACAGGGCATGAGTACCAGCGATCCGGTGTACCAGCAGCTACAACGTCTGTTCCTGAACACAAACAGCACCCTCGTGACCGACCCGAGCAAGGCATCGGCCACCCTCGTGATCGACAGGAATACGGTCGAGCAGCGTGTCGCCGTGGTTACACCGCAGGCAACCGTGCAACAGTACGAGTTGTACCAGCGGATTACCTATCACATCGAGCTGGCTGATGGACGGCGTCTGCCTGAGCAGACGATCGGGCAGGCGCGTAACTACAATTACGATCCGACGGGTGTCATTGCTTCCACCAGTAACGAGGCCCAGATTCGTCAGGAACTGGCCGAAACACTGGCCCGGTTGTTGTTCTACCGCCTGAGTGCGCCCGTGAAGATGGAACCGCCAGCGGCGGCGCACTGATCCGTGAATCTGCGTCCGGAACAACTGGATGCGGCGCTGGCCAAAAAACTGGCCGCCCTTTATGTACTGGTGGGCGACGACTGGTTGCAACTGGATGAGGCCCGTCAATCCATTGCCCGGCATGCCCGTTCGGCCGGCGTGACCGAACGCCTGCGGTTCGAGGTGGAGGGGCGCTTTGACTGGAATAGTCTCAAGTCGGTCGGGGCGAATCTGTCCCTGTTCGCCGAGCGACGCCTGGTTGATTTGCGCATTCCCGGCGGCAAACCGGGCAAGGAGGGTGGCGAAGCGATCAAAGCCTTGGCAGCCCGATTATCGAACGCTGATGAGACGGACGATGTCTGGTTGATCAGCCTGCCGAAACTGGACATGAATGCGCAGAAGTCGGTCTGGTTCAGTGCCTTGAGTCAGGCGAGCGTCACCATCCAGTTCTGGCCGATTGGTTTGCGCGATCTGCCGCGCTGGATCGAATCGCGCGGTGCCAAGCTCGGTTTGCAGATACGGCCGGATGCCGCGCAACTGATTGCTGAGCGGGTTGAAGGCAACCTGCTCGCCGCCAAACAGGAACTCGACAAGTTCAGCTTGCTGAATTTGCCCAATCCCCTGACGGCGGAGGCGCTGCTTGAAAATATTACCGATCAGTCCCGGTTCAACCCGTTTGATCTGGGCGATGCTTTGTTGGATGGCGACCGCGCCCGTGCGGGACATCTGCTTGCCCGGTTGCGGGAAGAGGGTGTCGATGCCATCCTGATTTTGTGGGTGCTGAGTCGGGAACTGCGCCTACTGGCTACACTGGATGAGCCCGCGGCCATCGACCGTTTGCCGGTGCCCAAAGGCCGCCGACCCTTGTATGCCC
>NZ_DAIESY010000017.1:0-5534 GCF_027346185.1 Halothiobacillus sp.
CTCTTCAATCTCAGGCGGGCGCTCATGAATGCTGACCATGTCGGGTATCTTCCCGCGTCGATCTTCACCACGCGCACGGGGGCGGCGTTTGGCATGGCCAAAACGCAGCCAGCCAATCACTTCCGTGCGCAGCGCACCGCGGGGCATGGCGTAGATCGCGGTGTAGATGGTTTCATGAGAAACCTGCAACGATGGGGTGTTAGCGTGCACAAGTGCCAGTGTGCCAGCAATCTGCTCGGGCGAGTAGCCCGTCTTCAGATAGCGCATGACATGCGCCCACAAAGGGGTTCCTGGTCGCAGGCGGCGCTCGACGCGGGGTTTGACCGTGCTTGCTTGGGCGCGCTTATGAGCCGCTTCGGCGCAGTAACCGCCGGTCACGGAAGGTCGCCCTGGGCCGCGCGGCGTCTTCGGTCGTCTCCAGCCGTTGCGACGCAGCTCCCTGGAAATGGTCGATGCCGAGCGATTCAGTCCCATGGCAATGATCGCCGGCTTGACCCCCATCGCCAGCTGCGTTTGGATCAGCGCCCGCTCTTCAATACTCAACTGTTTGTAGATTTTTCCCATGCAACATTGATCCTCAAAAAATATTGCACTTGGGGTTTGAGCACGCCCTCCCTATGCGTTGTGGTTAGAAACCCGCCAGCGTTTGACCCGTTGGTGGGTTTTGTTTTTTATCGGGTGGCGGCTTTACTGATTGTTTCCGCTGCCCACTGGTTGAGGCTTTTCCCTGAGGCTTGCGCGGCGATTAGGGCGGCGCGGTGTACCTCTTGCGGGATGCGTAGCATGAGTTTGCCGCTGGCGGGTTTGTTGGGTGCTTGCCCCAGCTTGGCACAGGCTTCCAGATAGTCATCAACGGCTTCATGGAATGCGTGTTCCACTTCGGTGACGGCTTCACCATGAAAGCTCACGATGTCACGAATGCCCAAGATGCGGCCAACAATCAATTTATCTTCATCGTCATAATCAAGGCGGGCGGTGTAGCCTTTGTAGGTCATGGTGTTCATGGTTTGACTCCCAAGGTTTGCAGATAGTCACGAACGGCACGCACGCGGTAGCGCAGGGCTTCCTTGTCCGGGTGCGGGCGGTGAAAGTGGGCGCGGATGCTGTCTTTCTCAAAGGTGACGGACGAGCCAGAACCCTCGATGACCTTGCACCCCAGCGCGCGCAACAAGGCCTCAATGCGTGCCCACTCCATTGCGCCATTCACAGGGTCGGTGAAAATGGCTTCCAGCGTTTTGCGGTGTTTGCTGTTCATGGATTAATGATAGCAGATAGCGCAATCACTTTTTCACCTTCCCCAAAACGGTATTCTGCATCTTGGCAACAAGGCCGGATGAATGTTCGGGGCTTATGTGGGCGTAGCGCATCAGGCTTTTCAGGTCGCGGTGTCCGGTCAGCTTGGCAAGCTCGATATGGGATGCGCCGGTTTTCAGCATCATGGATGCGAAGGTGTGGCGTAAGTCATGCCAGCGGAACCCTTCGATACCGGCGCGGCGTAGCGCTGTTTCCCACGGTCGGCGCAAGTCTAGCGGCTGGTAACTGTTATGCCTGCCCTGGAACACCAAGCGGCTACCGTCGAACGTGCGACGTTTCGCGCTCCATGCTTTGAGTGCATCAAAGGCCATGCCCTCGATTGGCGCAAGGTGCGGGTGTCCATTCTTGGTGACGGTGACGAGCGCATGACGCGGCGGGATGGCGAATGCACGGCCTGAATCATCGGTGTAACGGGTCGGCAAGTCTCCGAGATTGATGCGCGGCCATTCAAGCCCCATGACGTCGGCTTGGCGCATTCCGGTGAACAATGCCAAGCGTACGGCAATCCCAAGCTCCGCACTCTCGGACTGGTCGCAGGCATCCAGCAAGCGGATAAGTTCATCATCGGTCAGATACCGTTCGCGGGCGTCGTTGATTTTGGGCTTCACGACTTTGCGCATGGGGTTCTCTGCAATGATTCGCTTGTTCACTGCCCACTTGAGTACGCCACCAAGGGCGGATATGTCGCGCTTGAGTGTGGACGGGCTGATCTGGCCCATGTCCTTGCCTGCCGCGCTGATTCGGCGGCGCGTGGCGACTTGCTCCATAGCAATCTCGATTGCTTCGGCGTCAATGTCCATGAGGCGCATGTGCCCGAGATGTTTTGCCCATTGCACGAGGTTGTAGGGCATGACTTCTTGCGTTGTTTTTGACATAGACAGCAGGCCATCAGGCGCAGTGCTGAATTTATCGACGAGTTCCTTGAAGGTGATTTTTGCCGTTGGCCTGTCGGGTGAGTATTCGCCTCGATCAATGGCACCCTCGATCTGTTGCGCCCACTTGGTCGCGTCGGTCTTGCGCTTGATTGTCTTGGTGACGGGCTTGTGACCCTTGCGGCGAATCACAACCATCCATGTGTCGTTTGGTGTCTGTACAATGCTTGCCATGCATAACCCCTCTTGGTTGCGCATCATGGGGGCGGATGTTTGCAGCATCGCGCCCCTTTTTCTTTGGTCAACTTCTCACAAACGCGGTGCCGTGTTGTGGTGTGTTGTTAAAGCAAGTGTATAGTTTTTGTATAGTCTGCAACTATCAGAGCATTAAAAGGCATGTATTAATTAATGGAGGCAGTTCCATCCTAATGGGCAGGTCTTGGGTTCGACTCCCTCCGTGGACACCATAAAAACAATCACTTATGCCGTTTTTCACTTCGTTTCGTGTTGTGAAAGACGGCCGTTTTTTGTGCTTTTTTGCAAGCATTTGTACCCGAATTTGTACTCGAAAAAATCGCCGGTAATCGCCTGAAATGCGGCATTAGCTGGGGTGCTCGTTTTTCAATTTGTACCCGTATTTTTAACCCCTGCTTTTTCTTGGCTCGATAACCGTTACCAATTTCATAATTTTGCACACGATAGGAGCCAGTCGGACTTTAGGAAAAGTAGCGAAAATCGAGCTGGGTGAGGGCAGATTTTGCCGCTTTTGCAGGGAAAGAGTGGGCTCTATTGCCCAAAAAAGCGGTGAACTACGAGCCGTCCAGATGGATTTGCAGCCGATTTTATTTAAGTCCGACAAGCTCCTAAGGAAGCTGACTAAACCAGAGATTCCCTGAGGCAAACCAACGCGTCAGCTTCTTCATTCGATTATGAATGAATCTGGTTGCCCTAAAAGTTAGTTAAGACTAATATGAAATTTAGTTCAAACTAATAAGCTGCCCCTCATGTCGATTCAAGCATCCCTTCCCCGCTCGTCCAAACGCACGCGTATCCTTTTCTTGGGCCCCGCCTTTGTGGCAGCGATCGGCTATATCGACCCAGGCAATTACGCCACCAACATTCAGGCCGGTGCCGATTACGGTTATCTGTTGCTGTGGGTCGTCGTCTGGGCCAATCTGATGGCGGCTCTGATCCAAATGCTTTCCGCAAAGCTAGGGCTGGCGACCGGCGAATCGCTGGCCTCCCAACTGGGCAAGCGCTTGCCGCGCTGGGCGGTTTATCCGTACTGGATTCAGGCAGAAATTCTGGCTATGGCGACCGACATCGCCGAATTTATCGGGGCGGCACTGGGCTTTAAGCTTTTGTTTGGCTTCACCCTGATTGAAGGCGCGGTCATAACTGCCCTCATCAGCTGGGCTGTGCTGAGCCTGGAAACACGCAATGTCAAGACACTGCAGATCGTGATTGGCGGGATGCTGCTGTCCGTCGCCCTGATCTATGTCGTCGAGTTGCTGTTCAGCCACCCCCATCCCGCTTCCGTACTGGAAGGCGCCCTCATTCCCGGTTTCGACGGCAGAGACAGTGTGTTTCTGGCCGCGGGAATTCTGGGTGCAACCGTGATGCCGCACGTCATTTATCTGCACTCGGCATTGAGCAAGGCAGATCTGGTTAAATACGGAAAGCTGCACCGCAAGACCATGTTCCGCAGCACCAAATGGGATGTCGCCTTCGCCATGACCATTGCAGGATTCGTGAATCTCTCAATGCTCGCTATGGCGGCGGCGGTGTTTTATGGCAATCCTTCGGCAGAATCGGGCAATATCGAAAACGCCTACGAAACATTGAGACCGTTACTCGGTGAGCTTGCCGCACAGATTTTCGGTGCCAGTCTGCTGATTGCGGGGCTGGCTTCCACGATTGTCGGCACACTGGCCGGGCAGGAAATCATGAGTGGTTTTGTGCGCTTCCGTATTCCTGTCACCCTCAGGCGTGCCATCACCATGACGCCGTCATTCATCATCATCGCCTTGGGTCTGAATGTGACCGAAGTACTGGTGTACAGCCAGGTCGTGCTCTCGTTTGGTATCGCGCTGGCCCTGATTCCGCTGGTGCTGTTTACCAGCGATCGAAAATTGATGCGTGGTTACGTCAACCCGACCTGGGTCCGATGGCTCGGATGGCTCACCGTGGTGGTGGTGGTCAGTCTGAACGGCTATTTATTGGCCACCAGTTAGTTTGCTGAACGCGACTCTGCACTCATAAGGGCCGCTCAAGCGGCTCGTAAAAATAGTACCCTTGCGAGTCGTCGATACCGATCTCGCAGACCTGACGATAAATAGCTTCATTGGACACGAACTCCGCCACCGTCCGAATACCCATTTCATGTGCAAAATCGCAGATGTGCCGCACAATAATCTGCGTATTCCGGTCATGCGGCAATGTCCTGATCAGGCTGCCATCGATCTTCAGGAAATCCATGTTCAACTTGATCAGATGATCGAAGTTGGAATAGCCGGAACCAAAGTCGTCGATGGCGAACAGACAACCCATTGCCTTGAACCGATGGATGAATGCACTAACGGCCTCGTAGTTGTTCACGCCCTCACTTTCAAGGATTTCAAACACGATCAGACGCCCCATGCCGGTTTCCGTCAAACGTTGTTCGAGGTAATCCGACAATTCCTGATTCAGCAAATCTTCGGTCGACAGATTGATGCTGACCGGAACTGCGCTTTCCTTGAATACCTCCAGCACCTTGTCAATCATCGTTCGAGTCAATTGGCTATAGAGTTTGGTTTTCTTCGCAACATCCAGAAACTGGTTGGGGCTGATGACCAGACCATCCAAATCGATCAACCGGATCAGCGCTTCATACTTGGTCACCGCTTGCGTCTTGTTATCCACAATAGGCTGGAAGTAAGGCACGATCCGAGATGTTTCGATGGCATCTCTGATTCGCTTGTACCAGGCAATGTTATTTTCCTGCTCCTTCGTCGAATCCAGATCGTCGAACAGGCCGATGCTCTGGTGATTCAGTTTGGCCTGCTTGATGGCGGCAGACGCATGAGCCAACCCACCATCGGCCGCGTGGGCCACACCCACCGTAATGGTCAGCACGATCTCCACACCTTCCACCATGAAAGCTGAATTCGTCGTTGCGGTAATCAACTCATCGAAGAAATGCCTGATTTGGGGGAGCGATTCGACAGAGCTGAAATACAGCGCAAATTCATCGCCACCCATTTTGTACAGGTGAATATCTTTCAGATCATGGATGTGCGTAACCAGCCACAATCCATACTGCTTCAGAAGCAAATCACCGATGGCGACACCGTAAACGGCGTTGAT
>NZ_DAIESY010000022.1:0-19791 GCF_027346185.1 Halothiobacillus sp.
TGCATTGAACAATCTCAAGGTGGGCACGGAACACAGCCTGATTCGCGCCGATGTGCTCGACTGGCTCGAACAGCGCAGCAATACCATCTATCAACCCGAACGATTCGATGTCATTTTCTGTGACCCGCCGACATTCTCCAATTCAAAAGCCATGCAGGACACCCTGGATATTCAACGAGACCAAGAATTCATCGTGCGCAGTTGTATGCACCTATTAACTGACGATGGCAATTTAATCTTTTCAAATAATCTAAAAGGCTTTACATTGTCACCTATATTGCTGGACGAATTCAGAATCAATGACTTATCAAGAAAAACATTGCCAAGTGACTTTGCCCGCACGCCGAATCGACGCAGTGTCTTCGAAATTCGACACCGTGACGACGCGTAACGCGATGGATGGTACGAACACACGGAAGCATTTGTTGCCCACTCTTGGGTTGGTTGTTTCTGCTGCTTTCGGCATGGGTGGCTGTACTACGCTCCCGAATGATGACGGCAATCACGCGCGCAACGACTCGGGTTGGGTTAATACCGTGACCCAAAGCGAAGATGATAATTACAGTTTCAAAAACAGCTCGTTAAGCCCTAAACTCCCTTCGGAACCGATCAAGGCCATCGATGATCCAAACGGTGTACGAACGGCTGCGACACAGGCCATTCTGCAGGCAATCAGCCAGCTCGGCACAGCATATCAATGGGGCGGAAAATCGCAGACACAAGGTTTTGACTGCAGCGGGCTGACCCGTTTCGTTTACGGGAAGGCGGACATCGACATCCCCCGGACTTCACGCGACCAGTACGCGTTCACCCAACGTATTGCACGTTCGGATCTAAAACCTGGTGATCTGCTGTTCTTCAAGATCCGTAGTCGCAAGATTGATCATGTCGGGATTTATATTGGTGACAATCGGTTCATCCATGCACCCAGAAAGGGGGAGCAAGTTACCTTTGCGCAGCTGAACACCGCTTATTGGCGTAAACACTTTGTAGGAGCCGGGCGCGTTCCGGGTGCGCGAAAATTCGATACTGCCGATCTAAATGCGCTGAACGCTCAATAGAACCGGGTACTCGATTTTTTCGCTGTCTTGTGGACACTCTGTTTGCACCTTAATAAAAGCAAACTTACTTCCCACCACTGATGACCCAACCGGTAATGCCGGTAAACGCCATCAGAAAACCGAGCGGTGCCAGCATCAAGAGATCGAGAAACACCGAGTGGCTGCCGTCCTTCATCAGGAACATGGCACTGAAGCCGCCAATCACACCGATGGTGGTCATGATAGCCCCCACCACGATAAGAACCTTAGAAAACTGCCCGATACCCGATTTGGCATATTTAGGTTCAAAGCGATGCGGGTTTTCCACGCCCGGCTCGAATTCTTCCCTGGGATCGTCTTGTTGTGGATTCATGACCGTTTTCCTGCTCAAAATCTATAAAGGGTATGTCTGTGACAGTTCTACCGCCGGTTTCGTTCACGATACCACGATAGAGCGGCTCAATCTGATAGAATCGACGTTTCCACCCTCAGTTTACAGGAGCTTTGCCGTGTTGGAATTTTCAGTCAAAAGTGGCGCACCGGAAAAACAGCGATCTTCCTGCCTGATTGTCGGCGTTTTTGAAGCCAGAAAATTATCAGATGCGGCAGAGACCATCGACAAGGCCAGCGATGGCCACCTCAGTGCCATTACCCGTCGTGGGGACATGGAAGGTGAACTGGGCGACACGTTGCTGATCCATGGCGTACCGAACATTCAGGCCGAACGCGTCTTGCTGGTCGGGCTGGGCAAAGAGCGTGAATTTGACCTCAATGCCCTGAACAAGGCCACTACCGCGGCCGTCAAGGCATTGCACTATCGTGGCACGACCGAGTGCGTCAGCCACCTGACCGACATCGACATCAAAGGTGTCGAATTCGAACAGATTCTCCGCCAAAGCGTACTGGCCATTGATGCCGCCGTTTACCGCTTCGACCAGTTCAAATCGACGCCGGAACCGGGACCACGCCGCCCGCTGCGCAAGGTCACCTTCATCACACCCAGTCGTCGCGGCCTGCTTGAAGCGGAAAACCACGTGCGCGAAGCCATGGCCATCAGCTCGGGGATTCACCTCACCAAGAATCTGGCCAACCTCCCGCCGAACCTCTGCACACCAACGGCGCTTGCCGATCAGGCCCGCAAGTTGATGGAAACCCATCCGCATCTTGCTGTTGAAGTGTTGGATCAGTCCCGCATGGAAGCCTTGGGAATGAATGCCCTGCTCGCAGTCGCCAAGGGCAGTGTGGAAGCACCCAAATTCATCATCATGGAGCACATGGGCGGTCGTGATGACGAAGAACCCATCGTACTGGTTGGTAAAGGGGTAACGTTCGACACAGGCGGCATCTCGCTCAAGCCTGGTCTCGATATGGATCAGATGAAATACGACATGGCCGGCGCTGCGGCTGTCATCGGTTTGATCTCGATCGTGGCGGAATTGAAGCTGCCGATCAATGTCGTGGGTTTGGTGCCCACGGTCGAAAACATGCCCGACGGCAACGCATTGAAACCGGGCGACATCATCAAGAGCATGTCCGGTCAGACAATCGAGGTGTTGAATACCGATGCTGAAGGCCGACTGATTCTGTGCGACGCGCTCACCTATGCCAAACGCTTCAAACCCGATGTCGTCATCGACATGGCGACCCTGACCGGCGCCTGTGTCATTGCGCTGGGTCGTGTGCCGAGTGGATTGTTCAGCAACACCCGCGCCCTGGCCCAGGAAATCACCAAGGCCGGTGAAATCAGTAATGACCGGGTGTGGGAACTGCCTTTATGGGATGACTACCAACCGCAGCTCAAGAGCAACTTTGCCGATATGGCGAATATCGGCGGTCGCGAAGGCGGTGCACTCACAGCCGCCGCTTTCCTCTCCCGCTTCACCAAGGACTACCGTTGGGCACACCTCGACATCGCCGGTACGGCCTGGGTAACAGGCGATAACAAGGGCGCCACCGGTAGGCCGGTAGCTTTGCTTAGCGAATTCCTGCTCAAGCGGGCCAGAGCCAACGCCCAGAGCCAAATCAAATAATTAAGGCGCCAGGAATCAAGCATGTTCGGTCTGGGTCGGAGGCGTCCGCCGAACGTGCAGACGCGGCCCAAGGTGGTAATCACCGACGAACTTCTGCCAGAGACTGGCATGGCGTTCAAGCTTACCCGCAAGGCGATCAAAGGCGTGTATCTAAGCATCGGGCGCGCGGATGCACTACTACAGGTTAGCGCGCCCCACCATATCGCCTTACCTCTGATCCACCGGATTCTGCTGGAAAAGCAGGACTGGATTCTCCAAAAGCAAACCCAGATCAAATCGCAAAGAGCCCTTCAACTCCGTTCTGATGCGATCTCAGACGGTTCAACCATTCGCCTGTTCGATCAGGATCACCTCATCAGTGTTCATCCCAATTCCAAACGGAATCAGACGCTGATCGACAATGGAACGGTACAGGTCTTTACGCGTGCAAATGCCTTGAGTCAAACCCAACTGCACGAGGCGATCACGCAACAGTTAAGGGTCACGCTTCAGGACTATCTCACGACTCGTTTGCCGCATTGGTGCGAAAAAATCGGTGTCGGGATCAATTTCATCGGGATCAAACAGATGAAGACTCGCTGGGGCAGCTGCAATATCCGCGATAAACGAATCTGGCTGAATCTCGAACTCATACATATGCCGGCAGGCTGCATCGATATGGTCCTTGTGCACGAACTCGTTCATCTCCACGAACGGCACCATAACGCCCGGTTTTATACCCTCATGGACCAATTCATGCCGGATTGGCAAAGATGGCATACCCATTTGAAATATAGAGGTATATCCGACGTTTAAAATTGAATCCTGTGGTAACAGTTGGTAACAGTTCGGCAATAGCCTCGCAATGACTTGGCGGCACACTGCCCCTTCCATAAACGAAGGAGAAACAAGATGCGCGCCACCAAAACAACATTAATCGGCAGTATTCTGATTGGCATTGCTGCCCTCTCATCCCAAACATGGGCCGATACCCTGACTCCCACCCAGTCAACCGTACACACCATGAACCAAGAGCAGGTTCAGTCACAGCAACGTCAGGCGCCGAATGCTGCCGATTTCGAGCGTCTGAACAACCGGAATGAACACGAATCCAGAAGCATGAACAGGCAGTCTCAGGGCAAGGGCACTGGAATCCAGCAACAGTATCGTTATGGAAGTGGCAGTATGAGTCGTGGCGGCATGGGGGGCCGAGGTCATTGATCTGAGCGATTTTGACCTATGAGAACCTTGAAAGGTTTTTCGGGGTACCTCTGGATAAATCTGCTGTGATAATCTCCAGCCTGAGCTCAAATTGTATCTGCGAAGAGAAACACGGCCGGAATTGTTTGAACATGATGATCGAACGAAACGTTCTGAAATTGGTATGAACGGGGGCAGGCAGCAATTGAAAATGTCTGACCGCACCATCCAGCATCTACTTGAGCACATCCCGGCCACACATCCCTACGCCGGTCGGCAACTGATCTCGATGCACACAGTAGGTGGTGGCTGTATTCATCACGCTGTATGCCTGCAAACAGATAAGGGGCATTTATTCCTCAAAATCAATACGCTTGATTCCGCCGCCAATTTCTCAGCCGAAGTAGATGGACTCAATTTGCTGGCACCCCATATTAGCGTCCCGAATGACGCATTTACTGGTGTAATCGATCAACAGGCATTCTTGCTGATGGAGTGGCTGGATATATCCTCCAATTCAAGCGGAAGCCGAGCAGAAGAAGCCTTAGGTGAGCAGATCGCCACACTGCACAGACAAGGCGCACATGCCTTTGGCCTCAATCAGGACAACTTCATCGGCGCCTCGCCGCAGCGCAACGTCTGGGAAAGGAATTGGCCGGATTTCTTTGCAAACCACAGACTCAAACCGCAATTGGACTGGGCTGAATCTCGAGGTCTCCCTGCTGCTACACGCGAGGCGGGTTACCGATTGATGGACAAACTCAATCTATTTTTCACCGATTACCGTCCCACCCCATCGCTCATCCACGGTGACTTATGGGGCGGAAACCACGGGTTTCTTCACGATGGCACCCCGGTATTGTTTGATCCCGCCGTTTACTACGCCGATCGCGAAGCCGAAATTGCCATGACGGAACTGTTCGGTGGTTTCTCGCACCGGGCACGACAAGCCTACGAATCGGTCTGGCCGCTGGATGTTGGTTACGCGCAACGTAGAAACCTGTATAACCTGTATCACATACTCAACCATTTCAACCTGTTTGGTGGTGGCTACGGACAACAGGCTGAACGGATGATTCGACAACTTTTGGCAGAAGTGAGCTAGTACATGAATTCAGACGCAGATCAGAGGCAACGGCTGGGCAGAAATCCTGAGATGCAATGTCCATGGCCACAGCCAAGGTGATCGCCTGAACATGGCATTAATGCAGCACTGTGAAAGCACTCAACCTCCACGGATTATCGGAGTCGTTCTCGCTGGTGGACGAGGACTGCGCATGGGTGGCTGTGAGAAGGGATTGCTGCCTTTCCATGGGAAAACACTTCTGGGGCATGCTATTGACAGACTCGCCCCGCAGGTCGACAGACTGGTCATCAATGCCAACCGGGAACTAGATAATTACGGTGAGTACGGACTCGAAGTCATCCACGATCAAGATCCGATGACCAGTCAGGGTCCAATGGCAGGCATCAATGCAGCCGTGTCATTTTTCCACCGCCTGCATCCCAAGCACGATTGCTGGCTGCTCATTGCACCCTGCGACAGTCCTTTGCTACCGCAGGACTTGGCGAAAAGACTGCTTAGAGCAGCCACCGACGCCAACTTGCCAGCCGCCGTCGTCTGGGATGGCACACGAATCCATCCAACATTCAGCCTGTTACATACCAGTCTTCAGTCTTCACTGACTCGTGCACTGGCGAACGGTGAATTCAAACTGGGGCAATGGTTGCAGGATGTACGGGCGGCAAGGGTCGACTTTTCAGATCAGCCGGACGCCTTCATCAACTTCAACACCCCGGAACAACTTGCTACTGAGCGCTTATTCCAAAGCGATCAAGTGGTAACAGGGCCGATGGAACCATGAGCAATTACCCAGATCGTGGTGATGAAGCCGAACCCGTATTGGACTTTGATCAGGCCATCACGCACTTGCTTGGTTTCGCCAATTTGTCTCGACAAAATCAGGATCACGACCGTGAACAGACCCTGACTTTGGCGGCGTGTCTAGGCAAGGTATTGGCCCACCCGGTCTTGGCGCCCTGTGCCGTCCCCCCTTGCCCGGTAAGCGCATTGGATGGCTATGCTGTGAATACCGAGGATCTGTGCGCGGAGGGAGAAACCTGTCTCCCGGTCAGTTCTCGTATTGCCGCAGGTCAAGTTGCACCTCCTCTCACAGGGGGTACAACGGCTCGAATCTTCACCGGCGCTGCCCTCCCTCCCCATGCAAATGCCGTTATCGCACAGGAAGCGAGCTATCTGTCTGGTGATCTGGTCTGCTTTACGCAAAAACCCATTGTCGGCGAAGACGTCAAAGCCACCGGAAGCGATCTGGAAGAAGGACAACTGCTGCTTGAACGTGGTCGACGTCTGCAGCCGCAGGATATCGCACTCGCCGCTTCGGCCGGTATTGATCGACTGACTGTATTCCAGCCACTGAGGGTTGCAGTCCTGTGTAGCGGGGATGAGTTGGTCGACCCGGGCCAACCGTTGAGCCCCGGGTGCATATACAACGCCAACCGTTTCCTGATTCCAGCTCAGGTGGAAGCGCTGGGCATGTTGGCGATCAGTGTTGAGCGACTTGCCGATACCTTGTCCGCTACCCGGGAAGCCCTCTTCGCTGCTGCTGAAATCGCAGATGTTATCATTACGACTGGTGGAGTATCGGTAGGCGAAGAAGACCACATCCGGGCGGCCATTCGGTCGTTGGGCAAAGTACATATCTGGCGTATCAACATGCGACCGGGCAAACCCTTTACCTTCGGTCAGATTGGCGAGGAATGTATTCCGGTTCTGGGACTGCCGGGCAATCCTGTTTCGGCTTTCCTCAACTTCGCGTTGCTGGCTCAACCCTTCCTGTTGAAAGCGCAAGGTGTTGTCGCACACCAGCCGCTCTCGCTGCGTCTACCGGCTGGATTCGATCGGCTAAAACCAAAACCCCATCGCGAATTTCTCCGTGCCCGTATTGATCCCGCCGATCCGCTTAGCCACGTCATGCTCTACCCGAATCAAGGTTCCAGTGCGCTGATTTCAACCACGTGGGCCAATGGAATCGCCGTACTGCGAGAACAACAAACTATTCAGGCGGGTGATCTAATCGAATTCATACCCTTTTCATGGATGAATTGAATCTTGATCGTTGAGACCCAATGTTTTTTAGCTTCGGAATATGTCTTTTAGTCCTAAACGAATAGAATCAGCACGCCGAATCATGGATTTTTGCGTATCTGAAACCGATTATCACCCCGGCGAATGCACTAGAAACATTAGAGCACCTCGAACAATCTTTCGAGGCGCCCTCTAGAACGCAACTAAGACTCGAAGGTATCACTTCGTTGATTTATTTGGCCTGTACGCCCTCTTCCAAACCGGCGGCAAACGTCAGATGCGCAACATTGTCGCGTGCAAAGAAGCCCTGGAAGCCATCGAAGCGCTGAACATACTCGATGATCAGCGAGGAGAAGTCCGAAGCGGAAGAGAAAATCTGTTTGAGTCCTTCTTCACGGGATCCGACCGTATCGAGCAGGAAACGCTTGCCTTGGGACGCAATGGCACTGACGACAAAATCGATATTTTCGACGCCATTGGTCTGCCCATCGGTGACAGTAAGCGCCATATGATGCAGGCGCGGGCCGTAATTACGCACAAAGGATTCCGTCGGACTGGGAAGCTTATCGAGGTGATTCACACAGTACGGCAGATTATTCGCCGTAAATACCTTCGCTGGCGACATGGACTCCGGGTGGCCGCGCACGTTCTTGGTGACGTTGGTCGATGAATTCTGATCCTTGATGTCGTAACTGCCCCAGTAGTAATAACTGGAAAGCGCGAGGTACTCAAGCAGCGCCGCTTCACGGTTCTGGCTGTACACGCGGGTAGCCAAATGGTCGATCGGCAAGAGCAGGTTCTTGATGCCGATGTGTTCCTGCATGATCTTGCCGCGCTCATAGGCCGCTTGAGCATCCGCCATGATCGTCGAGATGCCATGCTGGTATACCCGGATACCATCGAAGGGTCGCTCCATGTAACCGACTACGTTCTGAGTATAGGGCGACGGTTTGGATACGCTGAAATTCAGCGGCAAGTCGAGTTCGGTCAACTGCCCCATAGTCAAGAAGCGGAACTCCCGCTCCTGTTGCATGGCCACCACGTCCAGACGGTCGGTGACCCCCAGAATCTCGCCGAGATAGCGGCTGTGCGGTCGCCGCGCTCCGATCGGATACTGGTCGTTCAGGCTGCGGAACAGATCGGTGTAATCCGGGTCCTTGATTTCTCGCAGGAGGATGTCCGGCGAGTTCATATCGATCCGCAGCACATGCGTCATGTGTTTGGGGCCATCCAGGGTGACCAGATAGTGGTATGGCGTCATCAGCGCCAATTCGGCAATATATTCCAGCGACTTTCCGGGTTCGACAGCAATCAGCAAGGCTTCGATGTCACCGATCATGTCGGTCAGCCCACAGCGGTCGCGCTCGGCGAGTACGCGAAACAGATACTCTTCGAAAAAGGCCGAATTTTGCTTGTCGCCAAAACGCTTGAAACTGTTGGAATCGAACATGATTGCCTCCGATGGAATAAGTTAACTGGGCTGCCAACGCAAATCGAGCGTGAGTGGAAAACGGGGATTGATCGGTTCAGGTGGTGCCGTAAACTGACCCGGCGTGTGACCATGATCCCAGAAACGCGACCGCCGCCTAGATTCCGCTTCCAGGGCATTGATCGGAAAAGTGTCGTAACTTCGGCCACCGGGATGACTCACATGATAGGTGCAGCCGCCAAGCGCCCGATCATTCCAGCCATCGACGAGATCGAACCGCAACGGAGCCTGCACACCAATGGTCGGATGGAGCGCCGAGTACGGAGCCCAGGCTTTGAAACGAACACCCGCGACGAACTCACCCGGTATCCCCGTGGGGTGCAGCGGCACCCGCCGCCCATTGCAGGTCACGTAATGACGTTTACCGATCAGGTTCTGCACCTTGATCTGCACCCGCTCAATGGACGAATCGACATACCTCGCTGTGCCACCGGCTGCCATTTCTTCACCCAACACGTGCCAGGGCTCGATGGCTTGGCGAATTTCAATGATCACGCCGTCGTAGGTCACGCTGCCATATCGAGGGAAGCGGAATTCGAGGAACGGTACGAACCACGCATCGTCAAATGTATAGCCGGATTCTCGCAAGTCGGTGCAGATATCACGCATATCCTGTTCGATGAAATGCGGCAGCATGAAGCGATCGTGCAGTGAAGTCCCCCAATCGACGAGACGGCCATGCAACGGCGTTTTCCAGAAACGCGCCACGAGCGCACGCAACAACAGCGATTGCACGAGGTTCATACGCTCGTGCGGCGGCATTTCGAAAGCACGCAACTCGAGCAAACCCAGGCGACCCGTGGAGGAATCCGGTGAGTAGAGCTTGTCGATACAGAATTCGGCACGATGCGTATTGCCGGTCAAATCGACCAGCAAATGACGCAACAGCCGATCGATCAACCACGGTTGAGCAGATTCCGTACCTGCTGGAAACATAAGATCAAGCTGCTGGAAGGCAATTTCCAACTCGCCCAAGGTGTCGTCGCGGGCTTCGTCCACACGGGGCGCCTGACTCGTCGGGCCGATGAACTGACCGGAAAACAGATAAGACAGCGCAGGATGTTGTTGCCAGTACGTCAAAAGACTCTTCAGCAAGTCCGGGCGTCGCAGGAACGGACTATCGGCAGGGGTGGCGCCACCCAGAGTCACATGATTGCCGCCGCCTGTTCCCGTATGCCGACCATCGAGCATGAACTTCTCGGCCCCCAGACGAGCAAGACGCGCCGATTCATACAGGAAGTGCATGTTCTGCTCGAGCGTCGACCAGTCACTGGCTGGATGAATATTGACCTCGATGACGCCGGGATCCGGCGTAACAGAGAGCGACTGCAAACGCGGATCCCGAGGGGGGGTATAACCCTCGATTCGTACCGGCTGTTTCAGCGTTTTCGCACAGTATTCGATGGCAGCAACCAGCTCGAGCCAAGCTTCTAACGAATTAATCGGCGGCATGAAGACATACAGGACGCCGTCCCGAACTTCCAGCGTCAACGCGGTATGAATAACTTCTTCCGGGTTGACCTGTGCAGGCGGTGGCTCGGTAGGGCTGAGTTTGAGCGAGGCTGGCGTGCGCGGATAATCACCCAGCACCTGGCGGGTGGCAAATGGATCAACCGGAAAATCGATCGGTTGCGCTTTGGGGTGAACCCAGGGCAGGCTATCGAGCGGCAGTCTCAAGCCAAGAGGCGAATCACCGCCCAACAAGTAGAGGCGTTCGGTACGCAAGGGCCACAGACTGGATACCCATTGGGTTTTATTGGAATCCAGCGCCTTCAGCGGCAGAACATACCCGACAACATCCCCCAATCCTGATCGCAGCTTACGCGAAACCTGCCCGCGCTTACCCGCATCCTTGAGGTCGATTTTCATAGGGTCGAGATTGACCGGTAATGCTGATTCCATGGATAACGCCAGCAATGGATCTTCATAAGCCGCAATCACATAATCGGTCGAAAGCTGTAGGCGCGATGCGAGTAGATGAGCAAAGTGATACGCCCGTGCTTTGGGAATGGGTGTCGCATCCGGCTTCGGATTCTCTGCGATCAACTCAGGATCGTGCCAGACGGGCACACCATCGGCACGCCAGTACACACTGAGCGCCCAGCGTGGCAGGGGCTCGCCGGGATACCATTTCCCCTGACCGTAATAACGTAACCCGCCCTGAGCAAACTGCCGGCTCAGGCGGGACATCAGATCCTGAGCGAGCAACCACTTCTGCTCGCCCAGTGCATCGGTATTCCACTCCGGCCCGTCCATGTTATCGATGGAGACGAAGGTCGGTTCGCCGCCTTGGGTAAGGCGCACATCGTTTGCTTGCAGTTCGGAGTCAACCCAGTAGCCAAGGCCCTGTATCGCCTGCCATTGGGCTTCCGTATAAGGTTTAGTGACGCGCGGATCTTCATGGATGCGGGTGACACTCATGTCAACGATCAACTCGGATTCACATACGCTCGTCATGCCGGTGATCGGTGCCGCTGATATGGGTTGAGCCGTGGCTGCCAATGGAATGTGACCCTCACCGGCCAGAAGACCGGAGGTCGCATCCAGACCGATCCACCCGGCACCAGGTATATAGGCTTCGCACCAGGCGTGCAGATCTGTGAAGTCCGACGTCGGGCCACTTGGGCCATCGAGGGATGGCTGATCGGCCACCAACTGAATCAGATAGCCAGAAACAAAGCGCGCTGCAACACCCAAGTGTCGCAAGGCCTGAACCAGAAGCCATGCGCTATCACGGCAGGAACCTGACCCTATGGAGAGGGTTTCTTCGGGTGTTTGCACCCCAGGCTCCATCCGGATCAGGTAGGACACACTGCTTTGAACCTTTTGATTGAGACGAACCAAGAAATCATTGATGGTCAAGTCCTTGGGCATATCCTGGGTGAATTGCGCCAACCATTTCCTGAAGTGCTTATCGAGAGGTGCCGCCTCGAGAAATGGTGTCAATTCCGCCTTCATCACATCGGGATAGGCGAAGGGATAGTGTTCGGCCCAAGGCTCTACAAAGAAATCGAAGGGGTTGATGACCGTCATGTCGACAATCAAATCGACCGTCACTTCCAGTGCGACGGTCGGCTCGGTGAAGGTCAGGCGGGCGACAAAGTTTCCATAAACATCTTGCTGCCAGTTGACGAAGTGCTTTCCGGGCAGTACATGAAGGGAATAGCCCAAAATCGGGGTACGGCAATGGGCGGCCGGGCGTAGGCGGATCTCATGCGGTGAAAGAACAACGGACCGATCGAACAGATATCGGCTTTTGTGGTGTAGCGCAACGCGGATGGTCATATGGGCGGTATCCCTGTGTTCAATAATTTACTGTCAGCCGGCGGTTGATCTGTCTGTGAATCCGGCACCGGACAGACCCACTCCGGGTTGGGCAGCTGGGCAAAAACGCTTTTCAGCCCTTCACTCCAATTGGAACTGATAGAGGAGAAATAGGGGTCACCTTCCTGCAACTGCTTGATGTTGTCCAGCGACAGGCTATTGGTCACATAGCAAGCCATGTCGATAGGCATTCCCACGGAGACATTGCTGCGCATGGTGGAATCAAAAGAAACCAGCAGGCATTTGATCGCTCGATTCAGAGTGGTTTGCGGATTGATGATCCGGTCGATGATCGGTTTGCCGTACTTGATTTCGCCAATCTGGAAGAACGGCGTGTTATCGGTCGCCTCGATGAAATTGCCCTCGGAATACACCAGGAACAAACGTGGCGGTTCACCGGCAATTTGACCCCCGACAATGAAGTTGGCGCTGACATCGATATTACCCGCCATCAGGAAAGGACGGTCTGTGTTCTGCACATGGCGCAAACAGCCACCCAATAATGAGGCTACATCGAACATGGATGTCGCATTCCAGATATTCAGTTGCTCAGGACTGCGGCCCTGTATTTCCAACTGGTTGATGGAATTTTGCGTAATCGACAGATTGCCGGAGCTCAATATAACAATGACGCGGTCGCCCCGGTTCACGAAGCTGCGCATTTTCTTGAAGCTGGAAATCTGATCGATCCCTGCATTCGTGCGCGAATCAGAGGCAAAGACCAACCCAGCGTTGAGTTTGAGCGCAACACAATAAGTCATGATGAAAAAACCACGGATAAACGGATCCTCATTGTACTTGCAATTGGAATCGATCGGGCCGGATTCCATCCGGCTGCTTATCATCCCTGAGTGAGAGAAAGGCTTCGTGAATTTCACTACTCAACTCATGCGTTCTGGCGAGAAACTCGGTAAGAAACTCATGCAGACCGTGGGCGAAAATATCTTCGATAAGGCCATAGTGCAACGAGGCGTGCAACTCACCTGCCAGACGGCGTGCTTCTGCACCGGTCGGGCCATTGATCAACCCCAATGTGGCATCAACCTCATTAAGGCAGGCATGCAAGGAGCGGGGCATATCGGCCCGCAAAATCAGTAATTCGGCAACACGCAGCGGCTTGATGCTGTCCCGGTAGATTTTCCGATAGGCTTCTTGCGCACTGACCGAGCCGAGCAGAGAACCCCATTGGTAATAATCGGCGGCACCACCCACATCCTGCACACTGGGCAACAGGATGTGATATTTCACATCGAGAATACGCGCCGTATTATCCGCACGCTCAAGAAACGTGCCCAACCGAATGAAATTAAGGGCATCGTCCTTGAGCATCGTGCCCAGCGTAACACCACGGAACAGGTGCGAACGTTCCTTTACCCAGTCAAAAAAACCCTCTGGATTCGTTTTGTTAAGCGAGGGCAGCATTCGCTTCAAATCCAGCCACATGCTGTTGATGATTTCCCACATTTCGGAGGTAATCGCGCCACGAACGGCACGCGCATTTTCACGCGCTTCCATGAGACTGTTATAGATACTGGATGGGTTTGCCGGGTCCAGCGTCATGTAATTTGTGACATTCGCCTGAACGGCCAGACCATGTTTTTCTTCATAACCTTCAGCCGATCCGCAGATGTTAAGCGGTGCATACCACAGTCGGGCGTCTGCCCCCTCCTCGCCATCCGGTAACAGCGATGTGCGCGTTGCTACGTCCAGCACCCGTGCGGTATTTTCTGCCCGTTCGATATATCGAGCCATCCAGAATAGGTGATCGGCTGTGCGTGAAAGCATGGTCATGATTCAGTCCTCCAATACCCAGGTATCTTTTGTTCCGCCACCCTGTGACGAATTCACCACTAAAGAACCCTCTGTTAGAGCTACTCGCGTCAACCCGCCCGGCGCCAGGCGGATTTCCTTGCCGGACAAGATGAAGGGGCGCAAATCCACATGCCGTGGCGCTATCCCGCTTTCAACCATGGTCGGACAAGTGGAAAGCGCGAGTGTCGGTTGTGCAATGAATCCGGCCGGATTTTCCAGAATGCGCGACCGGTACGCCGTGATTTCCTTCTTCGAACTCGTCGGCCCGACCAACATGCCGTAGCCGCCGGAACCTTGCACTTCCTTGACGACCAGCTCCGACAAATGTTCAAGCACGTATTTTAGATCATCGGGGCTATCGAGACGCCAGGTAGGCACATTGGAGAGTAATGGTTTCTCGCCCAGATAGAACTCGATCATTTCTGGAACGAACAGGTACGTGGATTTGTCATCGGCAATCCCTGTACCTACACCATTAGTCAGAGAGACGGATCCATGCCGGTACGCATCAAACAGACCCGGTACACCCAGGACCGAATCCGGGCGAAAAGCCAAAGGATCGAGATAATCATCGTCTAAACGACGATAGATCACATGTACTTGCTGCGCCCCTTGTGTGGTTCGCATGTACACCTTGTAGTTGCTGACGAACAGATCCTTGCCTTCAACCAGCTCAACACCCATCTGGCTCGCCAGAAACGCATGTTCGAAATAGGCACTGTTATAGGGGCCCGGTGTCAGGACGACGATCACAGGGTTATCAACGTGCGTGGGCGATGACTCACGCAGTGTTTCAAGCAAGAGCTGCGGATAATGCGCAACCGGCTGGATCGTACGCTGGGTAAACATATTCGGGAACAACCGCATCATGGTATTGCGGTTTTCAAGCATGTAGGAGACACCCGAAGGGGTGCGCAGGTTGTCTTCCAATACGTAAAAATCGTTTTCAGCTACCCGGACCAAATCAATGCCTGCAATCTGGGCATAGACTTGATTCGGCAGATCAACTCCCTGCATCGCAGCACAGTACATACTGTTACCCAGCACTTGAGACGCCGGAATGACACCCGCCTTGATGATCTCCTGATCATGGTAGATATCATGTAAGAACATATTCAGCGCACGAACACGCTGTTTGAGACCGAGTTCCAATCGCCGCCACTCAGCGGCACTAAACACACGCGGCACCACATCGAACGGAATCAGCCGTTCTTCAGAAGAATTCGCCCCATAGACAGCGAACGTAATCCCCATTCGACGGAACAACAGTTCCGCATCACGCTGTTTGTGTACGAGCACCTCGGTAGGTAAAGAAGTCAACTGACGAACAACCTCAGCGTATTGAGGACGTGCCACCTGACCGTCGAAGCCATACATCTCATCAAAACCGCTATACAGATAAATCGGGTCTTTCATGGTTTCCATTGATTGCTCACGGTAAATTTTCCACTGACGGAATTCGCTTCTTAAAGCACAGACAGCAAGAGATACGCCAATTTAAACTAAAAAAACAACAATTTGATTAAAATAGGTTTTACACAAGAACAAGGAGATGAAGAATAGGCTCAACGCACCATTTAAGAACTCCAAATAACATGAAATGCACTACTTTATGGCAAAAAACAGATCAAAGTTCGTAACCAGAACTAGTCAAGATTCACTTAAAAACAATAAATCACATCGAATCCATTAGAGAGCGGGAATTTTTTTAAGGAAGCTTCCATGTCACTTAAAAGTGAACAGCAGTCCATATAGGCGCACCAAAATGTGACCATGAAATAGGATTGATCGAAAGTTGCATTGGGAACCTCTGATTAAATCAGAGGTTCCGTGCGGCACCGTGATATGCAACCAAAAACGATCACGTAAGTGAATGTTCACGAAAAATAATCAAAAATCTCATTTTTTTGATTTTAGACCTCTGAACATTTAATGATGGAACTATTCAAAACTTCCTTGTGATCAACGGATAGAGGAACGCCTGTTACAAAAAAGGATCGATATTCCGTGAAATCTGCTCCAGCGCCTGACGAATCTGCGTGAGCGAAGAAACATCTGAATCAGGGCTCAAAGGGGAAAGATAAGTCAACTCAACGGCATGTTCATCCATCACCGGGATAGTCTGAACATGTTTCGTCAAATCGAGGGATTCAGCGGCAAGCACCACGACAGGGGCAATATCAGAGCGCAAATCATGCTCCTGATCCATGGCTGTCTTGCCAGATGGCTGCTTGAAAATCTGGGCGAGCTGCTGGCGAGCGCCAGCAATGGTGAACCCCTGCTCATACAAAAGGCTGCGTATCAGTCGAATGAGCTCAATATCATGCCGTTGATAGTAACGCCGGTTGCCACGACGCTTGGTCGGCTTGAGCTGAGTAAACTCCTGTTCCCAATACCTCAACACGTGTGACTTGACATCACACAAGCCGCCTACTTCACCAATCGTGAAGTAACGCTTATTGGGAATCGGCGGCAGGCTCGATTCAGGATGCGTCAGAGCCGTCATAGGCCTCAACCATGGCCTTCAGTTTTTGCCCGGCACGGAAGGTCACCACACGACGTGCCGATACGGGAATCATCTCGCCCGTGCGTGGGTTGCGGCCGGGGCGTTCGTTTTTATCGCGCAACTGGAAATTACCGAAACCGGAAAGTTTGATTTCCTCGCCCGATTCGAGCGTGGCACGGAGTTCTTCGAAAAAAATATCAACAAAATCCTTGGCTTCGCGTTTATTCAAGCCAAGTTCGGCGTGGAGTTTTTCGACCAGATCTGCTTTGGTTAAGGCCATGAAATGCTGTCCCTTAGGTGCGCAATTGAATATTATGCTGCGCAAGATTTGCGCGTATGTCGCTGATTATACCGACAATTTCATCATCCGTCAGTGTGCGCTCGGATTCCTGGAAAATTAATTTGACCGCGACACTTTCAAACCCCGGTTCAATACCGGCACCAACGTACCGGTCAAAGACGCCAACCTCGCGCAAACTCGCCGGACCGCCGTTCCTGATCAGAGATAATAATTCTGCAATCGGCATGGTGGCCGGCTTCAGGAGCGCCAGATCCCGTCTGACTTGCGGGAACCGCGAGCGTGGCTTGTTCATCGGCAGATGCCGATATTGCAAGGAATGAAGATCGAGTTCCAGGACAAAAACCGATCCATTGACGTCCATTTTTTCTGCTATGTCAGGATGAATGGCGCCCAACCAGCCGCAAGGATGGTCATGAATCAGGATTTCTGCACTTTGCCCGGGATGCAATGCCGGGTGCGCAGCGGCCCGGAAGCTGACGTTGTTCGCGTGATCCGACGAGGGATCAAGACTGAAACCGAGGTGCAGCAGGAGTGCCTCGCAATCGCCCTTGAGGTCGAAGAAGTCTGCCTGAGTGCTTTTTTCGCCCCATTGCTCCGGCCAACGCCCTCCCACGATCACCGCGGCGAGTTGATCAATTTCCTGCACATCATCAAGCGAACCCTTGAAACTTCTGCCCATTTCAAACAAACGTACACGCGACTGCTGACGATTCTGATTGAAGGCCACGGCCTGCAACAATCCCGGCCACAGGCTTTGACGCATGACGGCCATCTCGCTGGAAATCGGGTTTGCGAGTGCAATACCAGGCGCGGACGTAAAAAGTTCTGCGATGGCAGGATCAATGAAACTGTACGAAATCGCTTCGAAGTAACCCCGGCTTGCCATGAAATCAGCAACTTTAGCAATGCTGTTCTCGGTTTCCGGTCGGACACCAATCGTCAGAGGCGAACGCCCCATTGGCGCACGAAATGCGTCAAAACCGAGCAATCGCGCCAATTCCTCAAGCAGATCTTCAGGAATCACCATATCGAAGCGATGACTTGGCGGAGTGACTGTCAATACGGTATCTGACTGAAATTCAACGATGCAACCCAAGCGCACGAGAAATTTCCTTGCTTGCTCTGGCAAAATAGCCAAGCCCAAACGACGCTCAGCCCAACTCATATCCAACTGGATAGCAGCAGGAACCTGCGGTGCCTTGGCTCCCTGAGCCGCACTGGCATTACCCACCTGGCCGCCGCATATCTGATGAATCAGCGTGGCGGCACGCGACAAGGCTCGTGCCGGTAGCAGCGGATCAACGCCCCGCTCGAACCGGAAAGCGGCATCAGTAGTTAGCCCCAGACGCCGGGCACGGCCAGCAATCGTCTCGGGCGTAAAGTGAGCCGACTCGAGGACGATGTTTACCGTTCCGGCAGACACGGCCGACTCCAGACCACCGATGATCCCCGCCAGCGCGACCGGACCCGCTTCATCGGCGATCACGAGGCAATCGGCATCCATTTCCAGCTTTTGCTGATTGAGCGCATCCATGGTTTCACCCGGACGTGCACGCCGAACGGTCAAGCCACCCTGCAGTTTTTGCTGATCGAAGGCGTGCAAGGGTTGCCCCAACTCGAGCATGACGTAGTTGCAGACGTCCACGATCGGCTCGATCACCTTGATCCCGGCACGACGCAGACGTTCAGACATCCACATGGGCGTTTTACGACCGGCAGACACACCACAGATAACTTGGGTCAAATAAACCGGGCAATCATCGGGAACGGCGATTCGAGCAGGCTGAACGGCTTCCGACGTAACCTGAGCGACAGAGGATTGATCACACGGTGTGATATCCAGATCGAACAATGCCGAACAATCACGTGCAACACCCAAAATCGAAAGCGCATCACCCCGGTTGGGGGTTATTCCCAACTCGATGATGGAATCATCCAGATTCAGCCAGTCGCGAATGGATTGTCCCAATGGTGCGTCCGAAGGCAATTCCCACAACCCGTCGACAACGCTGGGCATACCCAACTCGCTGGCGCTACACAGCATTCCTTCAGAGGGAACACCACGCAATTTCGCTGATTTGATGACCAGTCCGCCCGGCAGTTGGGCGCCCAGGGTCGCCAATGGCACACGCATACCCACACGTACATTGGCAGCGCCACAAACGATCTGGTATTCATGGGTACCGTCGGTCACGCGGGTGATTTTGAGCTTGTCCGCATCCGGATGCGGCTCAACGGAACGCACCTCGGCAACCACAACACCGCTGAACGATTCTGCCGCCGGCTCGATGGCGTCGACCTCAAGGCCTGCCATTGTCAAACGATGGGCCAGAGTAGCCGTATCAACCGGCGGATTAATCCATTCGCGCAACCAAGATTCAGAAAATCGCATAAGAAGCTCGTGTATTTAAGCTGAAAGAAAGACCGGACATATCACACGAATTGTTCGAGGAAGCGCAGGTCATTATCAAAGAATGAGCGCAAGTCATCGACACCGTAACGCAGCATCGCCAGACGTTCCACGCCCATGCCAATCGCAAAGCCACTGACTTTGGCCGGATTGAGACCTACGGCGCGCAAGACATTGGGATGAACCATACCGCTGCCAAGCACCTCGATCCAACCTGTTTTCTTGCAAACCCGGCAACCCTTGCCGCGGCAATGGACACACTGGATGTCTACCTCGGCTGAGGGCTCCGTGAACGGGAAAAAAGAGGGACGTAGTCGGATCGGCAAGTCATCCTGTTCAAACAACGCCCCCAGAAACTGTTCCAGTGTGGCACGCAGATCGGTGAACGTGACGTCTTAATCCAGATGCAGCACTTCAATTTGGTGGAACATGGGTGAGTGCGTCATGTCCGAGTCACAACGGTATACCCGTCCCGGCGCCAGAATCTTGAGCGGCGGGGTCTGTGATTGCATCGTGCGGATCTGAACGGGCGAAGTATGGGTACGCAGCAGACGTTCCGCATCGAAGTAGAAGGTATCGTGCATGGCGCGAGCC
>NZ_DAIESY010000028.1:0-8717 GCF_027346185.1 Halothiobacillus sp.
CGGGCCTCGTCCTTACGCAGCGTCAGCGCAGAGTTGCGTACCTTGAGCTGAATAGGATCACCCAAAGGGGCCAAGCGCGTAACAGTAAAACGGGTTCCGGGCGTTAAACCCATTGCCATCAGGCGGCGGCGGTAATCGGCATTGCCAGGCGCAAACCCTTTAACCATGCCACCATCGCCGGGCTTGAAATCGAGCAGCGTAACCGTCGGCTCCTCAATCATGACTGCGCCGTAACCAGTATCTTGTGCACCATGCCTGTGCCCAGTGCAATACGCGAACTGCCGATCCGCACGATCAGCGCGCCGCCTTCACGTTGTAGGATTTCCAGTTCACTACCGGCATGAATACCCATGCCTTCCAGACGCTTGGCCAGTGCCGGATGCTCGCCCGTCAAACCCACCACGCGCACACGTGAACCGCGCGCCGCCAAACCAATGCCGAAACTGGCCGCTGGCGCAGGGCTATGCTTTGAGGACGTGTGAGGCATCTCTGGAATATTGCTCCGGGAAGACAACTGAGCGAGGGTCAACATGTTTAATTACCTCATTATACCGGGGGTTAGGAACAAACCTAATTAAGCGATTTTTAATACTTAACCAAACTGTAGCATGCAAAACCAAATGAGAACAATAGTCATTTACGTAATGTGCCGAAAAAATCATTCAGCTCCAGCCCTCCATAGCATCAACGACACTCCATAGCCTCTGCGGCACGCCCTGCATCTATACACCGGGCGATGGGCTACACAAGTATTCAACAAACTGTTATGTTCTGCGGACTGATGTCGCCTCGAAAAACCCCCATGAAGGGGTTAAAAAAAACCCGACATTGTTCCGCAATGACCCGCTGCACGATACATAAAACATGACCCGCCCGATCCATCTTCCCTTCACACTGGCCGACATCACCGACTATTTTGGCGCGCATGAAATAAAAAAAGCCCAGCCTTACATCCGTAATGCCGTTCGGCTACTGCACGTGGAAAATAGCTATATCAACGCAGAAGTGCAGGGCACAGCCAGAACCCCATATGATGTTCATATCAATTTTTATCATGATACGGGCGACAAGGTGTTCTTCGACGCGGAATGCAGTTGTCCTGTCGGCTACCAATGCAAGCACGCCGCCGCTACGCTCATCGCCGCGTTGAATTATCGGCACGCTATTCCGGGCTTGTCCCAGGAAACGCTGGCATGGCTGGATCAATGGCAGCAAAGCACGACCAATGCGGCCAAAGCCATGAAGGAAATGCTGGTTTACCTGCTTAAACCACCCTCTGGCAGAGAACTGCTTCCAAAGGTATATCTGTACAAAGTGCGGGTGGGCAAGGATGGGATAATTTTGGAGTCCGCGAAGAACTGGTACAACATTGATGGTGCGCTGCGCAAACCACCTCTTTTCATCCAGCAAGTCGACCGCTCTATTCTTCACCTCATCAACCACCAGCCCTTCGGTTTTGGCTACAACGGCTTCTCGCTGGAAAACGACCTGGGCGAGATGGCGCTCGATTTGATGTGCGACACCGGGCGGCTGTATATCGAGGAAAGCCATACGCCACTAAAACGTGGAGCAGATCGTGCAGGACGCCTGCAATGGCGCCGGGAGGGAAGCACCCTGCGCCCTGAACTCTTGGTCGAACCCGCAGCAAAACTGTTCACGCTATCGGCATTCTGGTATCTGGATGCGCGCACCGGTGAGCTGGGGCGTGTGAACGCGACCGAAGATCCAAGCCGGATCAAGCGCTTGCTCAGCATACCGCCGGTCACCGAACAGGCGTTGCCCTTGGTCGCCAAAGTGTTGGCCGAATCGGCGCCGGACCTAGCTCCACCCATCCAAAGCGAAGCCGCCGCCATCGACATCGCCCCCACGCCCGTTCTCGGTCTGCACACACTGGCAGTTCGACGTATCAACCCATACCGCAGCTATGGCGGTGTGCTCAATGGATTTGATGTGGCTGAATTTGCGTTCGACTACGACGGGATGAGGGTCGGCCCCGATGATCGCACAGGGTTGAGTCAGAACGCCGAGGGGCAGTGGATCTACATCAAACGTCAAGCAGACGAAGAAGCACGCTGGACGCGCCAGCTACGCAAATACGGCCTCATCCGCATCCCCGCCAGTGTTCTTGATGACGCGCGCGTGTTGTATGGCCTGGAAAACGAGGCGGCATGGGTTGAATTTATGATCGAAACGCTGCCAAAACTGCGCGCTGCGGGTTGGCTAGTGGAAATCCCCGACGACTTTCGCCATTTATGGCATGAGCCGGAAGGCTGGGATGCCACCGTCAACGAAGACGGTTCCGGCTGGTTCGACCTTGATCTTGGCGTGCTGATCGACGGCCAGCGGCTTGCACTCACACCCATGCTCAGTGAATTGTTCGCGCGCGAACCGCGCTGGCTGGACAGCAGCTTTATCGACGAACAGGCCGATGATGCCAGCGTGATTCTGCGCAGTCATGAGAACCTGCGCATCCGAGTTGAAGCAGGGCGAATCAAAACCATCGTACGCCAGCTCATCGACCTGTTCGACCGGCCGCAGGGCGAGGGACTGCGCCTGCACACGCTCGATGCCACCCGGCTGGCGGCGCTGCCCGAGGACATGCGACCGAATGGGTCAATACACGCACTGGAAGTGGCCCGGCGCATCCAAAGCGCAGGCGTGCCCGTAGCCGTCGAGCCACCCGAAGGGCTTGGTCTTGAATTGCGCGGCTACCAGCGCGAAGGACTCGGCTGGTTGAGCCACCTGCGCACGCTGGGTGTTGGCGGCATTCTTGCCGATGACATGGGCCTGGGGAAAACCGCGCAAACCCTCGCCTTCCTGCTGCGCGAAAAACAACAGGGTCGACTGACGCATCCGGCGCTCATCGTGCTGCCCACCTCGCTCCTGTTCAACTGGCGGCACGAAGCCGAACACATCACACCGGCACTGCGCGTACTCACCCTGCATGGCGCCAACCGCAGCACACTGTTCGATCAAATCGACACACACGACATCGTGCTGAGCACCTATCCCTTGGTGTGGCGAGACATCGAAGTACTGGAACAACACACCTGGAGCCAGCTCATTCTCGATGAAGCGCAGACAGTCAAAAACGCGTCCAGTCAGGCGGCTCAGGCCATACGGCGCATCAAAAGCGAACACCGCCTCAGCCTGACCGGCACACCGATGGAAAACCATCTGGGCGAATTATGGGCACAGTTCGATTTTCTGCTGCCCGGCTTTCTCGGCGATAAAACCGCGTTCACCCGCGCGTTTCGCACACCCATCGAAAAGCATGGCGATACCATCCGCCGCGACCTGCTCGCCCGCCGCCTGCGCCCTTTTCTGTTGCGGCGACGCAAAGAAGATGTCGCGGCAGAACTCCCGCCTAAAACCAGCATTATCCGCAGCGTGTCACTCGAAGGCGCGCAGCGCGACCTGTATGAAACCGTCCGCTCGGCCATGGATGAAAAGGTGCGCCAATCCATCGACAGCATGGGACTGGCGCGCAGCCACATCGTCATCCTCGATGCCCTGCTCAAGCTGCGCCAAGTCTGTTGCGACCCACGCCTGCTGCCCAGTCGCCAGACGGGCAAGAGCGGCAAGCACGCAGCGCAAAGCGCCAAACTCGACCTGTTGCTCACCATGCTGCCGGAACTGGTCGACGAAGGGCGCCGCATCCTCGTGTTCTCGCAATTCACATCCATGCTGGCACTCATCAGCGAAGCGCTGACCAAAGCCAAACTCGCCCACACCATTCTCACCGGCGAAACCCGTGATCGCGAAACCGTCGTGCGCCAGTTTCAGAACGGTGACATACCCATCTTCCTCATCAGCCTCAAGGCCGGCGGCGTCGGCCTCAACCTTACCGCCGCCGACACCGTCATCCACTACGATCCGTGGTGGAACCCCGCCGTGGAAGATCAAGCCACCGACCGCGCGCACCGCATAGGCCAGACCCGGCAGGTATTCGTCTACAAACTGGTGGCCGAAGGCAGCATTGAAGAGAAAATCCTCGCCCTTCAGGACAAAAAAGCCAAACTCGCCGAAGGCGTACTGAGCGGCGACGGCTCCGCACTAACCAAGTTCAGCGAAGCCGACATACAAGCATTAATGGCACCACTACCCAGCGACTGAAGGGGCGAGCAATACCAAAACCGTACGCAGACCACCTCTGAAAACGGCATCTCAAACCCACCTTGCGCAAAGGCACCGCCTCACCCCCTTTTCGCAAATGCATCGCTTTACCCGCCCCCTTTAGCAAAGGGGGCGGGGGGATTTGCCGCACCCTGTCCAAACCACCAAATCCCCCTCGATCCCCCTTTTACAAAGGGGGAAGCGCAAGATTCCAGCGTTTCAACCCCCTTTCACAAAGGCACCACCTCACCCCCCCTTTAACGCGAAGCTGGCGTAGCCAGCAAAGGGGGGCAGGGGGGATTTGTCACACCGTATCCAAACCACCAAATCCCCCTCAATCCCACTTTTACAAAGGGGGAAGCGCAAGATTCCAGCGTTTCACTCCCCCCTTTCACAAAGGCACCACCTCACCCCCCTTTTAGCAAAGGGGGGCAGGGGGGATTTGCCGAGACAAGCCCGCAGAAATACTATATTCGTACTTCCCTTGAAAACGTTTTCACTGTCTGCGCCCGACTCCGTGGCTCACATAACCCAAGCCCGAATGCCCCGATCCTTCCTCAAGCCGCGTTGTCCCTTCGGCCAGTAGCCACCATTCAATGGCGCTAAAATCATCAGCCAAATCGCTCATCGTGGTTAGCATCTCAACAGCTTTAGGCCCGCCGCTGGTGTAACCGTTCAACTGATTCGGGTGAAACTGCTCAATAATCAACCAACCGCCGGGAACCAACGCCGCCTGCATTCGCTCATGGGCTACCTTCCGTTCATCGGGCGAAAAATGCAGAAACACAGAAACTACCGCATCAAACGTGGCGACCGGCCAATCCCATGTCAACAAATCAGCACATAGCGTAGTGAGTGACACACCCCGATCAGACGCCAGGGCAGCGGATTTTTCGCACCCCACGCGGGAAGCGTCCACCGTCGTTACAGTAAAGCCCTGCTCCGCCAGCCACACGCCGTTGCGCCCCTCGCCATCGCCCACCACCAGCACCCGCGCACCGGGCGACAGGCGAAACACCTGCGAACGCAAAAAGTCATTCGGTTGCTCACCGTAAAAATAATCATCACGCGCGTATTTTTGATTCCAGAATTCAGACATGGGTTTATCTCGGGTAAAACAGGCCCTCAATAATAGAACACCCGCTCAGAAATCGAGCGGGCTGACCACCCCGCGCCCGCCTTTATTAAGCACATGCGTATAAATCATCGTCGTCGCCACATCCTTATGGCCGAGCAGCGCCTGAATCGTTCGAATATCCTGCCCACGCTCCAACAAATGCGTGGCGAACGAATGGCGTAACGTGTGCGGTGTCGCTGGTTTGGCCAGATCGGCTGCCCTCACTGCCTTTTTCATGGCGCGTTGCAACAGCTTTTCATCCAGATGATGGCGCCGCTCGGCACCACTGCGTGGATCCATCGAATAACTGCCAGAAACAAATACATACTGCCATCCCCATTCGATCGGTGCACCGGGATACTTGACCGCCAGCGCATTCGGCAAATATACGCCCGCTTTGCCAGCCCTTAAGTCATCCTCGAAAATAGCGCGGCGTTGGTTCAAATGGCTTTGCAAGGCGGGCACCAGCGATTCTGGCAACATCGTCACCCGATCTTTCGCCCCTTTGCCATCGCGGATTAAAATCTCACCCCGAGCAAAGTCCACATCCTTAACGCGTAACCGTACGCACTCCATCAAGCGCATGCCCGTACCGTACAACAGCGAAGCCATCAGACCATAAACGCCCGACATCCGATCCAACACGGCGCGAACCTCATCGCGCGAAAGCACGACGGGCAAGCGTTGAGGCCGTTTGGCGCGAGTAACATTATCCAGCCAAGGCAAATCGATACCCAGCACCTCGCGATACAAAAACAACAGTGCTGATAAAGCCTGATTCTGCGTTGAAGCGGCCACATCGCGGGAAACTGCCAAATGGGATAAAAACGCCTCGACCTCCGGCGCGCCCATGTCACGCGGGTGCCGCTTGCCGTGAAACAGGATGAACCGCCTAATCCATTGAAGATATTGATTTTCCGTGCGGATGCTGTAATGCTTGGTTCGAATCAAATCACGAACCTGATCAAGTAATTTAGGCGAAGGTGTGTTTATACTCATCCATGAAGCCCTCTATTTCTCAATCAGGCAATTAAAACAAAGGGATAGATGAATGGCAACCGTGTTATACACCTACCCTCTACCGAAATATACACCTGCCAAGGTGTATATTGCTTGTTAGGAGTGCTACCTTATGACGCTGGCAGATTGGAAGGACTTTGCGACTATTGTTGGTATTGTCATCGCCGTCTTGACCTACCTCACAAATTCGTACTTTCAGTTCCGTAACAAGCGAATTGAAAATCTGAAGAGGTACTTCGACGCACACGACCAACTGTTTAATGCAGACGGCTTCATCATGGCCAACATCAAGGAGCTTGAGGCCAACACTTACAAGCGAGATACAACTGATGAAGACATGGAAAAGAAATTCAATCGGTTTCTCGGCGATGTGGAAAAGATTGCGTACCTCACCTCTCACGGCGCAGTTCCAACGACGGTTCAGGTCTATATGTTTGGTTGGTTTGCTCAGAAGGTTCATCCGCATCTTACAAACGGAGAACGAAACAATATCTTCTGGGAGCTTGCCATCCACTACGTCGACGAACTGAAAAAGGCAGCCGATGACTACACAAAGCTCCCCAATGAGAAGCGCGAAAAATATCTAAAGAAAAACACACTCGCTTATGCAAAGTACTCCTAACCTGGCGCTCAACCTCGCTCCCTTCGGTCGCTGGACGCTGCGCGATAAAGCCGCGCAGCGCCGGTTAGCTCTACGTTAGATGCTCTTTTCCCCCGTGTAGTCAAACCAGCAGCAATTTTTAAGGAGTCGTACCGTGGCAAAGAATGAAAAAACCAGTCCATCAGTTGCTTCCAAGGCCAGCAAAGTTTTATCCAACCCGAAATCAACGCCAGCGCAGAAAAGTATTGCTGCTTCCGCACTGACACAGGCGAAGGACAAACCAAAACAAAAGAAATAATCACTTCAGCGTCCTTATTCTCACTATGGCGCATGTTGGTATTGTCATTTCCCCTGCCCGCTGCGGTGTCGCTTCGTCCGTCATGTGCGGAGCAAGCGTCTTGGCTGCGTCACCATCATGCACCAACCAGCCAACTGATCGGCACAGTAGCGGCTCCGTAGCTGGGTCGTCTGTTGCCCATCCCTCGCGTCGATGTGAATCAAGCCAGTTAATCATCACCAGTCTTGGCTTGACCGCATCTAACCCGGCGCTCAACCTCGCTCCCTTCGGTCGCTGGACGGCGCTGACGCGCCGCCGGTTAGCTCTACGTTAGGCTCCTGACCACATGGCACAGATTCACACTCACTACGACAATCTGAAGGTGGCTCGTAACGCACCGCCCGAAGTAATCCGCGCTGCATACAAAACGCTCTCGCAAAAATTTCACCCAGATCGAAACCCTGGAAATGCAGAAGCCACGCGAATCATGGCGATCATCAATACTTCATACGAGGTGTTATCCGATCCTGATAAACGCCAAGAGCATGATCTATGGGTGGCACAACAAGAGCGTGCATCTGCGAATGCGACAAAGTCAGACAATCAGGCGCAACAATCAAATACACTGATGCGACGGAATTGTGCTTCATGTGCACGAGAAACCGAACACGATGCTAAAGGTTATTGCGTAGTGTGCGGTCGTAACGCAGCCGCATCTGCAGCATATCTGAATCTGAAATCGCATAAAACACGCACTGGGAGAGCGGGTGTCATTGCACATGTTCTAAGAAATTGGCTTCTGTATGGCATCGCAACTTTTTTCGTTTGGATTTGGGCTACCGATAAGCCGAGTACCCCACCGCCAGGACCAAAACCGTATCAAGAAAATCCAGCGTCGCCAGTGCGCCCTGAATATGTAAGGCCAAGCACAGCACCAAATGGACAGCCTTGGCCAGTTTCAGCCAGTTATGTTGGCGGCTACAAGCGTTTGCACTCGGGCGGTCTCTCAACGGTTACGGTAGATAACAGCCGAAACGATTCTGACGTTTTTGTTAAGCTGGTTTCTCTGGATAGTGCGCAGGCTTATCCAGTCCGTCAGTTCTATATTCCCGCATTTGGCAGCTTCACCTTGAACAAAATTACAGCCGGAAGCTACGACATTCGCTACCGCGACCTTGGCAATGGTGGCCTGTCCCGCTCGGAGGCGTTTACTCTTGAAGAAATCCAAACTTACGACGGCGTTCAATACAGCAATATCACGATGACGCTGTACAAGGTGCAGAATGGAAACATGCAGACCTATGGCTTGTCTGAAGCGGAGTTCTGAGCCTAACAAACGCTTCGAGAGGGACGCTCCGCCAGCAAGCTTCGCTTGCTGTCTCCGCGCCCCTCAAGCTCAACGTTGGGCGTCACATGAAGGAGTACAGCGTCAGCAGGTGATTGCGGTCGGACGCGTAGATTATCGGTCTAGGAAAGGAGAATTCCATGCCCACAATTGAGTGGTCGTTAGTTGTTTTGGTCTTTGGGTTCACAATCGTCGTGTGGCAATTGATCAAAATCGGAGCCCACCTATCGCGGTTGGCGGT
>NZ_DAIESY010000041.1:0-2954 GCF_027346185.1 Halothiobacillus sp.
TGGCTCCAACACCGATGAGGTGCTGCAAACCATCTTTCGCGCCATGAATATCAAGAATGCCGAGCGCAACGCAGCCCAGCCGCGTTTGCCGAACTGGGCCGATCAGTTCCCCTATGTGAATGGTGGCCTGTTCTCCGGCAGCACCCAAGTCCCGCGCTTCACCCGCATAGCGCGCACTTACTTGACTCACGCGGGCAACCTGAACTGGAAACATATCAATCCGGACATTTTCGGTAGCATGATCCAGGCTGTGGCCGACGATGAAGAGCGCGGTGCATTAGGTATGCACTACACCAGCGTACCCAACATCCTGAAAGTGTTGAACCCCTTGTTTTTGGATGACCTGCGCGCGCAGTTAGCCGAGGCCGGTGATAACAAAATCAAGCTACTGAATCTACGCAAGCGCATGGCGCGCATCCGCGTGTTCGACCCAGCTTGTGGCTCCGGCAACTTCCTGGTGATCGCCTACAAGCAGATGCGTGGGATTGAGGCGGAAATCAACCGCCGCCGGGGAGAAATGCACCGGGGTAGTGAGATTCCATTGACCAATTTTCGGGGCATTGAGTTGCGCGACTTCCCGGCAGAGATTGCCCGACTGGCGCTCATCATTGCAGAATTCCAGTGCGATGTGCTGTATCGCGGGCAGATGGATGCGCTGGCTGAGTTTCTGCCGCTGGATGCAGAGAACTGGATTGTTTGCGGCAATGCGCTGCGGCTGGACTGGTTGGCAATCTGCCCGCCCACGGGCACGAGTGTGAAGCTGGTGGCAGATGATTTATTTTGCACGCCGCTGGATCAAACAGAATTGGCTTTTGAGAATGATGGTGGCGAGACGTATATCTGTGGGAATCCCCCATATCTAGGGAGCAAATGGCAATCGGAGGAGCAAAAGTCTGATTTGGCCGCAGTTTTCGCAAGTCATGGCCACGGATGGAAAACTCTTGACTACGTGGCAGGTTGGTTCATGAAGGCTGCTGATTACGGGGAGAAAACCACTGCCACGGCGGCGTTTGTATCTACGAATTCCATCTGCCAAGGGGTTCAGGTTCCCATACTTTGGCCACTTCTATTCGCTACGGGTCATCAAATTGTCTTCGCCTACACGTCATTCAAGTGGGCAAATCTGGCAAGTCACAACGCAGGTGTTACTGTGGCAATTGTTGGCATATCAAGGAATGCTGTACGGTCCAGAATCCTGTTCTCTGCCAAAGACAGGAACGAAGTAATTGCGAAGCAAGTTCTTAACATCAATGCGTACCTCGTGCCTGGACCCGACATCGTTATCCAGCCTTTGCGCGAATCAATGACGGGGTGCGCCTATATGGATTTGGGCAACATGCCCAAGGACGGCGGCCACCTACTTTTTTCAGAGTCTGAAGCCGACGAGGCCGCAAGACGTGAGCCAGATATCACGAAATACGTCTTCGATTTTGTCGGCTCTCAGGAGTTTGTCAAAGGCATCGTTCGCAAGTGCCTTTGGATTGAGGACGATCAGGCCGAAGAAGCCAAGCGTATACCGCTAGTGGCCGAACGTCTTGCCGGTGTTCGTGCCATGCGTCTGGCTAGTGATGCGGAGTCTACACGCGCGTATGCAGACCGTCCGCATCGTTTCAAGCAGATTCAGGGGCGCGGACTGACGTCGTCAATCGTCGTACCTAAGGTTTCGTCGGAGTCTCGTGAATATCTTCCCGTTGGCTTGCTAACAGCTCACTCCGTGGTTTCCGATAACGCTTTTGCACTGTACGATGCCCCCCTCTGGAACATGGCTCTCATTGCCTCCCGCCTGCATCTGGTCTGGATTACGACCGTTTGTGGGAAGATGAAGACTGACTTCCGCTACTCCAACACCCTCGGCTGGAACACCTTCCCCGTTCCCTTGCTCACCGAACAGAACAAAATCGACCTGACCCGCTGCGCAGAGGATATTCTGCTCGCCCGTGAAGCCCATTTCCCTGCCACCATCGCCGACCTATACGAACCGGAAAAGATGCCGGAGAATTTGCGCCACGCCCACGAACGCAACGATGAAGTGCTGGAGCGCATCTATATTGGTCGCCGCTTCAAGAACGATACGGAGCGACTGGAAAAGCTGTTTGATCTCTATACGAAGATGACGGCAACGACCTCACCTTCTGCCCGGAAAGGAGTCGTGAGAGCCGTCAAGAACAAAGGGCAGAAAGCATGAACGATAAGCCCATCAGTCTGACTTCATCCCCAGAAGGGTATGCCGACTGGCTGGCCGATCTCAAAGACCGTATCCACAGCGCTCAGCAACGCGCTACGCTGGCGGTCAACCGCGAGCTCGTACTGTTATACTGGCAGATCGGGCGCGACATTCTGGTGCGGCAGGCCGAACAGGGCTGGGGTGCCAAGGTGATCGAGCGGCTGGCGCATGATTTACGTGCCGCTTTTCCGGACATGAAGGGGTTTTCGCCGCGCAATCTCAAGTACATGCGTGCCTTTGCCGAGGCTTGGCCCGATGCGGAATTTGTGCAGCAGGCTGCTGCACAATTGCCCTGGTTCCACCTCTGCACTTTACTCGACAAGCTCAAAACCCGTGAAGAGCGGGATTGGTATCTGGCCAAGGTGGTGCAGCACAACTGGTCGCGCAATATTCTAGTGATGCAGATCGAAACACACCTGCTGGAGCGCAGTGGCAGGGCGGTCACCAACTTCGAGGCCAGCTTGCCCAAACCGCAATCCGATCTCGCCAGAGAGTCGGTAAAAGACCCGTATCGCTTCGACTTTCTGGGCCTCACCGATGAGGCGCAGGAGCGCGAGATCGAAAACGCCTTAGTGAAGCATGTCACCGAATTCCTGCTGGAGTTGGGCGCGGGTTTTGCCTTTGTCGGTCGGCAAGTGTTGCTGGACGTCGGCGGCGATGAGTTTTTCATCGACCTCCTGTTTTATCACCTCAAATTGCGCTGCTACGTGGTGATCGAGCTCAAGGGTGG
>NZ_DAIESY010000045.1:0-14129 GCF_027346185.1 Halothiobacillus sp.
AGAAACCCGCTATTCAGCGGTTTTCCGGATAGGGGCAGGCACTTCCGGGCTGTGGTTGGGGCGGTGGTTCAATCCAGGTGTGCGCTGGCGAGTTCAAAGAATACGAAGCGACCTCCTTCGACATTCTCCCTCAACGTAGCGCCGTGAATGAGCGCATAGTCTGCGTAGCCGGGGATGGCGCCGGCCCTGTGGCATTCGCGCGCGTTTTGCCAAAAGCATGAATGAAAAACGCCGTCACTTGGACGGCGTTGGACACCCTTGGGGGTATTGTTGGTGGTGTAGTCGCCATCGGGTTCAAACCGCGCCTGTAATGCGATTGCGGAAGTGTGCGGATTGGTGCGGAACATTGCAGGATCAGAATGTTGCCGTCAGTCGTCCCTCTGGCTTTTGCCTTCAGTTGGCGCTGTCACCATATTCCGGTTAACCATCACATCAGTTCGATTCCATCCGCGCAGTCGAACCCGAGTATGCTTTCTGAACCAGTATAGTAGCGCAAGGACCTTGAGGGTGTGAATTCGATTATTCGCTCAACTCGCGGAACGCGCCTGGTGTGGGATTGCCTGGTCGATATCGTCGCAGCATACAAAAAACGCGTCTTGCAAGATTAACCAAACCAATCCGTTGACTACCATTCGTTCCAGAGCTTTACGGCCCCTTCAATGAACGCATCACAGTTCGTCTGCTGCCAACAAGTGTGGTGACCGTTTCGCAGCAGGTAATACTGCTCGTTTGCGCACACGAGGTTCGTTTTCGAGGCCTCCTGACGATACCAATTCAAGGTGTTGACTAAGCAGTCCTGATAGCTGGTTGCTAGCTTCTCGTTCGGCACGTTGGTAGCCAGCCTTCGTCAGTGGAAAGTGGAGTAAGAGTCAGGGCGTAGTCGAGCTATCTCCCTGCCTCTCCTCCCCGAACCGGACTTGCACCTTTCAGCGCATCCGGCTCTCCGTTCAAGCGTTGCTCATAGCAAAGGCGACATCGGCATAGCGCGATTCGATGGTGTTGCGTGTCTCATTGCGCATGATGTACGGATTTTCCGACGGGCTACGCCACCTGAATTGACCCTTCCGACTGGTAACAAGACGCCGAAGCGCCACCGACCCATACCAACCGCGACTGTTTTGGCCCTGCAGCACCCATGTCGCAGCCCGTCCCGGCTCCGGCGCCCGGACGTAGTCGCGCATCAGCGTCCTGAACCCGCGCCGATACCTGCGCGCGAGCCAGTATCCGAATTTCCAGAAGACCGTGTGGTCCAGCTTTCTGAACATGGTGGCCGTGTAGTCAGTGTATTGATAGAAGGCGGCCCAGCCGGCAATCTGCCGATTCAGGCTGTCCATCAGGTCCATCCGGTTCATGCCGTAGTTGCCCGACAGTTGTTTGACTAACCGCTCGGCGAAGCCCCGATACTTTTCCCACGGAATGGTCGTCACCGGCCGCATGCGGCCGCGTGGTCCGCGCTTACGAATGATCCGGTGACCGAGGAAGACGAAGCCGTCGTTCACGTGGGTGATATGGGTCTTTTCCATATTCAGCGTGAGCTTCAATTTGCCTTCGAGGAACTCGCGGCATGCTTCGCGCACTGCCTCGGCATGTTCACGAGTTCCCTTGACCACGATCACAAAGTCATCTGCATACCGACAGTAGGCGATAGCTGGTTTCCACTGCCGGTTTTCTCGTACAGTAATGGGACGCTGCTTGAGAATCGCGAAGTTCCACGCCCACCGATCTTTCCGCACCTTCTTGCTCAGATAGTTCCTTTCCATCCATGCATCGAATTCGTGCAGCATGATGTTGGATAACAGGGGTGAGATGACACCGCCCTGGGGAACGCCTTCACTCGCGGCGCGAAACAGATCACGATCAACGCAGCCCGCCTTGATGAACCTCCATAGCAACGCAAGGAAACGCTGGTCGGCAATTCGTTTGCGGATTCCCTTCAGAAGAAGGCGATGATGGACGGTGTCGAAGTAGCTGGCGAGGTCGCCCTCGATGACCCAGCGACCGGAGACACTGTGTTCGCCACTGTCCTGCAACTGAAGCTTCACCGTGCGAATTGCGTGATGTACGCTACGGGCAGGTCTGAAGCCATATGAAGCCGGATGGAAATCGCTCTCCCATATCGGCTCCATCGCCATCAGCATGGCCCGTTGCACGATCCGATCCCGCAGGCTCGGAATGCCAAGCGGTCTGAGCTTGCCGTTGGGGGTGTCCCGAATTTTGTGTAAACGGGGTTTCTCTCCTGCTACATCATTCGGTCTTCAAACTGGATAGTAAACCGATTTAGCGCAGCCTTCCAATCCCGGATCGGCATCGTCCATTTCCGACTGATGTTATTCAGTGCAAGGTAAAACAGTTTCAGCAATGCCTCATCGCTCGGAAACGAGCCCCTGTTCTTGGTTATCTTGCGCAGGCTCATGTTCACCGATTCGATCGCGTTGGTGGTGTAGATCACCCGCCTGATTTCCGATGGATAGTCGAAGAACGGGATGATGCGCGTCCAATTACGCCGCCAGGATTGAGCAATGGGCGGATACGCCTCGCCCCATGCCTCCTCGAATTCGGCCAGCCGCTGTTCAGCCTCTTCAACCGTGGCTGAAGCATAGATGGCCCGCAGCCCTTCAGCCACTTCCTTGCGCAGTTTCCAGCTCACATAGTTCAGGCTGTAACGCACCAGATGGACGATGCAAAGCTGCACGTCGGTTTTGGGAAACACGGTCTCAATAGCTTCGGGGAATCCCTTCAACCCGTCCACGCAGGCGATGAAGATGTCCTGCACGCCTCGGTTCTTCAGCTCGGTCACCACCTGCAACCAGAATTTGGCTCCCTCGGTCTGGGCGATCCAGATGCCCAGCAACTCCTTCTCTCCAGCCATGTTGATGCCTAGCGCCAGATAGACGGCCTTGGCACGCACCGACCCGGCATCGCGCACCTTCACATGGATGCAGTCCAGGTAGACGATGGGATAAAGCGCATCCAGTGGGCGGGATTGCCATGCCTTGACCTCTTCAGATACCGCATCGGTCACAGAGGAAATGAGCGTGGGCGAGACCTCCGCGCCATACATCTCTTCGAGATGGGACTGGATCTCCCTCACCGTCATGCCGCGGGCATAGAGCGACAGGATCTTCTCGTCGAAACCGTTCCATCGGGTCTGGTGCTTGGGGATCAACTGCGGTTCGAAGCTGCCGTGGCGGTCCCGTGGGATCTCTACGGGCAACTCCCCGAACTCGCCCTTGAGTGTCTTGCGGCTCTTGCCGTTGCGGGTGTTTCCTGCGGGATTGATAACTGGTTCGTTCTTGGCGTGGCCCAAGTGAGCTTCCATCTCGGCTTCCAGGGCACGCTCCACCAGTGCCTTGGTGAGCTGCTTGAGCAGGCCGTTCTCGCCAATCAGGTCTTCGGGTTTCTTGTAATCAGACAGCAGGCTGTCGATCAAGTCTGCGGGCAATCCTTTTGATACGGTCATTTCCACTCCTAACAATATTCCGGCAGTTTCCTGCCAAATGACCGTTTACACAAAAATTCTTACACCCTCCACCCCCAGCCGTAACCATCCATATGACCCCACATGTCGACCTCCTTGCTAAAGCCGCGTGCTGCGCAGACGCAGCGCATCGGCGATCACCGACACCGAACTGAAGCTCATCGCTGCCGCTGCGATGACGGGCAAGAGCAGCAAGCCGAAAATCGGATACAGCACGCCCGCCGCAACGGGAATCCCCAATACATTGTAGACGAAGGCGAAGAACAAATTCTGGCGGATGAAAGCAGACCGTCCGCGATCACGATGGCTTTTTTGCATAATTTCGCCTTGCAACCCGCAGGCCATTCGCCACCGCCAGCAACTCGCTCGCCTCGTGCACCAGCACGGTGAAAGCGATGCTCAATATCCCGCTCAGCGCGAGCGGAATCATCACTGCCAGCACCACCACAGAAAACACAATATTCTGCACACTCACGCGCCGGGCCTTGCGGCCCAGCCGCAAGGCATCCCCCACCTTGGCCAGATCGTCGGCCATCAGTGCCACGTCTGCCGCTTCAATGGCGGCATCACTGCCCGCCACGCCCATCGCAACACCGCAGGTGGCAGCGGCCAGTGCCGGGGCATCATTGATGCCGTCACCTACCATCAGCACGTGCCCATATTGCCGCTCCAGTGCGTGTACGGCATCCACCTTTTCGTGCGGCTTAAGACCTGCGCGCACCTCGGCTATGCCCAGCGCATTTGCCACTACCATTGCAGCCCGCTTGTTGTCGCCTGTAAGCATCACCACTCTCATGCCTTGTGCCTGCAATCCTGCCAGCGCCTCGCGTGCGTCCTCACGCACTTGATCACGCAAGGCAATCAGGCCAATAATTCCATCGCGCTTACCCAGCAGCACCACGGTTTTACCTTGGCTTTCCAGGTCATCAATCGATTTTTGTACCTGCGACAGATCTACGCCCAGACCGGCAAATAGTGAAGGGCTGCCTATATGCCAGGTTTCCCCCAGCACTTCTCCCTGTGCGCCGGCACCAGCGAACGCTTTAAAAGCTACCATTGCTACTGGCGTTCCTCCTTTTTGCAACGCCTCCGCCACGATGGCGCGCGCCAATGGATGCTCGGAGTAGCGCTCCAGCCCGGCGGCGATGCCGATCATTTGCAGCACGCCACCTTGCAGGGGCACGACGTCCGTCACCACCGGCTTGCCGTGCGTGAGCGTGCCGGTTTTGTCGAAAGCCACCACCTTGATCATGCCCAGATGCTCCAGATGCGCGCCGCCCTTGATCAGGATGCCGCGCCGGCCCGCCGAGCCGATGCCAGCGGCCATCGCCACCGGCATGGACATCACCAGCGCGCAGGGCGCCGCCGCCACCAGCAGCAGCACGGCGCGCCGTGCCCAATCGTCAGGCGGCAGGCCAAGCACCCACGGCACGGCCAGCAACAACACGGCACCTGCCAGCACCGCTGGCGTATAGCGCCGCCCGAAACGCTCGATCCACTGCTGAGCCTTGCCTTTCTGCTCCTGCGCTTCTTCCACCAGATGGATGATCTTGGACAGGGTATTGTCGGCAAATCCTGCCGTCGCTTCGACTTCCAGCGCCCCCTGGCGGTTGATGCTGGCAGCGAACACGGCCATGCCCGGCCCCTTGTCCACCGGCACCGACTCCCCCGTCACCGGCGATTCGTCCAGGCTGGAATTTCCGGCGCTGATGATGCCGTCGGTGGGCAGCGCCTCGCCGGGCCGCACCAGGAAGCGGTCGCCCGCCTGCAGGCTGGCAGCCGGCACCGTTACTTCCTGCCCGTCCTTGAGCAGGCGCGCTTCCTTGGGCGCCAGATCGAGCAGCGCGCGGATGGCGGAACGGGTGCGGGCATAAGTGTATTCTTCGGTGCCTTCCGCCGCGCTGTACAGGAACACCAGCGCCGCCGCCTCGTCCCACAGGCCGAGCAGCGCAGAGCCAACGGTGGCCGCCAGCATCAGCATGTCGATGCCGACTGCCCGCTCGCGCATCAGCTCCTCCAACCCTTCACGTATCCAATAGTAGCCGCCCGACAGCATCGCAAGAAGATACAGGGCAATTTCGCCCTCATGCCCGATCAGCCCAGAATGTGCGGAAAGATATCCCGCTCCAGCCAGCACACCGCTCGCCAGGGCGTTGCGCAGCGGCGGGAAACGCCACCAAGGGCCGCTGAAGCCATCCTCGCCGTGGCAGCCGCAGCCCGCTTTACTTTTGTTTTCCTCACTCATGGCTACCCCCCAGAATGGGGATCGCAGCAGTTATATCGCTGACGTAAATCCAGCCCGCCTCGGCTTGGCCGGTGCGGGCGGCACGATCGATGATGCCCACCAGTTCGTCAACTTGGCGATCTTCACAGATCAACTCCAATCTGCATTCGTTGATGACCGCTTCGGCCAATTCGACAGAATAGTGTTGTTCCTTGGCATCCACCGCCTTGAGCAGGCTTTGCACCGGGATGACGGCAAGATTGCGGCAGCCAAGCGTTCCGTCCGTGTTGCACAGCCCTGACTCCTTCACAGCGCGAATCACATCGGCGATGCGGTGGTTGTGTATATAAGCCTTGATTTCTTTCATGGAAGATTCTCCTGTTTAGTGATTGCGTGCGACCAATTCAGGCCGCACGCTGCTGGTTTACTTCGCCTGTTTGCATTCGCGGCGTGTCTCCACCCACTCATACATCAGCGGCAACAGCAGCAAGGTCAACGCAGTGGAAGTGAACAGACCGCCTACCACTACCGTCGCCAGCGGTCGTTGCGTCTCCGCCCCGACGCCGCTGGAAAGCAGCATCGGCACCAGGCCGAAGATGGCGATTGACGCCGTCATCAGCACCGGCCGCAGACGCAGCGCAGCGCCTTGCTTTACCGCCTCCCTGATCGACAGCCCCTGCCGCCGCTGGTCGTTGAGGAAGGACACCAGCACGATCCCGTTCAGCATCGCTACCCCGAACACCGCGATGAAGCCGATGGCCGAGGGCACGGACAGATACTGCCCTGTGACGAACAACCCAATCACCCCGCCGATGATGGCAAAAGGCACATTGGCGATGATCAGTGTGGCGTAGGTGAGCGAATTGAACGCCGTATAGAGCAGGATGAAGATCAGCCCGATGGTGAGCGGCACGATCACGGCGAGCTTCGCCATGGCGCGCTGCTGGTTTTCGAAAGCGCCACCCCACTCGATCCAATAACCGGCCGGCATTTTTACTTCACGCTTGATCCTGTCTGCCGCCTCTTTCACGAAGCCGTCCACATCGCGGCCCTTCACGTCCATCTGGATCACGGCATAGCGTTGCAGCTGCTCTCGCCGTATGAAGGAGTAGCCTTCGTCCAGTTCCACCGAGGCCACGCTGGAAAGCGGCACCAGCGCGCCAGTCCGGGTTCGGATCGGGATGTTGTTGACGGCTTCCACACTATTGCGGAATTCGGGCGCAAGCCACACCTGTATGTCGAAGCGCTTCACACCATCGATCAGGGTGGATACCGCCTTGCCGCCGATACCGGCCTGCACAACATCCAAGATATCGTCGGCGTTCAATCCCAAGCGCGCCGCTGCGTCGCGGTTTACTTTCACCACCAGTTGAGGTTTCCCCTTGTTCGCTTCCAGAGAAAGATCGGTCACACCGGGCACTTTTTTCAGCACAGACTTGATTTCTGATGATAGACGATCGAGCGTGGTCAAATCTTCGCCATAGAGCTTCAAGGCCAGCGTGGCGCGCACCCCGGAAATGAGTTCCTCGACGCGCATCTGGATCGGTTGCGTGGCGGCGATGACGGAGGACGGCGCCTGTTTCTCCAGCACCTCCTGCATCTGTTGCGTCAACTCTGGAAAGGAAATCGATTTTGGCCATTGTTTGCGAGGCTTGAGGTCGACCAGGATTTCCATGTAGTTAACGTCCGCCGTTTCGCCTTTTTCTGCGCGTCCGATCGTGGCAAGTGCCGATTTCACCTGTGGGAACCGCTTGAGCGCCGTTTCAATGCCCTCGGAGATGCGGATCGATTCCTCCAGCGAAGTGGAAGGAATGCTGGTTACGCGGAACATGATGGTCCCCTCCTGCAGGGTCGGCATGAACTCCTTGCCGAGGAAAGGAAATAACGCGAGAGTCACGATCAACAGGGCAAAGGCACTGCCGAATACCTTGCGTTTGTTTTCCAGGGCCCAATCCAGAAGCGGCAGATAAAGCCTTTTCGCCCACTTCACCACGAAGGTGTCTTTCTCCTCTTTGGGCTTCAGGATTAACGCCGACATAACTGGCACCAATGTCATGGTCAGCACCAGAGAGCCGATCATGGCGAAGGTGATGGTGAGCGCCATAGGCTTGAACAGCTTGCCTTCCAGCCCGGTCAAGGAAAACAGCGGCAGGAACACCACGATGATGATCAGGATCGCGAACGCGGTCGGATTGATCACCTCCCGCGCCGCTTCTAAAATCACATGAGTCTTGTTGACTGTTTGTCCGACCTTGTGGCTAAGCAGGCGGAAGCCGTTTTCCACCATCACCACGGCGCCGTCCACCATCATCCCAATACCCACGGCAAGCCCGGCAAGGGACATCAGGTTGGCTGACAAACCCCATTGCTGCATCAGGATGAAGCTGATCAGCATGGCCAGCGGCAGGGCAATGATGACCACTACTGCAGAACGGATCTCACCCAGAAACAGAAACAGGATGATGGCCACCAGTACGGAGCCTTCGACCAAGGCGCTTTCGGCGGTCTTGATCGCCTTGTCGACCAGATCAGTGCGGTCGTAGACCGGTTTGATCGTCACGCCCGCAGGCAAGGCTTGCTGGACCGTCTTTAGTTTTTTCTTTACGGCATCCACCACGTCCTTGGCGTTCTCGCCGATGCGCTGCAAAGCCATCCCCAGCACCACCTCTTTCCCGTTTTTGGTAACTGCGCCGGTACGCAATGCGGGGGCTTCCTTGACATCGGCCACATCGCGCACATAGATAGGTGTACCCCCCCTTTCGGTAATGACGATGCCACCGATGTCCCGGGTGTTGGAGACCAGACCCAATCCCCGTACCAGATACTGCTCTTGGCCAAGGTTGACGTATTGCCCGCCCACCTGACGGTTATTGGCGGTCAGCGCCATCATCACTTCTTTGAAGGTCAGCCCGTACTTGATTAAGCGCTGTGGGTCGATCAGCACCTGATATTGCTTCTGGTCGCCTCCCCATGACATGACGTCGTCCACCCCGGGCGCGGTGCGCAGCACGAGCCGCACCGTCCAGTCCTGCAGGGTGCGCAGATCCATCCCGGAAAGCTTTTTGTCGGCCGATTCGATGGTGTACCAGAACACCTGGCCCAGCCCGGAACTGTTAGCCCCGAGCACCGGCTCGCCATAGCCTGCCGGAATGCGGCCCTTGACCTCCTGTAATTTTTCGCTTACCAGACGGCGGGCGAAATAGATGTCCACGTTGTCCTTGAAGTACACGCTGACATAGGACAGCCCGAACAGGGACACGGAGCGTATTTCCTCCACCCCCGGCAGGCCGGCCATGACGCCCTCTACAGGAAAGGTCAGCAGCTTTTCCACATCTTCGGCGGCCAGCCCGGATGCCTCCGTATAAATATTCACCTGTACCGGCGTCACGTCGGGAAATGCATCCACCGGTACTTCGCGCCAGGCCTTCACGCCCAGCATTACCACCAGCACGAACGCCACCAGCACCAGCACCTTGTAACGCAATGAGAGATCAACAATTTTGTTCAACATGGTCGCCTCCTAGTCCGCATCGCCGATTTGCGATTTAAGCAGTCGGGCTTTGAGCGCGTAGGCACCGCTCACCACCACACTCTCGCCCGCCGCCACGCCGGATTTAAGCACGGCATACCCTTGGGCACGTTCGCCCACTTCCACGGCGCGCGGCTCGAATCCGCCGCTCTCCGCGACAAATACCGCCGGTTGCCCCTGCAACAGCAACACGGCATCTTCCGGCACGAGCAGCGCCTTGGCGCCCGTCCTTGTGGTGTTTATCGCAGCAGTGGCGAACATTTCCGGTTTCAGCCTGCCACCCAGATTCGGCACTTCCACTCGCGCCTTGACCGTGCGGGTTTCCTTGTTCATCGTGCTGCTGATGTAGGTGAGCCGCCCCTTGAACACTTCGCCCGGATAGGCGGACACCGTGACGGCGGCCTGGGCGCCGACCTTGACCTTGCCCAGGTCTTTCTCGAACAGATCGCTTTCGATCCACAGGGTGGAAAGATCGGCCACGGTAAACAGGGATTGATCAATTGGTGCCAATTCACCCAGCACTGCTTTCTTCTCGATCACGGTACCTGCGAACGGTGCAGTGAGCGGGAACGTCGAGCCCGCCAGTTTTTCCGGATTTACCCCCATCATGTGCAGTTTGTCGGCAGCGGCGCGCAACGCGGCGCGTGCTTTTTCCTGCTCGGCGCGTGCGCGCAGGAATTCCTTTTCGGGAATAATATTGTCGGCGTTCAGTCGCTGTGCGCGGTCGAATCCGGCCTGTGCCAGCGCTGCCTCGCTCACCCCCTGAAGGTAGCTGGAACGCGCCTCGCCCAGTTCGATGCTGTCGAGCACCGCGAGCGTTTGTCCCGGCTTCACTTTGTCGCCCAGGCTGGCGTTCACCTTGACGATGCGGCCCGACATACGCGGAGCAACGTGGGCGAGCCGGTCCTGGTTGGCCTGGATGGTGGCGGTGACTACGACCTGTTCGGTTTTTTCCTGAAGTTCCAGTTTCTGCACCTTGATGCCCGCTGCCTGGGTTTCTTCGGCGCTCAGGGTGAGCAACTTCCCGGCGCCCTGTTTTTCCGGTGCAGGTGTTGTCTCGTTTTTGCTTGCTGGTTCTGCCTGTTTGGTTTCGGCTACACCATTCTCCGTGGCTTTGGGTTTGTCGCCGCACCCTGCAAGAAGGGTTGCGGACAAACTACCTACCAGTAACCAAAAGGCTAATCGCCCCAGGTTGTGTTTTTGTTGGTTGTGTGAGCTTTTCATGTCATGAATTCCTTGATTTTCGATTATGTTCAGCGTACTACGCGCGCAGGCTGCCATCCCGCCGCCGCTTCCAGGGACACTTGGGTCAGGCGCAGTTCGGTACGGGCGTCGAGCAGGTCGCGCTGCCCGTCCAGCACCTGGCGGTTGACCAGCAACAATTGCAATAGCCCAATTTCTCCCGCCCGGAAGGAAATGGAGGATAGATGCTGGTTTTCTTCCAGACTCGGCAACACCGATTCGCTTAACCGTTTGACGCGCGTCTTCAAGCCCACCCATCGCTGCCACAGCGCGAAAACTTGGGCGCGTACATCACGGGAGGCGGCCTGCTTTTCGATTTCGGTTTGGGTAAGATCGGTCTCGGCACGACCGATACCGGTCGCATTCCGGCGGAACAGAGGGATTGGTAAAGAAACACTTAAGGTTGCAACCTTGTTGTCAACACCCAACTCGCGACCATAACGCAAACTCAGCGTCACGTCCGGGTAAATTGAGGCGCGTTCCAGCGCAACCCGATCTCTTGCGACCCCCTCCCGGTAGTCCAGGGCACTTAAAAGCGGGCGATGGGCTGCGTTGGCCAGCAAGTCCTCCAACGTGTAAGAGGGAAGATCAGCGTCCAGCGGACCGGTAACTTCCGGCATTAGATCTGGAGCTATCTGGAGGAGGGCAGACAGGTCGGCACGCGCCTGCACAAGTTGCTCTCTCAATATGGATACCTGATTTTGGGCGCGTTCCGCTTCCACCTTGGCGAGATTTCCATCCAGACGGCTGTCTTCGCCAGCCTCGACGCGTTTTCTGACCGCAGTCGCCGCATCTTCGATGAGCTTGAGCATTGCTTCCTCGGTCCGGATGCGCAACTGGAGGCTAAGCACCTGCACAAAACGTTGCTCAACGTCTGCATGCACTTGGCGTTTCGTTTCAGCGATGTTTTCCTGGATTGCTGCCAAATTTTTCTCGGCTGCTCGTTGCCGTATGCCTTGCTGCCCTGCGATCTCAAGGGTCTGGGACAGACCTGACACTCCATCTTTGCTATCAATCGGTTGCCCCGTCTGTGAAACATTACGACTGCGCCTCTCGGTAGAAATCTGTGGGTTATTCCACAACAGCGCACTGGCATCGGTCATCTCACCTTGAGCCGCCGCAAGATTTGCCCGGGCCGAACGCAAGGCGGGGTTGGTTTGTTCAGCCTGTTTCCAGGCTTGCTCCAAAGTGAGCGGAGCCGACAGGGCTGAAAGTGGATAAAGAGAGGCGGATACAAACAAGAACGGTACGCCAATAAGGCGGCACATCAGCTGCATCCTGCTACGCAGGGTGCAGAAAATAGTGGCAAATTGCACGGTAACTCCTTCCGATATGCGTGCGCCACTTCACTTGTGGCGAGAGCGCACTCAAGACAAAATCAAAAAACCAATTTGGATCAAGTCTTAGGAAAGGAGTCGTGGTGGCCGGTAGTGGCTTTCGGGAAGAGAGGGAAGGGGAGATTGCTTATAGACAATGAAGTAATCGCCGACGACCTCAGTCAAGAGAGTCGAATGCAGAAAAAATATTCCAACGAAATGACCGACTGCGTGGCACCAGTGATTGCAAGGAATCTTTGGTGAAACAACTTTGGCAGCATCGGATTCTGTTGGAGAGTGATCAATGTCCATAGCCGCAGCCAAGCTGCGTTGCTCGTCGAACCACACATCTGCTACGGCTTCCTTGTTAAACGTCCAGCCGCCAGCATTAATCACGAGCGTAATCATGAGCAGGTAAACGGTCCGACGAATCAATCTATTCATGTCTTATCTTGTCTTCAAAGAGCATCATATCGAAGTGCAACCACGCCGGATCCCCGGCGTGGATTTTACCTTCAATGCATCCACATATAACCCTGTTGATCCATCATCTGTTCCATCATTTGCTGTTGCAAGCCCATGTACTGATCCATCATGTACTGGCGTTGTTTCAGTTGCTCCGGGGTCAGGCGCTGGTAATCACCCCACATCATCGGGCCGTTCATCATATGCCCACCCATCATGTGACCACCCATGCAGCAACCCATCATGCCTGGCCCCCGCATACCGTACATCATCCCCTGCGTGTTCTGCATGGTAGTCCAATGCTCCTGCAACAACTTCTGGCGCTCCTGGGGATCCTGGGTCTGGCGGATCTTATCCATTTGCGCTTGCATCTGCTTCATCTGCTCCTGAATTTGAACCATTCTCTTGTCGAAATCCTGGTCTGATGGCTTAGCCTGAGCAGCTTTTTTAGCAGTCTGAGCATCATCGGCAAAAGTTGGCATTGAAACCGGAATGGCCAACATCGCAAGCAATAAAATCTTCTTCATTTCTGTCTCCTTAGATGATTGAATCAAACAAAGAACTCGTGTTGATCGAGTCCTTCAACCCCGCTTCAAGTCCTCGCGTTTTTATAAGTACTCTTCGCGATTAATGTCTCCCCGAGCATATCGCTCCTCCAGGACTGCTAGCGCGTCGGGCTTTCTTTCACCATCCGGGGCATTCGAGCGACGATCACCCATCAGGTACTTCACCACCGCCAGCACCAGCAATATCGGAATCAGCCAGAAAAACGCCATCCCTATCCACCCCAACCAATGCCAGCCCATGCCGTAGCCTTCATAATTCATCCACGGGCTCCTCCAGTATACGTACTGAGTAAATTCACGCCTGCCTCAATGAAACCGCCATCATGCGGGGTCTCTCCTATTTAGCGGCATGTATCTGCATATAACCGAGGATTGCTTGCAATTCCTCTGGAGTCGGCGCGGCAATACCCATGCTATTGTTTTGCCTCATCCATTGCATGCGCGCATTCATGCGCCCTACCACCGGCGACCATCCAGGGGCACTGTGCAGAGCAGGAGTGGGAAGGCCATGACACTGCGTGCAATACTGATTGACTAGCCGCGCCCCTGCTGACTGGGGTTCCGGCAATTGCGCCGGATCTACGCCGCGCGGCATTTCTCCGCCCATCATCATGCCTTCCATCATGCCGCCGCACCGCCCATCCATCATGCCACCCCATCGACCACAGCACATGCCTTGTGCGAGTTTCTGTCCGGCAGCGCCTCCCTTCTGGAAAGTCTGCATCTCGAATGGATTTCCGTCAGCCTAGGCCACCTGAACTGTAGAAAGACAGATTGCAACCGCTGCGCGGACAGCCACGTTTGAAACAGTCTTGCTTTTTCCCATGATTCACCTCCGTGCCATACAGATCATTAAGAAAGACGGCTCTTGCAGAAAAACCTACAGAGCCTGCATTACCTTAGCCGTTACCCTTTTGATATTTCTAAACCGGCAATTAATTTAACCGGATTTTTCAAAGTAAAAACAACCGGACATCTCTGCAGCGCAAGCTCTTCCGCTTCTTTAATTTTTTCTTCCGGCGCATCGCTTACAATATGAAGAGTCACACGCACTTCTTCCATAACCGGATTGTCGCCCAACCCAAAAACACGTGTAAAATCAACATCAGCTTCAACACGTGTGGTAAGTTTTTTTATTTGAATCCCAAGCATGGAAGCCATGGTTGCAAATGTTCCGGTATAGCAGGATGCAAGCCCATAAAGACAATAATGCATCGGACCAGGAAGCGTGCCTCCGCCGCCCATAAACGTGGGATTATCTACTTTAAAAACAGTTTCTCCTCCTTCGAATTTGATAATGGATTGGAAC
>NZ_DAIESY010000052.1:0-17748 GCF_027346185.1 Halothiobacillus sp.
TGACCGCCCCGTTCGACCACCACCTGCAAAGGCTGGCCCGAATTTAACAGCGGCATCACCCGCGGCAACAGGGCAGGATCATTGACCGGCATTCCGTCCACGGAAGTCAACACATCACCCGGCATCAGCCCAAGTGCCCGCATGAGTGCTTCCTGCCCCGGTACCGGGCGCAGCGAATAGCCGCTGACCTCACCATCTTTCTGCACAGGCGATACGGTCACAAAACGCAGCAGGGTTTGAGGGTTACGCTTGATCTCCTCTGTCTGCACCCGAACAGCGGGCGCGACAGCGGAGCGGGAGACACCACGCGGGCTTGCCTTAGTCAGCGATGCGGCACTCGGCGCGGGGGCCTGATCGAGTGGCAGGGGCACCGGAAAAGAAATCGACTCCAAGCGGCCCTGATTGGAGAGCACAACCTGATCAGGCTCGATCGAGACAATACTCACACCGGCAGACAGGGCATCCCCGATGCGTAGCAAGCGCACCTCACCACCGACGCGCAGCATGACCAGAGGCGAGGTTAAGCCGCTGATGATCCCTTCGAGCTTCACCCCTAGTTGGGATGCCGATATCTTTGTCGCCGTGGGATTGTCTGGCGTCGCTGCCCGGCCGAACAGATGCCAACTGCCGATCTGCTCAACCGATGCCGACTGCGACTTTTCACTCGCCTCGCCCCCCGACTCGGCAGGCGATACATACACAGGTGCCGGTGCCAGCCACAACCAGGTAATGCGGGCTGCGAGCACGCCAGCCGTCGCCAGTAAAATCAGAAAAAGCGCGCTCGGAATCCATACGAAACGGCTCTTCGACCAAGACATGACCAATATTCAATACCCATACAAGGCATGCACGCCAAATCCTGCCCATCTGGCTCAGGACAAATGAGGCGCACCATCAATTAAAACCAGGCAACGGCCCGAAACGTCGTGAGGGCGGTTCGAGCATTCGGAAAATCCTTCTTATAGTGAGTGCATTCCCGCCCTGAATCAAGGTCGTTCTACACGCCACAAAAACGTAGGATATTAAGACGCCATCGTGAAAAGTCGATGACAATTGAAAAGCGGTCGCATCAAGACAGCGTACCCACCACCCAAAGACTGGAAACCGCGATCAGCGCACCAATCACCCCGCCGACCAACACATCCGACAGATAGTGCAATCCGAGTACCATCCGTGAAAGCGCGACCATCAGGGCGAAGGGAATGACGAAGCAGGCAAGACCCGGTGCGAAGACGGCGATCTGAATCGCAAAATTCACCGCATGCAGGGTGTGGCCGGAAGGGAAGCTGTATTTATCCAAAGGTGCCACACTCAGCACCAAACCGTCGTGGGCCACGTGCGGGCGGGGTCGGGCCGTGAGGTGTTTGATGGAAGCGTAAATGCCCAATCCGACACCTGCGGAAATCATCATGACACTCATGGGCAACCAGGCCGATTCTCCGACGAACAATGCGATCAGGGCGGCGGTCACGTACCAGGCAACACCATCGCCCAGGCGGCTGCAAATCGCGAACAATCGACGCAAGCCACGCATGGCATTGACATGGTTAAGGCGATACATAACCACCTCTTCCCAATGCAAATAACGATTGAGTAGGTACAAACCTTTGAAGGAACGAATGAGTGCGCTCATGTCAGACTCCTGTTTTATCCTGATTCGTCAACCCGCCAGATCCCTGCAGACCAGAGTGCTCATCCGATGCCGACCTGGCTGATTCAACCTGCAACACATCCTTCAAGTGCTGCTCAAACGCACGGGTTACCCGCGCCCAATCAAAAGCGGCGGCCGCTTCTCTGGCCCTGGAGCCGATCTGCAGCATATCCGGGCCTTCCGCCCGTACCAGCTCGACTGCCGCTTTTACAAAGTGTGCGTCATCGCCCAAGGGGGCTAAATAACCATTTCTCCCATCATGGATCAGGTAATTACCAGCCGCATAATCGAAACTGACGCAGATCAACCCGCAAGCCATGGCCTCCAGCAATACATTGCCAAACGTTTCGGTTTGACTGGGGAAGATGAACAAGTCCGCGCTGGCATAGTGTCGAGCCAACTGCTCTCCTCGCTTCATGCCGGTAAAGATGACCCAGGGCAATGCCTTTTCCAGTCGGGCACGCTCAGGGCCGTCGCCTACCACCACGCCAATCATATCCGGTCGCGCCACGCGCATTGCATTAAATGTTTGTAACAATAAATTGAGATTTTTCTCCGGTGCCAGTCTTCCGACGTGCAAGGCGACCTTGGGCTCATCACCCGCCGCAACACCGGAATGCTCACTCCACTGCGCGCGCAGGGCAGCATCGCGCCGTTCGGGATTGAACAGGGCCGTATCCACACCGCGCCCCAACATCGCCAGACGATCGAACCCGCTCAAGCTGAGCGCTTCGGCCTGCTGCCCGGTGGGAATAAATGTGCGCGCAGTTCGGTTGTGAAACCACTTGAGATAACGCATGACCGGCGCGGCCAGCCAACCCACGCGATAAAAACGCATATACGTATGAAAATTGGTATGCAGCGACGAGGTGACCGGCAAACCCAGCGCTTTGGCCGTGCGCAGGGCGGCGTATCCCAGCGGCCCCTCGGTGGCGATATGCACGAGATCCGGGCGCTCGGTCTGCCAGCGGCGCTTCAATCGTCGGCCCACGGGCAACCCCAGCCGAACATCGGTATAGAAAGGCAAAGCCAGTCCGGGCACTTCGAGCAGGTCATCCAATTCCCTTGCCTTATCGCCTTTCGGGCACACGAGCTGCACCCGGTGACCTGACGACAGCAGGGCAGAATGAATCTGCTTGAGCGTCGTCGCCACCCCGTTGATATCGGGATCAAAGGTTTCGGTCACCAGACTGATATACATCACCCGCCCTCGGTTTTGGCGTCCTGCCGCGCACATTGCGCGACTCCTGCTCAAACCTTAGAGCGGCTGCGTGACAGCCCCATGACGATTTCTTGAACAAAACAAGACACTTGCCGCGTGGCGCGGCCGCCAAGCAACTAGGGAAGCGCTGATTTATTCAGTGCTTCCCGCTTGGGGCAGGATGCCCCAACACGAACAATGACGTAAGTCTTTGATTCGTGAGAGCCATCGCGGGCGTGTACCGCGATGAGCGAGCTGATTTATTCCATGGATGGAATAAATCAGCATTTACTTAAGGAAACTCTGCACAAAGCCAAGTATGGATTCGTGCAGACATAGGCTTGTGCCAACTGTAATTTCGGTTCTCTTCCCAGTGTTCCTCATGGTCGCTTCGAAAAGATCTTCATATATCAATACCATCCTCACTCAAGTAGCTTGAGCCCATAATCTGCATTGGATCTGGCAAGGAATATGTATGCACGCGAATTTATTCATCTCAATATTCCAGGCAGCCAGGTCGCAATCCACGGAAAGACCCACACTGCTACTAACATCATGAGCTGGATGAGGACAAAGGGCACCACACCACGGTAGATGTCTGAGGTTAAGACGCTCGGCGGGGCGACGCCTCGCAGAAAGAACAGGGAGAACCCAAAGGGTGGCGTGAGATAACTGGTCTGGAAGTTGATTGCGATGAGTACGGCAAGCCAGACAGGGTCAACGCCCAGTTTAAAAAGTACCGGTGCCGCGATGGGCACGACGATGAAGATGATCTCGAAGGGATCAAGGAAGAAGCCGAGAACGAACATGATGGCCATGACTGTGAACAAGGCCCCACTCACGCCTCCGGGCATTGATGAGAGCAGCTCAGTGACGAGATCCTCACCGCCCATGCGCGTGAATACCATAGAGAACATGCTTGCCCCAAGGAAGATCACAAAGACCATGGTAGTGATCACCAGACTCGACTGCGTAACTTCGTCAAGCACGCGAAGAAAGCGCCGACGGGCGTAGGACAACAGACCCACGCATATTGTCGCGGCAAGCAGAAGAACTACCGCGAGGCTTAGTACGGCAGCGGTGCCGAACATCAAACCCGAGAGGACTGCGAGCGTGACTATGGCAATCCAGAGCCACGCAAGCCGCCTCTCGGTTAGCGCGGGATTGGCAGCGCCAAAGCCCTCGACGATAAACTTGACCATAGTGATCAGGGTCGCGCCAATGGCGCCGACGGCGGCCGCTTCAGTAGGCGTCGCAACCCCTGCAATGATTGACCCGAGTACAGCGACGATGAGGATGAGTGGAGGCAGGAGGGCCGTGATCAGTCGCAAACCTAGGCTGCGCCAGATCAAGGACTCCCCCACACCTAACAAGGCGGGGGCGCTCGTCGGCTTGAGCACTGCCAGCACCGCTACCCACAGCGCATAAAGGCCAGCGAGCATGAGTCCCGGCAAGAAGGCGCCAGCGAACAGGTCGCTCACGGAAAAAGTCTCGGGAGTGAAGTTGCCCTGCGCTAATTGCGCCTCGCTATATGCGCTTTGCAGGATGACGGAAAGGAACACCAATAAGGTGGAAGGCGGGATGATCTGGCCGAGGGTGCCCGAGGCGCAGATCAGCCCCGTTGCTAGTCGTTTATCGTAGCCTGCTCGCAACATCGACGGCAGGCTGATCAGGCCCATCGTGGCTACGGTTGCGCCGACAATTCCGGTGGAAGCGGCGAGCAGCGTGGCCACCAGCACGGTAGATATCCCTAATCCCCCACGCATCTTTCCGAACAACAAACCCATACTGTCGAGCATCTGCTCGGCCACCAGCGAGCGTTCAAGCATCACGCCCATAAAAACGAATAGTGGGACGGCGATCAAGACCTCGTTGGTGAGGATGCCGTAGTAGCGCAGCGGCAAGGCGCTGAAATAGGAGAGATCGAAGACGCCAAAAATCCAGCCGATTAGGGCGAAGACGACCGCCACGCCGGGCAGGGTGAAGGCGATGGGATAACCAATGAGGAGTGCACCGATCGCACCGAGAAAGAGCGCAACGGCGAGCAGTTCACCCAGCAGCGAGGGATCCATATCTCAGGACCCTTGTGCGCTGGTGCGAAGCACCGAAAGGCTGCGCAACACGATTGCCAGTCCATGCATACCCAGCAGTCCGACGAAGGCCAGAAGCATTCCTTTTAGCAGCCACAGTCCAGGCAGGCCACCCTCGTACTGGGAGTTCTCCTGCATTGCGTAGGAGACGGCAACGAAGGGCCAGCCGTAATAAGCGAGCAGCGCTAGGAAGGACCCCAGGAACAGCAGCGTGCCCAGTAGGTCAACCCAGGCTCGGCTACGCTCACTCCAGTGACGGTAGAATAAATCCACCCGTACGAAACCATCGCGCAGCATTGCATAGCCCGCGCCGAGCATGATCATCGCGGTGTGTGTCCACACGTAGCTCTCCTGCAGCCAGATGTAACCGAGATCGAAAGCGTAGCGCAGGTAGACTGTGACGAAAGTGATTAACACCGTCGCCACGCCCAAATATGATACGACGCGCCCGATGACGCTGGTGATGGAATCCAGACGTTCTGCTAAAGCGAGTAGGGCGTCCGAGCCCCGCGCATCAGCGCTCTCAGGCTGGGTATTCAAAGCCTAGATCCCGTGCGTTGTACATGGCGCGATCCGCGCCCTCAGTGAGTTCGACCAAGCCGCTGCGCGCAGCGAAATAAGCGTCCCAAATTCTGCGGCCGAGCGGGTCAAGCTTCTCGCGCTCCTCATGCAATATCTCGCCGGCGACCGTGCCCAAGGCAGAGAGGATGCTGTCGGGCAGTCGCAGGAACTTAATTCCGTGCTTGTCTTTGAGAACCTTCGCAGCTTGGGCGTTGATCAAGTTATACTCGGCAAGCATATCTTGATGCGAAGCCTGTGCTGCGACCTGAATAATTTGTTGCAGATCTTTGGGCAAGGCGTCGTATTTGGATTTGCTTACGATAAGCTGTTGTACGGCTCCGGGCTTCTGTACGCCTGGCCAATAATAGAACTTGCACGCCTGGTGGAAACCGAGAGCCATGTCGTTAGCAGGGCCGGTAAAATCGGTTGCGTCCAGCGTACCAGCCTTGAGTGCGGGGAAGACGTCGCCTGGAGCCATGAGTGTAGGTACCGCGCCAAGGCGGCGGATCATTTCTGCCCCTATGCCTGGCATACGCATCTTAACGCCCTTGAGATCACCGACTTCGTGCAATTCTTTCTTGAACCAACCGAAGGGAGGAGTGCCGATGTTACCCACTGCAAAGCTTTTGATCCCAAATTGCGCGGAGAGCTCATCCCATAGAGCTTGGCCGCCACCATGATCTAGCCAGGCCACGTGCTCGGAATAAGACATGCCGAAGGGCGCACCGAAAAAATAGGCAAAGGCGCGGTGCTTGCCGAGGTGGAATCCTGGGGTATCGTGCCCCATCTCCGCTGCGCCGTTCTGCACGGCATCGAAGGTCTGCAACCCTGGCACCAACTCACCCGCCGAGAAGACCTTCACGGTGAGCCGTCCGCTGGACATCACCGTGATACGCCGCGCCAGCAGCTCCGCGCCAGTGCCCAAGCCGGGTAGCCCCTTGGGCCAGGCGGTAACCATGCGCCACTCAATTCGCCCAGAAGCGATGGCTGGTGCAGAAAAGGTCGTTGCGGCAGCGGTTGCGCCTAGAACTGCGCCCGCGCTCTTTAAAAAGTCCCTGCGTTCCATAATAATGACCCTCTGATATTGACTGTGATTACGCTATGGAGCGACAACCTGCACCACCCCATCTAGGGAAGGTCTGCACAAATGCAGACCTTCCCGTGCAGGGCATGGATGCCCTGCCGCTCAATGACGCAAGTCATTGAAATGCGGAGCACGAAACGGGCGTGAACCGGTCCGTGCGTGTCTGCACGAAGCCATGGATGGATTCGTGCAGAGATTCCCTAGGAAAAAACTACTGCTACCTCATGCCTCAACTCCCGACATCTGGCGTCTCGAATACGCGCACCTCATTGGCGAGGTTGTCGGTCAAGGCAAATGCAGTGAAGTACTCAATCTCCAGAGTCATACCGTAACGGGCAAGGATTCCCTCCCGCCAAGGACCTTCATAAAAGGCCTCGGCTTGGCCTCGGCTTTCCCAGTGATAGACACCGCCCGCGGTACCCTCAGCGCTCCATATAAAGTACTTGCTCAGCAAACCCGGGGCATGGTGGAATCCGGGGGCTATCTGGATGTAATGGGCGAGACAGGCGTCATGATCGATTCCTTCCGGGAGCTGATAACGAACGATGGCGATAATCATTAAGTAACTACTCCTTCATATAAATGGGTAAAAACGGTGCATACAAGTCAAAAAATATATTATATTGGTGCATCTTTGCTACGGCTTTTGGCTCCAAACTGCCGAAAAGCCAGTGTTTACTTGAAAATCTGGTATTGCACGCTATATAGCAATGCAAGACTCTTGCCAGAAAAATTTATTTTCATATATGAAATTACAAAATGACCAAAACTGAAGAAATCTGTAGGGCGTTGCGAGATGAAATCCTCCACGGTCGGCTGACTAGTGGAGAAGCGCTGCGCCAAGACGCTATTGCGGAGCGATTTGGCGTGAGCCATATCCCGGTACGCGAGGCACTTCGTCAACTGGCGGCCGAAGGCTTGGCCGAGATTCGCAGTCACCAAGGCGCACGTGTGAATTCACTGTCGGTTAGCGAAGCGCGCCAGTTGCTTGAGATCCGCTGCATTTTGGAAACGCAGGCGATACGATGGGCGCTGGAGAAAGGAGCATCAGCCGAGGATGTGCAGCGTGCCGCCGCCGTACTTGATGAAGCCGAAGACGTGGCCGACATCGACTGCTGGATGCGTCAGAACTGGCTTTTCCATTCGAGCCTGTACCGCGCAGCCGAAAGACCAAGACTATTTGCGATGATCGAAAGTGTGGACACGCAGATCGACCGCTTTATTCGTGTGTTAATCAGCACGCAGACGGATTACCGCCAACAGGCCGATCTTGAGCATCGGGCGATCCTCGCTGCCTACAGGGTAGGCAGCGAGGCGGCAGTGTGTGTGCTGCTGGAGCAGCACATGACGGAGACCAAGCGCCGACTTGAGATACTGTTGCCGCAGTAGCGCATGGCATTTGAATCGTCTCATGCTTGAACGGACCATCAGAGCATTAATTAATGTCCGAGAGATTTTCGCGGGAGGTTATTGACGGATATTGAGTTTCTACACAACCCCGTCTGGTTGCAGCCATTGATGAATATGTCTCATAACACGTCAGCAGGCCCAAACCATTTATCTGGGCCGCCAGTGTTTGCGACATCCTGCTGAAGGTGAATCATGCCAATAATCGCTCAAGTTTCATGCAGAATGGAGCGGTACACTAGGCGGAAAGTTGCGCCATTTGTGTACGATTGCGGCCATTGGCCTTGGCCCGGTAGAGTGCGTCATCGGCACGGGTTATCACGCTTTCAATGGTTTCACCCGCACCGAACTCGGCAACACCGCAGGATAAGGTGATTTTCAGCGGCGTGTCCTTGAACCGGAATGCAGTGCTGGCCAGTTTTTCGCGAATGCGCTCGAGCACGACGAACGCTTGTTGCAAATTGGCTTTCGGCAGAACCATCACAAATTCTTCCCCGCCATAGCGAGCGACCATGTCCACGTCGCGAATCAATTGATTCAATGTCTTGCCCACGACATGCAGGGCCTTATCCCCGGCCTGATGACCGAAGGTATCATTGACCTGCTTGAAGTGGTCGACATCCCAGATTGCAAGACACAAGGGCGTTTGCTCGCGCTGCATCCGGGCTATCTCAAGTGTCACGCGCTCATCAAATGCCAGACGATTCGGCAGTCCAGTCAAGGTATCCCGGAGCATCTTCTTCGTGCTGGCCACCAGCTGTTCCTGCAGGATCAGCCGGGAAGCCTCCAGTTTGCCGATGCGCTCGCGCATCTGGCGGTTTTCCAGCTCAATCACGGCCAGACGTTTATCTTCGGTCTTGCGGAACGTGTCGATCTGCTCGCTGATCCGCGCCACCCGCTGATGCACGACCCGCTTGAGTTCCTCCAGATCGGTCGTATCCGACACGGTGCGATCGATATGCGATACCTGCTCGGTCACGGCGTGGGCCCGGCGCTTCCTGTGCCTTGTGTTGCGTCTCGACATCACCCAGGTTGGCGAGCGTATGTTGATCGATTTCGGATAATGCTTCCGTGAGCTGGCGCAGGAAATCGGTCAGCTCGTTTTTTTCGTTTTCGAGCGCACGGCGCATGTCGTTGATCAGCGTGGCTGCACGGTCGATCAATATGGAGTTCAGGGTCTTGTCTTTAGGATCGTCCAGAATAGCCAGGAGTTTCTCGCGCCGTCCTTCCATGGACTCGGTGAAAGCCACCCGCTCAAGCAGAAGCGGCAGAAAATCTCGAACGTCCACACGCTCGGCCACCTCCTCCTTACTCAATGATTCTTCGCGCCCCGGAGTCAGATCACCCGCTTCAATAGCCCAAATGGACTCGGCCAGACGCTCGATTCCCGGTTGTATGCGCGTTATGGGCAATGGGACATCACCGACCTGCCGCACAAGCGTGCGCAGTGCCTGACTCTCCTTCGCCAGAGTGGGGTACGCTTTATCCACCGCAAACAGAACGCGGTTCATCAGGCTGCGCAACAGGGTCTGCTGAAGTTGTTCGTTGGCTTCTAGCGAAGTGAACTCATCCAGCAACTGTTCATATTTGGCGCGGTAATCCGTTTTTGCCGGTTCGTTCATCGCTGACCCTCAGACCGCTCAGGAGGCCTTCGACGATAAATAGGGTTCGGACTCGGTCGGCAGTTTGATCTGCATCGCCAGAGGCGCGTGATCCGACACTCCGTAGGTGAGTGCATCCACCGATTCAATCTCGATATCCTGCGAAACCAGAATGTGATCGATCGCGCGTTTGGGTCCCCAGCTGGGATAGGTCAAAGGCGGAGAAAATGGCAGTTTGAGCCCCGCCTCGGCGCACAGCCGTTGCAGATCGCTGTTTGAGGGCGTGCAGTTGAAATCGGCCATCACGAGATTGACACCCTCAAATTCCCGGCAGCGGGCAATCAGGCGATCCAGCTGTGCCCGGCGGGCTCGATCACTCAAGGACAGATGACTGACCTGTACGCGCAACTGCTGACCATACCAGCTGAAATCTGCCAGAACGACGCCACGGCCAGGTATCCGTCCGGGCAGGGCATAACGCTCGATATGATAAGGCTCGATGCGCGAAAGCATACCGAGCGCGTGCTGCCCCCAGTGCCCCAGATCACGATTGATGCGCGTTGCCCAGAACGGCATGTTCGAGCGCATGGCCAGATATTCGATCTGATTCAGAAAGTGGCTGCGCAATGAGCCGCCATCAGCTTCCTGCAATCCAATAAGGTCAAACTGACTGAGCAACTGGGCGATGTGATCGAGATTCTGCATCCGCTGCGGGAACGGCAGCACATGCTTCCAGCCATTGAGCAGATAATCCCGGAAGTTGCGGGTGCCGATTCCCGCCTGGATATTGTAGGACAAAAGCCGCAACGGACGCGGTTCACGCTCTGCAGTCGGCGCAGTACATTGCGAGGTGAAATGACCACCTGTGGGCATGGCCGTGCTGCGGGACTCAGGCATCGACACCCTCCCTGTGCGCCCACTGCATCACGATTTGGCCTTTCTCTGCGCTTCAATCTTTGCGATCAGCGCATCGACTATCGGCAGCATGGCCTCGTTGCTCCCTGCCATATCACCGGTGACCAGGTACTTGCCGTTCACCAGTATGGCCGGCACACCGGTCACCCCCGCGTCCTGAGCGACGACACCCGCTTGACGCACGGCATTATCCACCCCGAAGGAATCGTACATTTGCAGGAACTGATCGCGATTTACCCCCAGATCGGCATACATGTCGGCGATCTGCTCACGTGTGACCGGCCGAAGGTTCTTGACGTGGATATCGGTGAATACCGACACATGAGTCTTGGGCAGCACGCCCATGAACTTCGCTGTATAAAAGGCTTTGGTCAGTGGCACCCAGCCGGGGGTCAGCGGCACGGCATAGGGCTCGAAATCCACATAGGCGGGCAATGTCTTGCGCCATTCATCCAGCACAGGTTCAAGATGAAAGCAATGAGGACAGCCATACCAGAACATTTCCTGCACGAGAATCCTGCCATCGGAGGGCGGTGTCTCATCAGTAATCACAACGCGGTAGTTCACATTTTCCTTCAAGATGATTTCGGGAGAAGGAGCGATCTTGGGTGCTGCATACACCACGGGAGATGCCAGCAAGGCTGCCAACAAACCAAGCCCGACCCAACGCTGCCAATGCAGAGCACCCAATCGGAAGAAAAACGACATAGCTCACTCCTCTTTACACATAAGTTGAACACGCCCGATACCCATGTTCGCAGTCGTCGGTTCACAAAATTATTGTACGGCATAGACACGTATATTGAGCCTGCGTTCGTCCTTCTGCATAAATAAACCCCGCTGTCGCGGGGTTTATTCGTAATGGCAGGTATCTAGACCGATATTACCGGTTCACAGCTTACCGTAGGAATGCAGGCCGGAAAGGAACATATTCACACCAAGGAAAGCGAAGGTCGTGACCAACAACCCACCGACTGACCACCAAGCCATCGCGGTACCACGCCAGCCCTTACTCAAGCGCAGGTGCAACCAAGCCGCGTAATTCAGCCAGACGATCAGAGCCCAAGTCTCCTTCGGATCCCAGCTCCAGTAGCCGCCCCAAGCCTCCGCTGCCCACATGGCCCCCAGAATGGTCGCAATGGTGAAGAAGGCGAAGCCAAGCGCGATCGACTTGTACATGATGTCATCCATTACCTCAAGCGAAGGCAGGCGGTCATTGGCGCCGTCACCCCCCGTTTTCTCCTTGATCAGGTAGGCAACACCCACCATGGCAGAGATGGCAAAGCTGCCGTAGCCGATGAAGTTGGCAGGCACATGAATCTTCATCCACCAGCTCTTTAGCGCCGGGACCAAGGGCTCAATCGTATTGGCACCCTGTGCGAACTGGTACCACATCAGGAAGGCAAGCGCGGCGGTGACCACCATCATCACGAACCCGCCTAGTGCCCGTGTCATGTACCGACGTTCGTAGTACAGATAGAGCAGGGAGGTGAATACGCTGAAGACGATGAACACTTCGTAGAGGTTGCTGACCGGAATGTGGCCGTAATCGAAGTTGATCAGATACGATTCGCGCCAGCGGGCGAAAAAGCCAATGAAGCCCAGTGCGATCCCGCTCCAGACCAGGGCACTGCCCACTTTTTCAGCAAAGACGGAGCGACGCCACATGCCGAAGAAATAGGTCGGCATGGCCAGGGCGAACAGAGTCACCATCCACATGGTCGCAGCTGGACTGGACAGGAAGAATTTCAGGAAGAAATGCCCTTCCTGAATCTCGTGGAGTCTGAGGCGGCCTACTGCCTCGCCTCCCGGCGCGTAGAGTCCGTACTGATACATCGTAAACAGGGCGGCGGCGGCGACTACGCCCACGAGCCAGCGCGTAGCTGGCCAGAGCCAGCCGATAAAACCGACGGCGGCGGCAAAACCGAACAGCATGCCGATCTGGGGGCCCCAGAGGTAGGTACGGTATTGAAAATAAAAATAGGTCGCGGCGGCCAGCGCAATCAGGGTGTAGAGAATATCGATCACCCCGATGCGGCGGGCCGATCCACGCGAAGACGTCATCGACACATCAAGCATCGGCATCATCTGTTCTTTAGGCACAGACATTTCAGGTAACTCCTCAAATCGGCAATGGTTCGAGCCTCATGGCTACTGATTCAACCGGCGTGGTGGCATCGTGCTAGGCCGGATTTTCTCTCTCTGAAGACTTCGACTCCGTGGCGGCCATAAGTTCATTCCGGAACACCGCAAAATCCTTGTCGAAATCAATGTTTTTACGAATATCAGACCCTGCGAGCAGGATGCGTGTGCCCTCGCCTTCAGGTTTGAGCAAGATCCACTGCCTACGATAGTGGATGTAGAAATTCATGAAAATCCCAATCACGAGCATGACCGAGCCGATGGTAACCCAAATGGCACCCGGCGCACGCGAAACTTCAAGCCCGGTGGACTGAATCTGCTCAAAGCTCTTGGGTTGCACGAAAATCGGCGAACCATAGGCGGGCAAGGCCGAGATGGCATCCATCGCATCATCGAAGAACTTGGCATCCTGATCGGTAAATTCCCGCTTGCCATCCTGCGCAGCCAGGGTTTCTAAAAAGGCGCGCTCAAGTACAGATCGAACCACACTGATGGACGCCTGCTCGGCCTTTTTGCTGGCCTCCGGGCTCAGGTTTCGCTGTGCCAGGGCCGATTCGATCTTGGTCTTCATTGCGCCGAAGCCCTGCTGCACGAAGATATGCACCAATTCTGCGATCGAGGCACTGGCTGATTGTGTCAGGTTCTCGTTGGTCATGCCCCCCTTGCCCCCTGTGGATGAACTTACGTCACCAATCAGCTGGGCGGCAATCTGCTGCACCCTTGCCTGATCCGAAAGCATCGACAAAAAGGCCATGAACGTATCAATCGAGCCCTTCTGGTCTGCGGGAATGTAGAGAAACTGCTGCTGACCGCCGATGCTACGCGTCACGCCACTCAGGAAATACGGATGCCCGTTTAAATCAATGGGTAGTAAGTAATTCTGGTACTCGATGGCCTCGCCCGCTGCATTACGCAGTTTGAAGGTCACCGAAGGACCATAGTTTTTCTGCTGAACGACACCATTCTTATTAGTGACCGGATTGATGTTGTACAACCGAAAATCGGTAAATTCGAGCTGATAGCTCTGACCATTGAAATCGAAGCGTTTCTTGTCGAAAACGGCCGAATCGATGGGTTGCGCCACACCGGCCTTGCCTGACAGTTGCCAGGCTTCCATGTTCAATTTCGTACCGCCATCGCCAAAGCTCGATTGGAAAATGTTGTATCCCATATAGTGCAGAGGATGATTGACCTCAATCGTCTTGGTGATCTCCTGCCCCGTTTCCTTGTTGGTCAAGGTCACATTCGACATATACGATTTGGGCATGCCGGTGTCGTAATGCTCGATGACAAATTTGTTCACGAATATCTTAAAGGGCAGATTCTGAACAACGTACCCGTCCTTCAAACCGATAAAGACCACATCACCCCATTTATGTTCGGGGATGTTCACCGTGCCACGAAACGCCTGCAAACCACCGACCTGAATCTTGCTGGCAGCCGGGACTTCGCTGACGGGAATATTGGCGGTTTCCACCTTGACCATCCCCAGCACATCCATGAGCTTGAGCTGCATTTTGCTGTCGAGCAGGCCGCCGAGCAGAATCACGATGATACCCAAATGGGTCAACACATAGCCGATCCGGTTTAGCCCTCCTTTGCGCCCGGAAATCAGAATCTCGTGCGGCTGGGTTTTCACACGGCTCTTGAAGCCTGCCCGCTCAAGAAGCGCCTGGATGGGCGCAACCAGTGACTCGGGCTTGGCTGTCGATTTCATGTCCGCCTTATGCGCGAAGGCACGAAGCGACTTTTCCTGGGCATTGAGGCGAAAGCTGCGGATGTCACGCAGGAACGCCGGCGCGTTGCGTGCCACGCATGAGGATGTGGAGGCCACCAAAAACAGCAGGATGGCGACAAACCAGGTCGCTGAATAGACATCGTAAAGAGACAGGTTACGGAATACCGCAAACCAGAACGGTCCAAACACATCGAGATAACTGTTGAAGGATTCGTTCTGCTTGAGTACCGTGCCGATCACCGAAGCAATCGCCAGAATCACCAGAAGCGTGACCGCCAGGTTCATTGATGTAAGCCACAACAGGAGGCGTTTGGTTACACCATGCGAACGCGCTTGTACGGCACCCGGCTGGGTACTTGCCGATTTCGGCGTGTTCAGTTCGGCTGATTGGGAAATATCGGACATGCGCAGCCTTTACAAAATGTGGTAAGTAATCGTAGGTCTTGGTTGCCCCAATCGGGAGCAGGATATCTCAGGATATCTAATGGGATTTTTTCGAGTGGTTATTGGGGCACAAGTTCCCGAGCACTATCATCGGATATTCAAAAAAACATGCATCCGGGCTGCGGGGGCACTGGCAGGAGCGGCCCGGCATACAACCCAGCAAAAAAATTAGTGGAAAGTAGCGATATGTTGAGCCACATCTTTAATGTCATCGTCGCTCAGCTTGCTGGCAATACTGACCATGATGTCGGCATGTTCAGTCTTGCGCTCATCTTTGCGATACGCCATCAATGATTCTGTGATGTATTGCGGCGTCAACCCTCGCAACGCGGGAAATCCTGCAGGCTGATTGCCCTGCCCCTTCGGACCATGGCAAGCCGCACAAGCCGCCACGGTATTGGAATGACCGCCAAACTTCCACAAATGTGCGCCGGGAATGGAATCTTCTGTCGATGCCGCTTTCACCACCCGCTTCTGCGCGGCGAAATAGGCCCCCAGATCTTCGATTTGTTGATCCGTCAGGTCCTTGGCCTGCAGGCTCATCAAGGCATTGACACGCTTGCCGTCACGGAAGGCGCGCAATTGTTCGGCCAGGTACCCCGCCGGCTGCCCCGCGATGGAGGGGAATGTGGGCACCATGCTGTTACCATCGGCGCCATGGCAGGCGGCGCAAGTTTTGCTGGCCTGAAGACCGGCTGCCACATCGCCTCCGGCGAGGGCCGACGAGCTTCCCGTCACTGCAATGCCGACACCCAGAACAAAGGGCCATGCGGCACGGCGAAACAAAAGCGCCACGAGGGGCAAACGTGATGAACTTAAACCTGATCGACTCATGGGGCACCTGCTCTAAAATCAATTCGCAAAAATATCCGGCCTCAAGGCATCGGAACCCGAACACACACCGACCCTTTGGACGGCTAATTCGTCGCGGCGCACGCCTCGACCCAATCTGTGAAACAATGCCACCCAATAGTGACCTTGCCCACTGAAACCTTCGCAGTTTAGCAGCGATAAGCCCGTGGCGTGATTCGGATTGATCAATACCCCATAAGACGCGGTTTTTATACCGCAAAGCGCGCCGCACGACACTTTTGCAGCGGCGCTATCATGGTCTGGAGCCCGATGTGATGATGGATTTTAGAACCGCTTATTTTATCAAAAGCGCCCCGTCGCCTAAGGAACTGACCGCCGATTTTGGCGCCGAGGTGGCTTTTGCCGGACGTTCGAACGCCGGAAAATCAACCGTGCTGAACGCGCTGGTCGGGCAAAAAGCTCTGGCACGAACCTCCCGCACGCCTGGGCGAACCCAGCTGATCAACCTGTTCGGCTTGCGTGACGAAAGCCGCCGACTGGTGGACTTACCCGGCTACGGTTACGCGAAGGTCCCCGAAGCGATGCGGCGACGCTGGGGTGAGGCCCTGGCCGCCTATTTTGCTGAACGCCAGTCACTGGCCGGTGTCGTGATCATCATGGACATTCGTCACCCACTCAAGGAAACCGACCGCCAGATGATCGAATACGCCCAGGATCGTCAACTGCCGGTTCTGTGCCTGCTGAACAAGGCCGACAAGCTCAGTCAGAACGAAATAAGCAAAACCATCTTCGCCCTCAAGAAGGATGCTTCTCTTGCAACGGTTCATTGGCTGCCCTTTTCCGGCTTGCGTGGCAGCGGGGTTCCCCAAGCCCGCGCCATTCTGGACGAATGGTTTGGCTCAGGCGGCCTGCCATACCCCCCCGAGCCCACGGAAGAAAGCGACAACCCGACCGCCGACACGGCAGCACCTGATGCGCCCACCAGCAACAAGTTAGGAACATCTTGATTTTTTAATAGCCCCACAGAAAGTCTGATTCCACGCAAAAATCGTTTTCGTTTAGGCTGGCTTATTGCATTAGTATTTCATTGTGGCACTGGACAGCCACACTGTATCGGACGACCCGAATCGTACGACAAAGTCTAGGGAACCTCTGATTGAATCCTTCGTGGCCGAGACGGCCTTTTGAGGGATGAGTCGCAAGGCGCGGCGCGAAACGGGCTTGCGCCAGCTTCGCGTTAATGGTTATTCCATTCGTGAGCGGCGCAACACAGCGAATCACCCTCAAAAGCCCGTCCCATGCGGGTTGCCGCCCCTTATCCATCCAACATGGGCCGCAAGACTTCGTTATCGGCCTTGGCATCGTAGCGTGAACTACGACCTGCGGCCTCTGCCTCGTTTTGCGGCTTTTGGATCAGCAACTCGGCTCACGAGGGATTCAATCAGAGGTTCCTCAGCTCAAAGCTTTTTAGGAAATCGAAATCAATGGGACGATGGTTACGTTCAATTCGGCTGCTGATCGTGGGCGCAGCCTTGGCGGTTTCCGTTCTGGTCGCCGTCGCCATGTATTGGGCCACCACCGGTGTTTTCGAACGCACGGTGCGTCAATCTGCCGTTGATATGTCGGCTTCGCTGGCCGACGGCACCTTCAATGCGATGTATCAGATCATGCGACAGGGCTGGTCCCGCGCGCAACTCGACGAATTTCTCAAAACCATCCGCGCACAAGGCAACGATTCTAGTACCCGCATCGAACTATACCGCGGCAGCAAGGTGATCACGCTCTTTGGACCGATTGAACAGCCCGATGCAGACGCCCTGGTGCTATCTGCCTTTGCCACAGGCAAAACCCAGACACAAATGCACGATGGGACGATTCGGTATGACCGCCCCCTGATCGCCGAAGCGCAGTGCATAAGGTGCCACACCAACGCCAAGGTGGGCAATGTGCTGGGCGTGCTCTCGATCACGCAATCTGTCGGGCAGATCACGACAAAGGCACACAATGAGCTTGTCAACAAGCTATTGATTATCATGCCGATCCCCCTGCTGGCCGCCCTGATGATTGCTTTATTGCTCGGGCGACGGATGGGGCGCTCGAT
>NZ_DAIESY010000081.1:0-8971 GCF_027346185.1 Halothiobacillus sp.
GGGGCCAGTGGCTGGCGAACGGAGAACCACGAGGAATGGGCCATTGAACTCATCTCCAATCAGACTCGTTTCATTCAGTAACGCGATTACTTCAGCGCATCGGTCAGCGAAGGATCAATGTAGGAATTGATGTCCTGCGGCACTGTGTACACCTTGTTATCGACATTGAACTTGTCCACGATTTCAGATGAGCCATAAATCGAATCGAGGCCGGGGCCTTTCTTGAAGTGCGACTTGGCTTCTGCCAGAGTCAGGATCTTGGTGCCCTTCAGGAAGGCTTGATATTCCTCTGGTGGAACACCGACCCGCGAAGCCATGATGCGCACCGCGTCATCGTGCGTTTTCGGATCATTGATGTAATCGACCACCCGATACCAAACCTTGGTCACTTTTTCCCATTCGGCACGGTGCATCGCCAGACTCTGCGGAGAAACGGCCAGTACGTCGTAGATCAAGCCCGGAGCGTCGGCACTGGTATAGATCGGCTTGGAGCCGGGTACCAACTTCAACGCTATACCGGAACTTGGTTGAAAGGCCCCAATGGCGGATACCTGCCCCGAAGCCAGAACCTGCGGTGTTTCATTGGTCGGCACATTCACGAGCTGAACATCCTTTTCGGTCATGCCATTATTTTGCAGGCCATTGAGGAGCAGCAGATGATCGACGAGACCGATTTCCACACCCACCTTCTTGCCTTTGAGATCCTTGAGAGAATCGATACCCGGCACACCAACGATCATGTCATTACCGTCGCTGTAATCATTGATCAGAATCATCACGCTCTTGGCACCGGTCGCCCCTGTGACCAGTGCATCGCCGTTGGTCACGGCGACAGCATCCAGTTTGCCTGCGGCAAAGGCTTCCATTGAGGGGCCATAATCAAACCAGTCGAATTTGACATCGACGCCAGCATCCTTGAACCAGTTCTTTTCAATAGCCACCTGCCATGCTACAAAGCCCGGCCAATCGCTATAACCGATCGTCAGTGGCGCAGCGCTCGCCAGTACACTGCTACCTAAAAACGCCACACCCAAAACAACTCGAGACACCGCACGCAGAACAGACTTCATATCACACCTCTCTTTTGGTATTACCTTTTTTAAAAAAAGTAATACTAAGAAAGCAGGAAGCAGGCCAAGAGTTAAAAACAACAATTATTCAAATGGTTAACTTAAAATCAGCAAAAAACACCACCCGGTTATCTCACCACAACCATGCAAGTATGTAGCCCGGTTGCTCAAAATAGTGCAAGGCGGAGGAAGGTACTCCAACTCGTGGTACATAGATTAGGTATTCTGGTGTTCACCCATTTTCAGCGAATTCCGAAAATAGTCATTAAGCGGGTTTGTGGCGGCTTGCCGCCAGTGCCTTTATTGAGGAGGACGTGAATCTGAAACCATAACCACTGGTTCGCATATTCTTGATCTTCTTCCAAGGTTACGATTAGGTGCTTGCCTTGTGTATTTATTCTTGGATATTGTCCAGACTGAGCCCTTTCCAATATGAGATGAGCCCGGAGGAGCGAATGTTGGGATAAAGGAGGCGTGATTTTGATTTACACTTCAGATGTTGGCATAGGTGCGTACCTTTGTGTCAGGCAATAACCCGTTTCGTTTTCGATTGTGGATCGCTGAACCACCTTGGCTGGATGGTTGGGACAATCGGGCAGTTAAAATCACCGGGGCTGCAAACACTCAGACTAGGGCGTGCTGTGCCAATATCTGCGCAAGGTGACCGGCTTATTCCGCGCGTGTAGGTCGCTGGATCAAATAACTCACTACGGAGGGCAGTCGTATCAAGGATAAGCACCATCCTCGCACCGTGCTGTTCGGTCAGCGCTACACTCTCGATGGCATCCGCGCTTGCTGGCGGAAACGGAGGCGCTGCCCAGAACCATGTCAAACAACACGTTCAACACAGTCAGCGATTGTAGAGCACAGAACAAGAGATTGTTTCCTGCGAACGCTGTTTAGCAGGTAACCGCTAACAGGTCCGTCTAGGCGATGCGTCGGGCCAACACCTTGAAACCGCTTAGAATTAAGATCGCGCCGCTCAGCGCAGCAATCGGGGCGCGAAGTAAGTTTTTCGAGGTGCCCCGTACTCCGTCGACGAAGTTTTTGGACTGTCGAAAGCGCTCTTAAAGCTCAACGCAACCAGAATGCCGACGAGCCCGACAGGCGTCCTCTAGGACCGCATCGCGAGTATGCCGGCATCGTTAGGCACCGATTTGCGTAAGACCTCGGTGTAGTCGGCCTGGATTCCGCTTTCAAACATAAGTGTGTCGCTGATGAACTAGGCTCGGCCGATGTCTTCGAATGCCTCCAGACACTGATAGTCTAGTTCGCGACGCATAAGGCACTCGTCGTTGTCGACAGTGAGGCTGCCTGCAAAGCCCTGCTGACGAGGCAGCCAGGATGTGAGCTCCAGCGTCAGATTCTACAACCCGGCGCAACCGCGAAAGTCCGGCCGCAACTACGGAATGAGCTGATAGACGATCAAGCCGTGGCTTTACACAGCCAGTAAACCTCCTCGGTGGTAACGTTCGCGCAAGGCGCTCGCTACGCCATAGGCCGGCATATTCAAAAGGTACGTAATTGCTCCGGTGTCACTCGTAAAAGCCGGGGAAACGGCGTCGGCTGCGGAAAAAGGCCATGTCGTGATTGGGCCACAGCTCAGCCCCGGTCTCGGCGGCGATACGCTTGAGCTTGCGGATGCTGTTCACGGCCATGTCCTCCCGATCATGCCAGCACAATCCCGGAGCAATTTCCTGCTCGAGATTCTCACTCAGGTCCGCAGCATCGCCAGCGAGCAGGATCGGTGGCCCCTTGGGCAACTCGACCAGCAGTGACATGTGCCCCGCCGTGTGTCCTGGCGTCTCGACGGCTTCGACGCCTGGCGTCACCGTGTATTCGCTCTCGGTGATGCGCCAACGATAGCCTCCGGCGAAGTCGTCCTGGAAGTAGGCCTCGTCGGCTTGCGCCCGCGCCGCCTCCAGCTCACGACCGTGAACGTGCACCTCGGCATGACACATCTCGCATAAGCCGCCGCCGTGGTCGAAGTGCAGATGGCCGCAGAACACGACGTCCACGTCCTGGGGTGCCAGCCCCAATTCGTACAAACGATTAGGCAGTCGCTGCTCCTCCGTCATCTCCGGCGGTCCGAAAGGAAAGGTTTCGTTCTCGTAATAGCGTTTACGCAATGCCGGATCGGCAAGCTTGGAGTAATCGCAGCCTACGTCGTAGAGAATCCGCCCGTTGGCGGTCTCGATCAGATAAGCGAGAATAGGCGCCTCAATAATCACGCCTTTCCCACGATTGCGCGTTGAAAGGGTCTTCTCGTATGTATGCGTGCCGGTCAGCAACGGCCAGAAACGTTTTACCTGAGTCATATTCTGCATCCCCCCTTGGAATTACTGGAAAGTGCGCGCATGTTATGAGATGAAAGCCCCGTCTCACCATGCGTTATAGCGTGGGGCATTTGCTCAAAGGATCTATAAGAGAATAGATACCCTTCGCTCCATCGTTCATGTTGTTGCCATTGCTGTAATCGTTGAATGGCGCAGCACTCGCCAGCGCACTGCTACCTAAAAACGCCGCACCCAAAACAACTCGAGAAACCGCACGCAGGACAGACTTCATATCACACCTCTCTCTTGGTATTACCATTTAGACAAACAGTAATACTGCGTTTGCATGAAGCAGGCCAAGAGATATGATTATTTATTATTCAAATAGATAACAAAAATCAGGCAGATAATATCGCCCTTTTTATGCACCATATTTATGCACGATTACAATCCATCGCATCTAAATCAGTGCAAAACCGAGAGCATCTGTTCCAGTCGAAAGCGGCTGGCAAATTCAGGAAAACTTTTCCGGGTTTTATGCGTCAATCAAGTGGTGGAATCATTAACGTAAAATTCGATGCTCTAACCGGTCGGTTCATGAGCTTAGAGCCGAGTGTTGTGTCGACAATGGCAAAGAGCTCAGCGATGAATACTTTATCTTTACGACAGAGCTTTTTGCAGAAACAACAAACCCGCCAAAAGGCGGGTTTGTTCTGGTTTTAGCCAGACCTCGGTGGTGTAACGGGTCTTTTGGGTTCGATCAACCGAAGGTGATAACACTCAGGAAGGAAAGCCAACCTAGAACAACCAAGGCAATAATGAAAGTCAAAGGGAAGTTTTCGAATTTGAACGCTGACATAGTGATCACCTCAATCAAGTTTGTAGAATCATTCTAGCTCGTCATTATCTGAATGTCACCAGCATCCTCGGGGTTATTTTTGGATGAACTTCATAAAAACGGCAGGACGGAATCGACATGAGTTCCAACACAGACAGCCCCTGAATGACAAAAGATGCACCCTATTTTCGTATTCTTCGGTGATCTGAGACCTGCACCAACCAAGTCGGATGAGCGCTCAAATCAATCGCGTAAACGATTGAAATAATTTTTCTTTGGGGCGCGCAATGAACGTCTTCGAAAAATCTCATGGAAGGATTTTTTCGAGGTTCCCAAGAAATGTCAGCAATTCACCCATGAGGCGCTGATTGAGTGCATAGGTGTCGGCGGGTTCCGACATCATCTTTTCCGCAGTTGAAACATACGGGCTATCGACGAGTTCATCCTCAGCATTCACCAGGAGATGCTCGACCGTCTCAGGTGTCATCTCAAGATGGAATTGCAACCCGACCACATAATCCCGATACAGGAAACCTTGATTTACGCAGGCAGCGCTATGTGCCAGAAGCTGCGCCCCGGCTGGCAGATCAAAGGTTTCGCCATGCCAGTGAAATACGCGTGTACCGGCCGCTTCGATGGGTTCAGGTTCCGACCCGACGACACATTGGCATTCCGGCCAGATATGTTGCGCCGCCGCATGCCAATGGACGGGCCACCAGCCGATTTCGGGCAGGCGGTTTTTGCGCACGGCACCGCCCAGTTGCTCGGCAATGAGTTGCGCACCGAGGCAGAGCCCGAGTATCGGGGTTTTGGCACGTAAGGCCGATTGAATGTAGGCCTTCTCGGCTTCAAGCCACGGGTGGTGATCGGTATCATGCACACTCATCGGGCCGCCGAGCACGATGATCAGGTCAATGGCAGAAAGCGCGGGGAGCAAGCCCGAATCCGGTTCATACTGCCGGATTACCTGCACCTTGGCCTTTCGCTCAGCCAGCCACGGTGCCATCGCACCCAAACCTTCAAAAGGAACGTGTTGGAATACGAGTACGTGCATGCGTTTTCTCCGTTCGTGTGACAACACGATTGAATGTTGCGTTATTCGGACGCTTCCACCACGCGTCGCGTGACGCGCCCGCTCATCTGACACATGAGTTCGTAGCTGATGGTGCCGGCTGCCTGTGCGACTTCGTCGATGGGCAGTTGATCACCCCAGCATTGTACGGTATCGCCGACCTGAGCCTGAATGCCGCGCAAATCGACCGTAACCAGATCCATCGAAACCCGACCGATGATTTGGGTGCGCTGACCGTTGACGACGATCGGCGTGCCATTGGGCGCATGACGCGGATAGCCATCGCCATAACCGATCGACACGACTCCAACGGGCATGGTTGCCGGTGCCGTAAATTTACCGCCATACCCTACCCGCTCACCCGCCTGCACTTCACGAACGGCAATCAACTGCGTCGTAAGCGTCATCACCGGCTTCAAGTCCCAATCGGCGGCCGTGCCGGTGATGAATGGGTTACCGCCATACAGCATGATGCCGGGACGTACCCAGTCCCCGCCCGCTTGCGGAAAGGCAAGCAGCCCGGCGGAATTGCACAGGCTGGTTTCACCGGAGCATTCGGTGGTCGTCTGCTTGAATAAGGTGATCTGATCGTCGGTCGGGCCGCGATCCGGCTCATCCGCACAGGCGAAATGCGTCAGCACGTTCGGATTCGGGCGCACCCCGCGCAACGCACTGAGGCGGGCATAGGCTTGCGCGAATTCTTCCGGCGTGAATCCGACCCGATGCATGCCGGTATCTAGTTTTATCCAAGCCGTGAGCGGCAAGCCGAAACCGACCGTACCGACGGCATCGATCTGGTTGACGTGGTGGAACACCGGTTCGAGAAAACGGCGGGCGGCACGGCGGGCCTCGGCCTGACTCATCACGCCCTGCAGCACAAGCACGCGCTGGGTAATGCCTGCCTGGCGCAATGCCTCGCCCTCGCCCAGTGTGGCGACCATGAAGCCATCGACCCGATCGCGCAGCGCACGGGCAACCGTTGCCATACCATGACCGTAGGCATCCGCCTTCACCGCGGCGAGCAATTTACGGCCTTTGGCGGCCTGACGTGCCACCGCGGCATTGTGTCGCAACGCGGCGAGGTCAATCGTGAGTTCAGGTCGGCGCAGATCAATCGATTCAGTTCGGGTGACTTCCTGCAACGGACGCAAGTCAGTCATGAGTGATAGCCCTCCGGCATCACGTCATTTGGAATGTAATCTTCAAAGCGGGTGTTCTGCCCACGGAAGGTAAGAAATAAATTACCGATAGGGCCGTTACGCTGCTTGCCGATAATGATTTCTGCCATGCCTTTCTGCGGCGATTCCTTGTCGTAGACCTCATCGCGGTAGATGAACACGATCAAATCCGCATCCTGTTCAATCGCGCCAGATTCACGCAGATCGGACATGACCGGACGCTTGTTCGGGCGCTGTTCCAGGGAGCGGTTGAGCTGCGAGAGCGCAATAACAGGTACGCTGAGTTCTTTGGCGATGGATTTGAGCGAGCGGGAAATCTCCGAGATTTCGTTGGTGCGGTTTTCCTTCGTGCCCGGCACCTGCATGAGCTGTAGGTAATCGACCACGATCACCCCCAAGTCACATGTGCGCGCCAGTCGCCGCGCCCGCGAACGCAAATCACTGGGCGACAGTGCGGGGGTATCGTCGATATGAATTTGTGTCTGGCTCAGAATACCCACAGCGGAGGTGAGACGATGCCAATCCTGATCGTCCAGTCGTCCCGTCCGCACTCGGGTTTGATCGACACGGCCGATAGAGCTGAGCATACGCAACGCCAGTTGTTCGCCGGGCATTTCCATCGAAAACACCGCGACCGCTTTTTTGCCGGAAATCGCCACATGCTCGGCAATATTCATGGCGAAGGTGGTCTTGCCCATCGACGGACGACCGGCAACGATCACCAGATCGCCCGCCTGCAGGCCGGAGGTCATTTCATCGAAGTCCTTAAAGCCCGTGGCGTGGCCGGTAATCGCTTCTTCACGCTCGAACAGTTCGGCCACCCGATCCATGGCACCGGTCATCAGTTCCTTGATGGGACGAAAACCGCGCTTGAGACGTTCGCCTTCATCGGCGATCGAGAAAATCTCGCGTTCGGCAAATTCCATGACTTCTGCCGCGGCACGACCTTCCGGGCGATAGCCCATCTGCACAACCTGCGTACCCACGTCGATCAGTTTGCGCAGCACCGAGCTTTCGCGGATCATCTGTGCGTAGGCCAGAATGTTGGCCGCCGTGGGCACCGCCTCGACCAGTTCGACCAGATAAGGAACGCCGCCGACCTCCTCAAGTTGATCGCGCTTGGAGAGCCACTCGGCCACCATCACCGCATCGAAGGGCTTGTTACCCTCGGAGAGATCCAGGACGGCCTCGTAGACCTTGCGATGATCGGCGCGATAGAAATCTTCCGGACGTAGCACATCACTGATTTTTTCCAACGCAAGATGATCCAGCATCAGCCCCCCCAGTACGGCCTGCTCCGCATCCTGGGAATGCGGCGGCATACGTACATTGGAGAACGCTTCGGACACCGATGAGGTGTTGTTTTGCGGGCGGGCGGGAAGCTTGAAATCGGTCGTCATAAATGGGCGGCTTGAGGGTCAAATCGGGTACTCATAATACACCGTTAAGTGTTCACCGAAAGACGCCATCACGGGGCCAGAAAACCGCCCGAACGGAATGTGAGCACCAGGGTATCGCGCCAGCCGTCATTCGGATTACCCACCGGAATGATCGGGGTACTTTCATGAATCACGCGGCTGTCGTCCATTAGCAAGGCGCTGCATGGTTCGGATAAGGTAAACCGAACGCCGCGCGCGCCATCCACTTCAAACACACGGGTTTCGCCGCCACGAATGTTTCTGCGGCCGATCATGATGACCACGACGAAATCAACCCCGTCGCGGTGCGCGCCTTCCGGTGTGGGCCTGCCTACGCCGTCGCGGGTATCGATGCGGAATTGATGAGCTTCGATAAACCAGCGTGCCACCACGGGGCGGATTTCGGCAAACAGGCGCCCCAAATGGGTCACCAGCGGTTGCCAGAACGGCATCGCCAGAAATTCAGGGGTCAATGGCTCGAACCGGCGCAACATACCGCCGTGCAGCGCGTTGTAGGAAGTCGGCTGCCAGTGGGGCCGATGCGGCACCAGATCGAGCACATCTGTGCTCGCGCCCACCGAAACATGCTGAATGAAACTGCCATGACGTCGGTACCGATAGTGCCCGCCATCCTTGAGGTATTCATCGGCAAGCAAATTGGCCCACAAGGGCATCGCATCCGGGCATGAGTTTGCGTTGGGGCCGATCAGCGCATATAACGCTTCAGCACTCAACAAACCGAAACCCTGCTGACGCAATCGATCCTGAATGCTGAGGCCTTCTGCCAGTGGAACGCCAAAACTTAGGGTATCGAGGGCTTGAAAGGAGAGTGTATTTGGCATGGCGCGCTCACGGTTTTAGGCAGGAATATGAATGTCACAAATTTAATTTATTACATAAAGGAACACCGTAGCGGGAAAAATGCACAGATCAGTGATCTCGTGCTTCCTGTTGCATGGCCCACAGTTCGGCATAAACGCCCTGATGCGCCAGCAATGAGCGGTGATTCCCCCGTTCGACAATCTGCCCGCGCTCCATCACCAGGATTTCATCGACATCGATAATGGTCGAAAGCCGGTGCGCGATGGTGATTGTGCTGCGGTTACGCGATATTTCCTT
>NZ_DAIESY010000088.1:0-9338 GCF_027346185.1 Halothiobacillus sp.
AGTGCCTCGTGCGCAACCGGATGATTGCCCGCCTTGTGCAGATCAAAGAACTTGCGCCGTGCATGGGCCCAGCAGCCAAGCTCGGTCACGCCCGCCTTGAACAGGGCTTTGTACCCGCTGTAGTCATCGACCATCAAGGTGCCTTGTCCATTGGTTGGTCCATTGGTTGGCCAGTGCTGAAGAAACTCGGCGGCATGCTGTCCGCTGCGGCCGGTTTGATAGTCGAACACCACAATCGGCGGTTCCGCATCAAGACTATTGCTGCGATAGGCCCACAGGTAGGCTCGTCTGTTTTTTCCAGCCAAGGATTGCAGGGCCTACCCCGACGTGGCCGATCCATTCACTCATCGTGCTGCGTGAGAGATTAACCGCACTACGCCGGGCAATCTGTTCCAGCCAATAGAGCGGCAGATGATCGATATATTTGCTGACCGCCACCCAGGCCAACAGGCCGGGGTTCATACACACTGGCAATCGATGCAGCGGGTTGCTGGCACAGGTCAATCAGTTGAGCCTTGAATTCAGCAGGATGGTAGCGCTGTTGGCGAGCAGATGGTGTCAGGTTCATAGAAGTGTCCACTAAAAAACGGGTGGATACTTTGTACCTTTCTCAATACCCGTCACAACAGGTGGAACGGCCGGACGCACTCGTCTCCATGTACTGGCGCCAATGAAAGTTAACCCAGCGTTCCCATGTCATTCCCCTGTTCTTCGGGGAAGCGACTGTTTCGTTTGCGACAAAAGAACAGTCTCCCTTCGGGATTTTCGTCGTGTTCTTTACAAAATCTGCTTCACTCCATTGCAAAGTGCTGATTAAAAGGCGTTATTGAGATTGGCATCCCTTTTGCTTTTATGAAACTGCGGTCAGCTTCGTTGGAGCAATCTGATACATCCATGGGGCGCGTGTAACCCGATCGTTATTTGAATAACCACGTGGAGGAATACGCCCATGTCATCCCCAATCATTCCCCTCTCCGGCGTTGTTCGCCCAGGAGGAATCATCCGACTGGAAGACGTGCTTCAGCAGATGGCTGAGCACAAAGGTTGTGGCACGAGCAGCGAAGGCGGCAAGGCAAGCTGTGGCAGTAGCGCCGGTCCGGCGGACATGTCTCCGGAAATCTGGGAGAAGGTCAAGAACCATCCCTGCTACAGCGAAGAAGCACACCATCACTATGCGCGGATGCATGTCGCCGTCGCGCCAGCGTGCAACATTCAATGCAATTACTGTAACCGTAAATACGATTGCGCCAATGAAAGCCGCCCCGGTGTGGTCAGTGAGAAACTGACTCCGGAGCAGGCGGCGAAAAAGGTACTCGCGGTTGCCTCCACTATCCCGCAGATGACGGTGTTGGGTATTGCAGGCCCCGGCGACCCCTTGGCCAATCCGGAGAAGACGTTCAAGACCTTCGAACTGATTTCGAAGACAGCACCGGACATTAAGCTATGCCTGTCCACGAATGGTCTGACCCTGCCGGATCACGTGGACACGATCAAGCGCTTCAATGTCGATCACGTCACGATCACCATCAATATGGTCGATCCGGACGTCGGCGCGAAGATCTATCCGTGGATCTACTACAAGAACAAGCGCTACAAGGGACGCGAGGCGGCAGAAATTCTGACCCAGCGCCAATTGCAGGGTCTGGAGATGCTCACCGAGCGGGGCATTCTGTGCAAGGTCAACTCGGTCATGATCCCTGGTATCAACGATCAGCATCTGGTCGAAGTCAACCGGGCCGTGAAGAGCCGGGGCGCCTTCCTGCACAACATCATGCCGCTGATTTCGGCACCCGAGCACGGCACCGTCTTTGGTCTGACCGGCCAGCGCGGTCCGACCGCGCAGGAGCTCAAGGCATTGCAGGATAGCTGCGAAGGCGAGATGAACATGATGCGTCATTGCCGTCAGTGCCGGGCCGATGCGGTCGGCCTGCTGGGCGAGGATCGTTCATCCGAGTTCACGACCGAAAACGTCATGGCGATGGAGGTTGAGTATGACCTCGAATCCCGCCAGGCCTACCAGGCAGTGGTCGAGCAGGAACGTCAGGCCAAGGCGCAGGCCAAGCAGGCGGAGATGGCGACTCTGGCAGGCGATCAATCCGACATCAAGATCCTCGTGGCCGTGGCGACTAAGGGCAGCGGTCGGATCAACGAGCACTTCGGCCATGCCACCGAGTTCCAAATCTACGAAGCCAGTACGGCTGGCGCAAAATTCGTCGGCCATCGTCGGGTGGATCTGTACTGCCAGGGCGGTTATGGCGAGGAAGAAGCGCTGGAAAACTCAGTCATCCGCGCGATCAACGATTGCACGGCGGTGTTCGTCGCCAAGATCGGCGGCTGCCCTAAGGCTGAACTGGAAGCGGCGGGAATCGATGCGGTGGACAAGTATGCCTTCGAGTATATCGACCAGTCCGTGATCGCTTACTTCCGCGAGTATCTGGAAAAAGTGCGCGAGGGCTCGGTGGTTCATGGCCAACGGGGTGATGCCGAAATTCGTCAGGGAGCCTATGTGGCGGCCTGACCATAACGGGGGCATCGTCGCTCCCTCATTGACTACAGGAGATTGATCATGGCTTACAAAATCGTAGCTTCACAATGCACCGGGTGTTCAGCCTGTGAACCGGAATGCCCTAACGGCGCCATCTTCGAGAAAAACGGGATCTTTTTCATCAAGCCGGAAAAGTGCACGGAGTGCATTAACTACTTCGACGAACCGCAGTGCGTGGCCGTTTGTCCGGTCGACGACACCTGCATCATCGATAAAAGCTATCCGCGTTACAGCGCCTAGGAGCTGCCATGGATCTTACCTTTACACCCAAGGCCGAGCGCTTCATTCAACGCATGATCGCCTTCAATGGCGGCAATAGTGCCAGCGGGTTTCGTCTGGCCGTGGCTCCGGGCGGTTGTTCCGGAATGTCCTATGACTTCAGTGTTGTCGATGCGCCTGAAGCCGAGGACATGGCCATTGAACGCAATGGCATCAAGGTGTTTCTGGCGAAGAACAGTGTGCCTTTGCTCGATGGACTGGTCGTGGATTGCGAGGACAGCCTCATGAATACCGGGCTGGTGTTCATCAATCCGAATGCGGCCGAAAGTTGTGGCTGTGGCACGTCGTTTACGCCGAAAGCGTAGACGTGTAGGCGATCGGCAAGCACTGTTCTTGTAGCAGAAGGAGTACAGCGATGAATCTGATTGAAGATGATCTCTGGCTGAACCGCGACTACTACGGTGGTCAGATACCGGCCGCAGCAGAGCGTGAATTGCACCTGGCGGCACGGGCCTATCTCGACGATAGCCGGGCGGAAAGGCATTTACTGCGTGCGCTGGAAATTGCGCCGGAAGAGATCCTCGTTCATCTGGGTCTGTACAAGTTCTACTTCTACAAGGGGCGTTTGGGCGAGGCCTTCGATGTGGCCCAGAACTGCCTGCGGATGTCGGCCGATGGGCTGGGACTCACATCGGATTGGCGCGGTGTATCACCGGGTGACGCCCCATTCGACAGCTTTGACGATGTCCGGGCTCGGTTCTATCTGTTTGTACTCAAAGCATACGGCTATCTGCAATTGCGGTTGGGCCAGTATGAAGATGGACGCTCCGTCCTGCACAAGATTACCGAGCTGGACCCCGGCGACAAGATCCAGGTGAAGCCCTTGCTGGATGTGTTCGACCGGCCTGACGACTATGCGGATGACGACGATGAGTGACCCGGATCAAGCCATCGATTGGCAAGGGCAGACATTCGACTGTGCAGGGTGTCCGGACGATGCCAAACCCGTCGGTCGGTGTGCCCTGATGGAGGCCTGTGTGCGTGATCGGTATGCCAAGCGGGTCGAGCGGTTTTTCAACTGGAATCCAGAGTTAGCCAACGATTATCTCGATCATCCGTATTTCGAGGTGAGGGCCTGTGCCGCACGCAAAGCGGATGTATTCCATCTGCGGGCCTTGATTGACGATCCGGACGAAACGGTGCGCTGGGTGGCTGTGCAGCGGCTGCCGCACAACTATCTGCTGCGGATGATCCACGATCCGCATCGCGAGGTGCGGATTCGTGTGGCGACGCAGCTCGATGAGCAGGAGCTGGCAACCATGATTTTCGACCCGGACTACTACGTGCGGTTGATCGTGGCGCGCCATTTGCCGGAGCACAAACTGCCGCTGATGATCGGTGACGAGGATGCCGAGGTGCGGCGCACGGTGGCACGGCGGATTGCCCGCGAATGGCTGGGCAGGATGTTGCTGGATAACGACCCGATCGTCCGCATGGAAGTCGTGCGGCGATTACCGGATTCGGCGCTGCTGTCTTTGGTGCGTGATCCCGATTGGCGAATACGCTACGAGGTCGCCGCCCGCGGAAGTCCGGAGGTTCTTGCTTTGTTGTTGGAAGACAAGGACTCGGAGGTTCGCCGACACGCACGGGAGCGCCTAGATGAACGGAGGCCGCAGCACAAGATTGATTTGATGGGGAGGGACGGACATGGCAATGAGTCGTGACAGTACGGTGGTGGAGCTGGGCGATGAGCCGAAGTTCAACTACGGCGACAAGGTGCGCTCACTCAAGCACGTCCGCAATGACGGTACCTTCAATGGCAAGGATATCGGCGACGTGCTGGTTCGTAAAGGGGATGTCGGCTACGTCGCCAATATCGGTACCTTCCTGCAACAGTTTTTCATCTACGGCGTCGATTTCTATGAGCACGGCTACATGGTCGGCATGAAAGGGCGCGAGATTGAACTGGTGACTCCGGAGAATTCCTCTTCCGCGAGCACCACCACGATGGAGGATGAAACATGAATGATTTACGCCAACCTCGTTTCGATTGGGGGCTGCGGGTTCTGGCCCGCGCCGATCTTTTTAATGACGGTTCCTACCCCGACCTGACCACCGAAGAACTGCTGGTTCCCAAGGACGCGTTCGGCGAGATCGTGCGCATAGGCTATATCGAGGAAAGCCAGGATCCACTGTATCTGGTCGAATTCGACAACGGCCGGGTCGTCGGTTGTCTGGAAGAGGAGATTGTGCCGGTGCTTGAGGGCATCGTGCCGGTCGTTGAGGGGCTCGCGCATGAGTGAGCCGGCCTACTTCGACAACAACGCAACCACTGCCCTGGCGCCCGAAGTGCTTGAGGCGATGATGCCTTATTTATCGACGCTGTATGCCAATCCTTCCAGTGCGTCCCGCCTGGGCGCGCAGGTGAAGGATGCGGTCAGCGAGGCACGGGCGTCGGTGGCGGGTCTTTTGGGTTGTCGAACTTCCGAGCTGGTGTTTACCAGCGGGGCAACCGAGAGTAATCACATGGCGATTCTGGGCGCACTTGCCCTGGCGCCTGAAAAACGGCATCTGATCACCAGCAATGTCGAGCATCCCTCGATCATGCTGTTGTGCCGTGATCTGGAACTGACTGGTATTGAGGTGACCTATCTGCCGGTGGATACGGATGGCCGGATTGATCTGGGGCAACTGACCGAGTCGATTCGACCGGATACTGCGCTGATTTCCCTGATGTGGGCAAATAATGAAACCGGCGTGCTCTTTCCCATTGAAGAAGCTGCCGCGATCGCCAAATTCCGCCGCGTGCTGTTCCACACCGATGCCACTCAGGCCGTGGGCAAGGTGCGTCTTAACATGCTGGAATCGGCTGTGGATCTGCTTTCCTGCTCGGGTCACAAACTGCATGGCCCAAAGGGCATTGGTGCACTGATCCTGCGCAAGGGCGTGGCGCTGCCGCCGTTGATCTACGGTCATCAGGAGCGCGGGCGTCGTGGCGGTACGGAAAACGTGCCCGCCATCATCGGTTTTGGCGCCGCAGCCCGGCTGTTCGGTGATCTGGATGCACAAATCGCTTACCTCAACGGACTGCGCAACCAGCTGGAGCAGGGCGTTCTGGCGCTGGTGCCCGAAGCGATCGTCCATGGTCTGGCTGCCGAGCGCCTGCCGAATACCAGCAATATCGCCTTCAACATGATCGAAAGCGAAGAGTTGCTGCACCGTCTGGAACAGCAGGGCATTACGGCTGCCACGGGCGCTGCCTGCGCGGCAGGCGGATCTCGACCTTCTCATGTTCTAAGTGCCATGAGCCTCCGCCGTGAGGCCATTGTTTCGTCACTAAGATTTTCACTGAGCCGTTACAACCGGCGCGAAGAGGTGGCCCAATTGCTGGTCGTATTGCAGGGTCTGATTCAGGCAGGCAAAGCCAGCACAACAACCGATTCAGCTCTCGTTTCTTGCGCCCATTAACCCATAAGGAATGCCCATGAAGGTCATGATTCGCAAAGACAGTACCGGAGCCATCACGGCCTATGTGCCCAAGAAAGATCTGGAAGAAAAGATCACCCAGATGGACAACCCGGATATGTGGGGCGCGGCCGTCACGCTGGGCAACGGGTGGCGGTTGGAATTACCGCAGATGCCGGTGGATACGCGTCTGCCGATCACCGTCGAAGCCCGAAAACTGGAGGAATAAGCCATGGCCATCGATGTAGCGACATTGAACAAGCTGATCGAGCAGGGACAGAAGCTCTGTGTAGCCGAGAGTAATGTTCTGACATCGTTGCGCCCCCTTTTCCCTGGCTTGATGATCACTCAGTGTCCGTCATCCGATGTGACCGAGACGCCATTCCAGGCTGGGGATTTTTTCGATCTGCATCTGGTGGATAGCCGAAACCACTGCTGGGCGTTGACCGGTCAGCCTGAGGCAGCGACGGCCGTGCTGTTGGCCATGCACGTGAAAGCGTCATGAGCACGCCATCAATTGTGCTTTCCGATCCGGATATCGGCCGAGCCGAACTCGAAGAAATCGAGGCGATTCTCCGATCTGAACAGATCAGTGCCGGGAATAAGGTCGAGGCCTTCGAATCGGCCTTCGGATCGTATATAGGCAGGCGGTACGCCATTGCAGTAGCGAGCCCCACGCTGGCACTGCTGCTTTGCCTGCAAGCCTATGACCTTCAGCCAGATGATGAAGTCATTCTCTCGCCCTACAGCTGGTGGCAGATCGGTCATGCACTGTCTTGGTATGGCGTAAAGCCTGTCTTTGCCGATATTGACTACTACTCGGGCACGTTGTCGATCAAGAGCACCGAAGCGCTGATGACGCCGAAGACCCGCGCGATCATGGCGGGAAATACCAAGGGGCATCCCGCGGCTTGGGTTGCCCTGCGTGAGCTCGCCAATGCGGCTGGTGCCATTTTGCTGGAAGACTCGACCGAGGCGATCGGTTCCCGTTATCAGGACAAACTGGTCGGCTCCTTCGGCGATTGTTCGATCTTCGGATTCGCCCAACCCGGACCATTGCTCTGTGGCGAGGGGGCGATGATCGTGACCGACGACATGGATATCGCCAGTCGGCTCAAGCAGTATCGTGCCCGAAGCCTGACCGATCGCGCTTCTGTCTCGGCGGCCACGCGCCCTCCGTTGCAGGCGGAAATGAGCAATCTGCAGGCTGGCTTGGGGCTGATGCAGCTCTCCCGGCTCGATGGAATTCTGGTGCGACGTCAGCAGATTGAGGAACTCTATTTCGAACACATGAAGTCTTTCGAGGGAATCAAGGACCCGTATCGCGGGCCGGACGCCACCGAGGTGCATTGGTTTATTTACGAGGTGCATCTGGGTACCCGTTTCAGCCGAAGCAGCCGGGATGCCATCGTGAACGATCTGCGCACGCACGGCATTGAAGCGGCGGCCTACAGCCACCCTATGCACATGCAATCGTACTACCGGGAGCGCGGTGCGGCTCGATGTCCTACCGCTGAGCGGGTATCGGACCGAACCCTGGTTCTACCGTTTCACCCCCGACTGGATGAGGAGGAAATCGCTTTCATTATTGAAACCCTGAAAGATGCGTCCATCAACATCGGCGCAGGCGCCGCCATTTATCTTTAAGGAAGCTCTGAACAACGCCATCCTGGCGTTTTCAGAGGTCGGCAAGCAAAAAATGTGATTTTTGCTTGCCTCCATTTTCAATGACACACGTCATTAAAAATGTTGGGGCAACCCTGCCTCAAACGGAGCATCTGAGTTAATAAGAGGCTCCTTAACAGACTGATTATCAGAGCTTAGGAGGATTTCAATGTCTGTCGTGACTATTTTACCGAGTAACAAGACCGTCACCGTAGCAGCGGGTACTCGTCTGATCGATGCCATTCTGGCCGCCGGCGAATCCATTGCACAGAAGTGCGAAGGCAAGGGCGAATGTGATAGCTGCCATGTCTTCGTACACGACGGGCGCAAGTCGCTTTCCAAGGCTCAGCGCAAAGAAAACGAGCAGCTCGATCAGATCGTTGGTGTCGGCAGCAAGTCACGTCTGGCCTGCCAGGCCTTTCTGGGTGACGAGGATGTCACTGTCGAATTACTGGGATTCGCGTCGGGGCTGTGAGCTTCGATGAACCCGCGATCTTGTGGGTGATCGTTGTTGGCCATCACCGTCCCCTGAATGTCGGTGGAATGGTTGGACATTCCATGTGCGCCGTCGAAACAAGTCGGGCACAGACCCTTATGGGCACCGCGAAAGGTTTTTCGAGGTGCCCATTTGGGATATCAATCTTGGACATCAGTCTCGGATCAAACACGCTGGAGATGAATCATGCAAAACAATCTGACTTATATACGCGAAGGTATCGCTTCGGGCAAGATCATTCCCTATCTTGGTTCCGGCGTTCTCGCAGCCAGCGGTGCCGCGGTACCCAGCGACCTGCCCACGCTAGCTCAGGCCTTGAGCAGCCGCGTTTCGGTTCCGCACAAGATCCGGAACAATTTCACGGCGGCCGCGCAATACATCGAGAACTTCAAGCATCGCAAAACGCTCAAGACCATCATCACCGAGTTGTTCACGGTGCACACGCCAACGCCTGCACTGATGCAGTCGCTGGCGGATCTGCACCTGCCGCTGATCGTGAACCTCTGGTACGACAACACGATGGCCAGGGCGCTGAGTGGTCAGGCGGCCGAACCAAATGATTGGGGTCGCATCCAGGGATTGAGCCAGTCCGAGCATTACGGCCAGTGGTTCGGTTTTTACCGACCGGATGGCAGTTTGGCGGAACCGCAGGAAGTCGATCAGTGGAAGACCATCCTGTATGAGCCTTGGGGTTCGGTCGAGCCCGAGACGAATTTCCTGGTGTCCGATTCCGACTTCGTGGAAGTGTTGACAGAAATCGATATCCAGACTCCGATTCCCGAAGTCATTCAGAATCTTCGTCGAGGCAAGGAATTCCTGTTCATCGGCTGCCGTTTCAATGACCAACTGCAGCGGACCTTCGCCCGGCAGATCATGAAGCGCTCGTCCGATCATCATTGGGCGGTGATCGATGGCCCACTGAGTCGCAATGAGGAGCGATTTCTGGAG
>NZ_DAIESY010000120.1:0-30604 GCF_027346185.1 Halothiobacillus sp.
GTCTGCTTGTGATGCTGGTCAGCAAATAGGTCGGTCTTGATGGCGCTGCGTTGTTTCATTGGAAGCAAAAGAGATGGTGGTCAGATGAATCGAATTTTACCGGATGCTGTGGGGAATGGATGGGGTTTTTCGAGGTGCCCAGTAGGCTTTCTGCTCTATCGAGAATTTTATCCAACTGCTCAGACAGCCATGACGGCTCACCTTCGCCTAAGAAGGTTATTTGTCCAATTGTTATTTCTATTTTTGCTTCAGCCATTCTTATTTCTCTTTCTGTGGAGTGTTTGAAATGTTTTGTTCAAGAGGTAAGTGTTCTCTGGTGCAGTGAGGCTGTGGAGGGAACCTAAAAGCAAATTTTTCAGTTACGGTCTGTGTCGACCACTATGGTCTGCAAACAAAAACCCGCCATTCGGCGGGTTTGTTGTTTCTCTTACCAGTTCAGCGCGCCGCCGGTTTGGTAGTCGGTGACTCGGGTTTCGAAGAAGTTTTTCTCCTTCTTCAAGTCGATGACTTCGCTCATCCACGGGAAGGGGTTGGTTGCCCCGGGGAAGAGTTCGGCGAGACCGATCTGGTTGCAGCGGCGGTTGGCTATAAAGTGCAGGTATTCGGCACACATTTCTGCGTTCAGGCCGAGCAGGCCGTGCGGCATGGTGTCGCGGGCGTAGGCGATTTCCAGTTCCGCGGCTTCCTTGAGCATCTGGGTGACTTCGGCCTTGAATTCTTCGGTCCAAAGGTGCGGGTTTTCGATCTTGATCTGGTTGATCACGTCGATACCGAAGTTCATGTGGATGGATTCGTCGCGCATGATGTACTGATATTGCTCGGCGATACCGGTCATCTTGTTGCGGCGGCCCAGCGAGAGGATCTGCGCGAAGCCGGTGTAGAACCACATGCCTTCGAACACGACGTAGAATGCGACGAGGTCACGCAGGAAGTCCTGTGCGCCTTGCGTGGTGCTGGTGTCGAAGTCGCCGTCTGACAGGTTCTTGGTGTACTTGAGTGCCCAGGCATCCTTGGCGGTGATGGAGGGGACTTCGCGGTACATGTTGAACAGTTCGCCTTCGGCCAACCCCAGGCTTTCCACAATGTACTGGAAGGTGTGGGTGTGTACTGCTTCTTCGAAGGCTTGACGCAGCAGGTACTGGCGGCATTCGGGGTTGGTGACCTGCTTGTAGATGGCGAGCACGATGTTGTTGGCAACGAGGCTTTCCGCGGTGGCGAAGAAGCCGAGGTTGCGCATGATCATGGCGCGTTCGTCTGCGGTGAGGGCGCCGTCACGGCCTTTCCACAGGGCGATGTCGGCCTGCATGGACACTTCGGTCGGCATCCAGTGGTTGTTGCAGCCGGCGAGGTATTTTTCCCAGGCCCAGGTGTATTTCATGGGCAGGAGCTGGTTGACGTCGGCGGTGGCGTTGATGATTCGCTTGGCCGAAACATCGACACGGCCCGCACCCTGAGCGATGCCTTCCAGACCGGTTTGGCCGTGGGTAGCAGCGTGGGCGGCTCTTTGCGCTTCAGTCGCTTCGGCCGCCAAGGTGGTTGGTTCGTCCATGGCCGGAATCATGCCCGCATTCGGGGTTTGTTTTGCATCCAGTTCGTTCCAATTCAACATGTTCTGTTCCTCTTTCTTTTTCATTCCAGTACGTATCGTCGAGCCGATTATTGGCAGGCCTCACAGCCGGGATCGTCAATGGCACAGGCTTTCGGCAGGGCTTCGGCAATCGGGTCAGTATTGACACCGCGCAGTTTGCCGTCCAGTTTCGTCATGGTGGTTTTCTCTACACGCGTTTTGGATGAGGCACGCAGGTAGTACGTGGTTTTCAGGCCCACCAGCCAGGCGTTCTTGTACATCTGGTCCAGTTTCGGGCCGGACGGATCGGCCAGATAAAGGTTGAGCGATTGCGCCTGATCGATCCATTTCTGGCGACGTGAACCGGCTTAGATCAACCAGCGTGGCTCGACTTCGAACGCGGTCGCGTACAGGGCCTTGAGCGAATCCGGGATGCGGTCGATCTGCTGCACGCTGCCATCGAAGTATTTGAGGTCGTTGACCATGACTTCATCCCACAGATCCAGCGCCTTGAGGTCGCGGACCAGATACGGGTTGATGACGGTGAATTCGCCCGACAGGTTCGATTTGACGAACAGGTTCTCGAAGGTCGGCTCGATCGACTGGGCCACGCCGCAGATGTTGGAGATAGTGGCGGTCGGGGCGATGGCCATGGTGTTGGAGTTACGCATGCCCTGAACCTTGATCTTGGCACGCAGGGCGTCCCAATCGAGCGTTGTATCCCGGTTCATGACGAGGTATTTGCCGCGCGCTTCGGCCAAGAGATCGATCGAATCGATCGGCAGGATACCGCGGCTCCATAGCGAGCCTTCGTAGCTCTGATAACGGCCACGCTCGGCGGCCAGATCGCTCGACGCGCTGATGGCGTGGTAGCTCACGGTTTCCATGGAACGATCGGCGAATTCGATGGCCTGTTCGGACGAGTAGGGGATCTTCTGGATGTGCAATGCATCCTGGAAGCCCATGATGCCGAGGCCCACCGGGCGGTGACGCAGGTTGGAATTGCGCGCTTGCGATACGGAGTAGTAGTTGTACTCGATTACGTTATCGAGCATTCGCATGGCTGTCTTGATGGTGCGGGCGAGTTTTTCCTGATCCAGACCATGTTCGGTGACGTGCTGGGCGAGGTTGACCGAACCCAGGTTGCAGACGGCGATTTCCTGATCGTTGGTGTGCAGGGTGATTTCCGTGCACAGGTTCGATGAGTGAACCACGCCAGCGTGCTGGTTGGTGTAACGCAGGTTGCAGGGGTCTTTGAAGGTGATCCACGGGTGGCCGGTTTCGAACAGCATCGACAGCATCTTGCGCCACAGGTTGGTGGCCTTGATGCGGCGGAAGTTCTTCATTTCGCCACGATCGACGCGCGCTTCGTAGGCGGTGTAGGCCTTTTCGAATGCAAGACCGGTGAGATCATGCAGGTCGGGGCAATCGGACGGTGAGAAGAGAGTCCATTCACCTTCCTCCATCACGCGCTTCATGAACAGATCGGGCACCCAGTTGGCGGTGTTCATGTCGTGGGTACGGCGACGGTCGTCACCGGTGTTCTTGCGCAGGTCGAGGAATTCTTCGATGTCCAGATGCCAGGTTTCCAGATAGGCACAGACCGCGCCTTTGCGCTTGCCGCCCTGGTTCACGGCCACGGCGGTATCGTTGGCGACCTTCAGGAAGGGCACGACGCCCTGTGATTTGCCGTTGGTGCCCTTGATGTGGCTGGACAGGGCGCGGACGCGGCTCCAGTCATTACCCAGGCCACCCGCAAATTTGGAGAGCAGAGCGTTGTCTTTGATCGCGGCGAAAATGCCGTTCAGATCGTCTGGCACCGTGGTGAGGTAGCAGGAGGAAAGCTGCGGACGCAGGGTGCCGGAGTTGAAGAGGGTCGGCGTGCTGCTCATGAAGTCGAACGAGGACAGCAGTTTGTAGAACTCGATCGCATGGGCTTCGCGGTCGATTTCATTGATGGCCAGGCCCATGGCGACGCGCATGAAGAAGGCTTGCGGCAGTTCGAAACGCACGCCGTCCTGATGCAGGAAGTAGCGGTCGTACAGGGTTTGCAGGCCGAGGTAGCTGAATTGCAGGTCACGGCTGGTGTCGATGGCGGCAGTCAGACGCTTGAGGTCGTACTGGCGCAGGGTCGGGTCCAGCAGTTCGTGCTCGATACCGGTGTTGATGTACGCCTGGAAGTAATCGGCAAATAGGCCGGACAGTTCGGATTGCGTGCAGACAGTCACCGGTTGCTTGGTGAAGCGCAGGGCTTCGGTACGAATGCTGTCGAGCAGTAGTCGAGCGGCGACGAATGAGTAGTTCGGGTCTTTTTCGATCAGGGTGCGGGCGCTCATCACCAGTGCGGTGTTGACTTCCTTCTCAGGCACACCATCGAAAAGGTTGCGCAGGGTTTCTTGCAGCACGGCAGCGGGATCGACGTCGGTCAGGTTGATGCAAGCCTCGCCGACCAGCGCGTTCAGGCGCACGTGATCCAGCGGGCTGCGGGTGCCATCGGCGTGGGTCACGTTCAGAACGATTTCGGGTGCGGCTTGCGCAGGCGCTTCGGCGGCTCGCTTCTGAGCCTGATGCTCACGATAAAGCACGTAGGCACGGGCCACCTTGTGGTGGCCTTCGCGCATCAGGGCCAGTTCGACCTGATCCTGAATGTCTTCGATATGCACGGTGCCGCCGCCCGGTGCGCGACGCTTGAGGGCGGACGAAATCTGGTCGGACAGCGCATTCACGAGATCATGCACGCGCATGGAAACGGCGGCACCACTACCTTCTACCGCCAGGAACGCCTTGGTCATGGCTACCTTGATTTTCGAATCATCGAATGCGGTGACCTTGCCGTTGCGACGAATGACCCGCAGTTGACCGGGTGTGGTGGCGGCCGTGTCAATGGTCGAGTGTACGGCGGTAGGTACGCTGCGCGCGGTGGTGGATTTGGTTGCGGTTTCAGTGGCGGTGCTTGCTGTCATGTTTTCCATCCTGATTTTCCATTATTGGGGGCGGTGGTGAAGCGCAGTGGCGAAGACGGTTCGGCTTGGTTAAATCACGGGTTTCAGGCGCTTTGTGCGTACGCGATGGCGCGGAGGTAAACGCTCAAAGATCGAAACCCGGTGGTCATCCGGCCCGAATGATTTTTGGTCAGCGCAAGGTGAATGTCAACTGGTATTTACACTAATTAAAGTGCTTTCTTTAATTGAATAACACAACATGTGGTGTATGTTGGCTGGGTGGCATTGTGCTCTATCCGGAGGAGAGCCTGTGGATAAGTTGAGCGCAAAATGGCCGGGTGGCCGATGAAACAGTCGCTTGGACGTTACCGGGGCGAATTGGCCATTCGATGGAAATCGACAAGATGCCCACGCCAAATACGGTGGTGCATAGTGCCCAAATTTTTACATTTTTTTGGGTTTGCCGTCTTTGGTGGTGGATGGGTTCGGCAGGATGCGCGGCAAACCGCTACAATTCGCGGCACTCAATCGGAATCAGGGAGGAGTTATGCGCGTACTTGTCACCGGAGCGGCCGGATTTATTGGTTCAAGCACGGCTCTGCGTCTGTTGGCGCGGGGCGATACGGTACTGGGTATCGATAACCTCAACGATTATTACGATGTGAACCTGAAAAGGGCGCGTCTGGCGCGTTTGGCCGCGCATGAGGGCTTTGCGTTCATTGAAATGGATATCAGTGATCGCCCGGCCATCGAGCGGCTGTTCGCCGAACAGAAGATCGACCGGGTCGTGCATCTGGCGGCACAGGCCGGCGTGCGGTACTCCATCGAAAATCCGCATGCCTATGTCGACAGCAATCTCGTCGGGTTCGTAAACATCCTTGAGGGATGTCGCCACGCATCGGTCGAGCACCTGGTATATGCCTCATCAAGCTCGGTCTATGGCGCGAACGAGACGTTGCCCTTTTCGGTGCATGACAACATCGACCATCCGCTTTCGCTGTATGCAGCAACCAAGAAGGCCAACGAGCTGATGGCGCATACTTATTCGTCGCTTTACCAGCTGCCAACGACCGGCCTGCGGTTCTTTACGGTATATGGCCCCTGGGGACGACCGGACATGGCGCTGTTCAAGTTCACCAAGGCCATTCTGGCAGGTGAGCCGATCGATGTGTTCAATTATGGCAAGCACCGGCGGGACTTCACCTACATCGACGATATTGTCGAAGGGGTTATCCGCACACTGGATCATACGGCAGAGTCCAATCCGGCATGGAATGGTACAAAGCCCGATCCGGGTACATCCCGTGCGCCGTGGCGCGTCTATAACATCGGCAACAGCCAGCCGGTGGAACTGCTGACCTATATCGAGTGCATCGAGCAGGCGATCGGCAAGAAGGCGGAACTGAATTTGTTGCCACTGCAACCGGGTGACGTGCCGGATACGTTTGCGGATGTGGCTGATCTGGTCGCCGATGTTGGCTATCAGCCCAGCACGCCGGTGGAAGTGGGCGTGCGGAATTTCGTGGATTGGTATCGCGCGTATTATTCGGTCTGATTCGGATCTTCCTGATCCAGAGCAGGTGGCGAAACCGGTGGCGATGTGTACAAGTGCCCGACCAGCGTATGGGCGATCAGGTCATCTGCCACCACCACATCCGTAGCGCCTGCGCGGCGTAATAGCAGGCCGCGGCTGTCATTCTCCGCCGTGACGGCGATGCGCAGATTGGCATTGCGGGCATGCGCCATGAGGGTGATGGCCAGCTTGCGATCCGGTGATTCACTGGTGACAACCAATGCCTTCGCAAAATCGATGCCCGCCCGGGTGAACACCTCATCGTCCAGTCCGGCATCGCCGTGAACTACCAGCAAGCCGTGTTCCGAGGCTTGATTGGCCAGATCTTCCCGATTTTCGATGACGACCACGTTTTCCGAGGTGGTCATCCGATCTGTGACCAGCCGCCCGAGCGGACTGTATCCGATCACAATGACGTGATCACGCAGGTTTTCGAAATTACGGCTCATATGTCGGTTCTCGCGGTTGATGGCGGCGATCGGGCTGGTCAGCCAGTTGATGGTTTGTGTAATGGCATAGCCGCCCAACACCATGATGGAGAAGCTGGCCGCAATCATGAATACTTTCTGCGCGTCCGTGAATGGCGTGAAATCGCCAAGCGTGGTGACGAGGTTGGTCGCATTCCAAAGCGCGTCAAAGAATTTGGTCGGCAAGGGATTGTTTGTGGGGTCCAGTACGGCAAGGCCCAGAGCAGTCGCGAGCAGGATGATCGCGAACAGGCTGCTCAATCGCATCAGTTGAAGACGGCGATTCCGAGCGTCCTGTTGGGCGCGGCGGGTGTAATTTATACGGTAGATTGGCACGGTGGTCGCGTTGATTCAGGTAGTTTTCTTGCCATTACCATTACCGTTGCCATTGGCGGCCTTCACGGCGGCATGGTAATGCAGCTTGATCTCGTCAATGTTGACCCGGGTCGGCGGCAGTTCTAAGCCCATTTCTTCGAGTGTTTCGGCGATGATCTGGGACACGGCCAGGTTCCTGAACCATTTGTGATCGGACGGGATGACATACCACGGCGCAGTCAGTGTGCTGGTTTTGACCAGCGCTTCTTCATAGGCCTCGATGTATTGCGGCCAGAACTTGCGTTCGGAGTAATCCGACTCGCTGATTTTCCAATGACGCTTGGGGTCGTCCAGTCGCTTCTTGAAGCGTTCGAGTTGCTCATCGGGGCTGATATGCAAAAAGAACTTGAGGACGCGGGTGCCGTTTTCAGCGAGCAGCCGCTCGAAGGCATTGATTGTTTCGTAGCGCTGAGACCAGACTTCTCGCGGCACCAGATCATGCACCCGAACCACCAGCACATCTTCGTAGTGCGAGCGGTTGAAAATCACCACTTCGCCAGCCGCCGGCACCTGGGCATGGGCGCGCCAGAGAAAATCATGCGCGGCCTCAAGCGGAGTGGGTTGCTTGAAACCGTGGACGCGGGTACCCTGGGGGTTCATGGCGCTGAATACATGGCGGATCACGCCATCCTTGCCTGCCGCATCGAGTGCCTGCAAAACCACAAGCAGTGATTGTCGGCCATCTGCATAGAGGAGGAATTGATCCTCTTCCATGCGTTGAAGATAGGTTGCCGTTAGTTCGGCGGCTTTCTCCTTGTCGATGTCACCGGTGTCGTCGGGGTCGATGTCGGCCAGAGAAAGCTTCTTGAGCGGGTCGACCAGAAAGCGTGCGCGATAATTCATCGGTATGGCTCAGCTGATAAGTGGAAAACGTCGATTATGCCGCAGTTTTTTCCTGACGGCTGATCAGATTCCACAGCTTTTGACCACCGGCGACAGCGAGGTAGAGCGTGCAGGCCGTGGCAATGATGCTGGCACCGGAGCTGAGGTCGAACTGATAGGCGACCCAGAGTCCGCCCAGACAGAACACGAAACTCCAGATACCGGAGGCGACCATCAATCCGGCCAGACTCTTGGTGTGCCGCTCGGCAAGGTAGGGTGGCAAGGTCAAAAGGGCGATCACCAGAATCAAGCCGACGACCTGAATCATCATCACGACCGCCTCGGCGACCATGATCAGAATCATGAAGTAGAGCCATTGCACGGGAATGCCGCGGGAGCGGGCGAAATCCGGATCAAAGGAAAACGACAGGATATCGCGGTAAAAGTAGAGCGTGAGGCTGACGATGACGACATCGATGCCGAGCATGAGCCACAAATCGCTGGCCGGTACCGTGAGGATGCTGCCGAACAGATAACTCATCAGGCCCACATTGTAGCCCGGGGTGAGGTTGATCATGATGATGCCGAACGCCATGCCTGCCGCCCAGATCACACCGATGAGGGTATCGGTTCGTTCACGTTTTTTGAGTGTCAGCGTGCCGAGGAGCATGGCTGCGCCCGCGGTGAAGGCGCCGGCCGTCGGCAGGACCGGCGCGCCGAGAAAGAACGCCAGGCCGACACCGCCATACGCCGTGTGCGCGATACCGCCGGCCATGAACGTGAGCCGGTTCACGACGACCAGTGCACCGATCACGCCACAGGTGACGCTCACCAACAAGCTGGCCAGCAGGGCATGCTGCATGAAGTTTTGCTGCAATAACTCAGTGAGTGTCATGGCTATTTCCACAGGCTGTCTTGCCGTCAGTGGGTTTGTTCTCGGAAGGCATGGTTTCTACCATCTGTTGCAGCAGGCTGTGAACCGGGCAGCCGGCTTCGTGAATGCCGTACATCAGGTCGAGCATCGCCGGGGTCAGTTGGGCATCCGTTGAGGCCAGGGCATAACGGTTCACCGCAATAATGCCGGTCACTGCATTGGCTGTGATGCCCAAATCATGACTGACCATGACGACTGTGGTTTGAGCATCCAGCCCGGTCAGGGTTTCGAGGATGCATTGGCGGCCGTATGGGTCGATGTTCGAGAGCGGTTCGTCGAGAATTAGCAATTCTGGCTGGGTAATCAATGCCCGAGCGATCAGAACGCGCTGGCGCTGGCCACCGGACAGTTCATTCAAGCGGCGCTTGCCAAGATCCGACACACCTGCCCGGCGCATGGCGTGTTCGGCCTGTGCGCGTTCTTCGCGGGTGTAGCGGATACCACGGCGCTTTCCAAGCAGGCTATTTCCTTGGGCCAGTCCCATCAGAACAACCTGTTCGACCGAGGCGGGAAAGCCGGGCGAGGTGTTACTGTGCTGAGGCACGTAGCCGATGCGGTCGGGATTGGCACCGGGGCGTTCGCCAAAGATGCGCACCTCGCCCTCGGTCGGTGTGAGCAGACCCAGGATCAATCGCATGAGCGTGGTCTTGCCACCGCCATTGGGCCCGATGACGGCGATGAATTCACCACGCGCGATGTCGATGTTGATATCACTCAGCGCACGTGTGTTCTCAAAATCGAAAGCCACGTTACGCAGTTGAATGATCGGCTCCGGCGTGATGGCCTTTTGCGAGTGCGAGTCCATGAAGTGGTTAACGCAGCGACTTGTTCAATGCCGTGGCAATCGCTTCCATACCGGCAGGCCAGTCTTCTTGCAACGGGTCGATGGTTACCACCTCGCCACCGATGGAGTCGGCAATGGTTTTGGCCGCTTTCTGTGCGAATTGAGGTTCGATGAAAACGACCTTGATGTCGTTGTTCTTCGCATAATTGATCAGCTCGCCGAGTTGACGTGGACCGGGTTCCTTGCCTTCGATTTCGATGGGCACTTGGGTCAACCCGTAGGCTGCGGCGAAATAACCGAATGCCGGGTGAAACACGATAAATCGGGTCTGTTTGAGCGGATGATCGACCAGAGACTGCAAAATATCGCTATCGACCTCGTCGATTTTTCGGGCCAGCTTGGCATAGCCTTGCAGGTAATCGGCGGCGTGCGCGGGATCGGCCTTGATCAGCGCATCCCGAATATTCATGGCCTGAATGCGGACCAATACCGGCGATAACCAGATATGCGGATCAAGTCCCGTCCCTTTGGCTACATCATGAGCATGGTCGTGGCGCAGCATCGGCATCCGCTCGATGCCGCGAGCGGTATTTACCACAACCATTTTCGGGTTGGCTGCGGTAAAACGCGCTAACCAGGCCCGTTCGAGCGGTACGCCGATTTCCATGTACAGATCAGTCTTGGAAAGATCGGCAATCTGGCGTGGCGTGGGTTCGTAGGTTTCAGGCTCTGCATTGGCGGGGACCAGAACCTCGACGGTCACATGATCACCCCCGATCATCTGCACGAAATATTTTTGGGGTGGAATGCTGACAGCCACGTCGATGGGCGATGCCGCCCAGACCGAAGCCGCAGCCAGGTTGAGAATCAGTAACAATGCAATCTGAAACGGTGCAAAGAAAAGACGCATGGCAAACTCTTTGTTAGATGATTGAGGGAACGGAGCGAAGGTTCAAAGAATATTTTGGTACATTATAACGTATTTATCAGCACACAAAGCGCATATATTCTTGGCCAAGGTGAAAACCAGGGTGAAACCATGAACGATCAGGAAGCGAAACATTGAATCAGGAACTCACATTGGCACCGGATGCAGGAAAACAAGCCGCGCTGGCAGCGCTGATCGAGGCCTTGCTGCTGGCCAGCGACGCGCCCTTGAGTCTGGCGGATCTACAGCGGATGATCGGTTCCGAGACACCGGTTGCCACTTTGAGCGAAGCGTTGGCGCGGTTGCAAGCCCGGTACGATGCGCATCCGTTCATTGATCTTGAACGCCGCGAAGCGGCCGGTGTATCGAGCTGGCGACTGCTCGCCAATAATCAGATCGCGCCTTACCTCGCCCGCAGTGAAGCGCCACGGACCAGCCGCTATTCACGTGCCGTACTGGAAACACTGGCGCTGATTGCATGGCGGCAGCCCATTACCCGTGGGGAAATCGAAGCCGTGCGTGGCGTGAGCGTCAATCCACAGATCATCCGTACTTTGGTCGAGCGTGGCTGGATCCGGTCGGTCGGCCACAAGGACACACCGGGCAAACCGGAACTATTGGGCACCACGGCACAGTTTCTTCAGGATTTCGGCCTCGATTCTCTGGCGTCCCTGCCGACGTTCGACGACTTCGTGCACCAAGGCACGATGGACGTGTAACAGCCTCGATTTTGTCTTTGTCATGTCCGCAAATCGAGCAGCAAAACTTTCTCCTGACAGGGGAATTACGGTACCTTTCGCGCCAGATTTGAAGAGAAGATACTCATGAATTTAATGAAAACATTCGTACTTGGACGGCGGGCGGCCCATGCGCGCGCCCGGTCGCTGGGCAAGGAGCTGGATAATGTTCGGCGCAAAGAGCCTGCGAGATCCTCGCCTTCTGCCTGTACGGCCTGATTGGCTATCTACGTCCAGAGGTCGCCTTGACTCATTTTCTGCAACTCATCCGGAATCGTCTGCCGCTCTATATCGCGCTGACGCGCTTAAACCGCCCGATTGGCATTTATCTCTTGCTGTGGCCGACATGGTGGGCCCTGTGGTTGGCGGCAGGCGGTGTGCCCGATTGGCGTCTGCTCGTGATTTTTACGCTGGGCGTGGTGGTGATGCGTTCGGCAGGATGTGCCATCAACGATTACGCCGACAGACATGTGGATGGGCATGTGGCGCGCACGAAAAACCGCCCGCTGGCGGCCGGGCTGATCCGACCGAGTGAGGCGGTTGGCGTATTCGTGTTCCTGTCACTGGTGGGGTTGGTTCTGGTGCTGCAACTCAATACCACGACGATTCTGCTTTCGATCGTGGCATTGATTCTGGCGGCTACCTATCCCTTCGGTAAACGCTTTCACCACTTGCCGCAGGTTCAACTCGGTATGGCGTTCGGCTGGGCCATTCCAATGGCATTTGCCGCCCAGACCGGAACGGTTCCCATGGTTGGCTGGTTGCTGTTCCTCGCCAATATGTTCTGGACGGTGGCCTACGACACACTGTATGCGATGGCTGATCGGGAGGACGATCTGAAGGTAGGCGTGAAATCGACTGCCGTGCTGTTCGGTCGCTTCGATTTGCTGATCGTGAGCGCGCTGTATGTCGCCACATTGGCGACCCTGATCCTGATCGGCGTGATTCAGGGGTTCGGTCTGATCCCGTTCATTGCGCTGTTGTTGGCCGCCGTCAGTGCGGTATGGATTGTGTATTCCGCCCGGGACCGCGACCCCGCGCATTGCGTTCGTGCCTTTCTGCGGAATAACGTATTCGGCGCTCTGGTGATGATCGCCTTGCTGCTGGCTTATTCTTGATTAGTTTGGGCCTGACCGACCACGGTCGATTCTTCCTCAGTACTCTTCTTTTTTCGTCCAGTCAGCCCCTCGGCTACCACGTAGAACGCCGGAGTGACATACAGCGTCAATAACTGGGAAAACACCAAACCACCGACAACGGCAATCCCTAGCGCCTGATGCGCTTCTGCCTGTGCTCCGAAGCCGACGGCAATGGGCAGGGTGCCCAGAATGGCGGCGAGTGTGGTCATCATGATCGGCCGGAAACGTACGGCGCAGGCATCGACCATCGCATCAATCGCACTTTCGCCTTCTCGTCGTCGGTGGATGGCGAAATCTAGCATGATGATGCCGTTTTTCTTCACCAACCCCACCAGCATGATGATGCCGACAAAGCTGAACACATCGAGCGGTTGGTTGAACAGGTACAGCGAAGCCAGCGCGCCGAAGCCGGCCAGGGGCAGGGCGGTCAGGATGGTGAGTGGGTGAATGAAGTGTTCATACAGGATCGCAAGGATGACATAAATCACAAGAATGGTGGCACCGAGCAGTAACGGTAGCGTCTTGAGCGAGTCCTGGAATGCCTGCGCGGAACCGGCGAACTGGCCGCTGACATTCTGTGGCAGATGTTCCAATGCGGTTTGTTCAATGCCCCGGCTGACCTGATCGAGCGAATAGCCGGGCTTGAGATCGAACGACAGGGTGATCGACGGCAGTTGGCCGTAGTGGGTGATGGACAGCGGCCCGACGCCGGTTGAAAAGCGTGCCACCGCGCTCAAGGGGACTAGCGTGTTATTGCTGCCGGGCACGCTGATGGCGTCCAGCGCGGAGATGTCGTTCTGGTACTGCGGCGCCAGTTCAGCGATGACCTGATATTGATTGCTCGCGCCATAAATCGTACTGACCTGGGTGCCGCCAAACGCCAGATTCAGCGTCTGTTCGAGCGCGCTTGGGGTGACACCAAGCGCAGCGGCGCGTTCACGCAGGATATCCACGTTGATCTGCGGGTTGCGGATTTGCAGGCTGGAATCGACACTCGTCACGCCGGGAACGGCACGCAGATAGGGTAGGAATGCCTGTGCGGCCTCGTTGAGCTGATCCTGATTGGTTGATTGCAGGACAAACTGATAGTTCGAATTCGAGGAAAGCGCACCGATTTGAATGGCGGGTGGTTCAATGAAGAAGGCGCGCGTCGATCCCAGACTATCGGAGAGTTTCGCCATGGTTTTGCGGAATTCCTGAATAACCGTGGTCAATGGCGCGCGTTCGCTGGCCGGTTTGAGCTGGATCATCATAAAACCGACATTGCTGCCGCCACCGCCCGCGCCGCCCTGACCGGCATTCGACATGACGGTCAATACCGCGGGATTTTTCTGCAGTTCCCTGGAAATAATCTGTTGCTGATCTTTGAGCTGATCGAAGCTGATCCCTTCCGGATAGCTCAACATACCCATCACCATGCCGGTATCCGAACTGGGTATGAATGCCTTTTCAAGATGCTGGAAGAAAAAGACGGCACCCACAAGCGAACCGGCCGCCGTGAGCAGAATCAACCAGCGAAACTTCAGCGACCAGCGCAACGAACGGACATAAGCCCGGGTGAGTGCGTTGAAACTGCGGCCAAACAGCCCCGGTTGAGGTGTAGCGGTGGCGTCGGTTTGCTTCTGCTCACGCATTCTGGCCAGCAACATGGGCGTGAGCGAGAGGGCCACCAGCCCTGACATGAGAATCACGATACCGATCGTGGCACCGAACTCGAGGAACAATCTTCCGAGCAGGCCGCCCATCAGGATCAACGGCAGGAACACGGCAGCCAGCGAGAGCGTCATCGACAGAATAGTAAAGCTGATTTCCCGGCTGCCGATCAGTGCGGCCTGCATCGGGCTCTTGCCCATTTCGCGGTGGCGGGAAATGTTTTCGAGCATGACGACCGCATCATCCACAACAAAACCAACCGCGAGTGTCAGCGCCAACAGCGTCAGGATGTTCAGGCTGTAGCCGAGTAGATGCATGACGGCAAACGTACCCAGAATCGAGATCGGAATGGAAATCACCGCGATGAGCGTTTGTCGCCATTGACCGAGGAACAGCCAGATCACCGCGGCGACCAGCAGACTCGCCAGAACCAGGGTGAATTCCACTTCATCGACAGCTGCCTGAACGTAAGTGGATTTGTCGTAGATGATCTGCATCTTGGCGCCGCCCGGTAGCGTCGCATTGAGCTTGGGTAGTGCGTCTCGGATTGCCTTGGCGATATCGACGGTATTGCTATCGGGCTGACGAACAATGGCGAGAATGATGCCGCGCTCGTTGTTGATCCAGGTGGCGCGCGTGTTCTGCTGCACGCCGTCCTCCGCGTGCCCCAGCTGGTTGAGTTCGACCGGTGCGCCGTTGTTGTAGGTCACGATGAGCTTGTTGAATTGCGCCGCGTTGGTCAACTGGCCATCGACCTTGAGGTTATATGAGCGGCTCAGGCTTTGCAGGGTGCCCTGCGGCAGATTCGCATTTTTGCTGTCGATTGCACTGACCAGATTGGTCAGGGAAAGATTGCGCGCCTGCATGGCATACGGGTTCAGAAGAAGCCGCACGGCGTAGGTTTGACCACCGAACACCCGCACTTCCGAAACGCCCGGAATGGACTGCAACTTCACCGCCAGTTGCTGTTCGGCAAAGGCATCGAGTTGGTACAGCGGCATATCGGGGGCGGATAAACCGATAAAGACGATGGGGCTACTGGTCGGGTTCTGTTGCCGCACGGTCGGCTGTTGGGTCATCGTGCTGGGGAAGAAGCGTGCGGCCTGTGTGACCGCGGCTTGCGTGTCCTGCGTGGCGGCATTGATGTCGCGACTTAAATCGAATTGCAGGGTAATGCGGGTCGTGCCCGTGCTATTGACCGAGTTGACGGACAGCAGACCGGGAATCCCCGAAAACGCCTGTTCCATCGGCGAGGCGACGGCACTGGCCATGAGTTCGGCACTGGCACCGGGCAGGCTGGCGGAAACCGAGACCGTCGGGAATGCGACATTCGGCAGCATGGCGACCGGCAATGCCCGCCAGGCAAACACGCCAAATAGAATCAATGCGGCAAAGAGTACGGTTGTCATGACCGGGCGCCGAATGAACGGCGCGGCCAGGTTGCCGATTGCGTTACTCATTGCTCGAACTACCTGGGTGCGATGCAGGTTCTGCTTTTAGCTGCTCAGAACTTTGGCCTTTCTTGTTACTTGTCTTTTCAAGAGCAACCGCCATGCCGGGTGCGATTCGGGCGGGTAGGGGATAGATGACTTTTGCATCGGCGGGCAGGCTGCCTGCGGGCAGGGCGGCTTCGTTCGACGTGTTCCTGGCGGGGGAAACTGTCTGCATTTCTACTTTGCCATTCTTGTATAGGTAGACAAACATGCCCTGGTCGCCAATCTGTACGGCAGCCGCGGGCAGAACCTGCGCATCGGGGATTTGACCCAGCGTGAGGCGTGCCGTCACGAACTGACCGGGCCAGAGCGAACCGTCGCGGTTGTCGATCAACCCCTGCAGACGGATGGTACCGGTACCGGCGCTGATGCTGTTGTCGATGAAGCTCAAGTGCCCCTTGCCGAGTACGAGATCGGCGTGTTCATCCAGAATCTCGACGGTCGGCGGCGGTACGCTCTTTTCTCCCGGCTTGGTTTGCCCCAGCCCCGGCCATTCCTCGCGGAGTGCTTGCAAGACCGATTGCGGCAGGCTGAAATTCACCAACAGTTCACGATTGGAAACGAGGGTCGACAATGCGGTGTTGTTGGCGACCACGAGATTGCCGGGTTGGAGCGAAATTTCCCCCAGTCGTCCGGTAATCGGCGCCCGGATCTTGGTGTAGGCGAGGTTGATTTGCGCCGTCTGAATGGCGGCCTCATCCTGAGCGATCAGTGCGTTGGCGGCCATGGCCGTGGCGACGGCCTGATCGTACGACTGACGCGTGACGTACTCCTTTTCGACCAAGGGCTTGAGTTGCTGGACCTGCTGGGCGGCATAGCGCGCCTGGGCGCGGTCGCCTTCGAGTTTGGCCCGAGCAGAAAGCAACGCCGTTTCGAAGGGTTGTGCATCGAGCGAGAAGAGCAGATCGCCCTTTTCGACCTGCTGACCGGATTGCACGTGCACGGCATCAATGGTGCCACTGACCTGCGGCGTCAGAGTGACGGCGTTCGGACTTGCCAACGTGCCCGCCGCGGTCATGGTGATGGGTACCGTTCGAACGCTGGGCGTGATGACGGACACTTTCGTGATCATCATCCCCGGCATTCCTGATGCGGGTTTCTCCGTTTTTGCTTTTTCCTTCTCGGCCGATTTATCCGTTGCTGTCTGGTTCTGGCAGCCACCCAAGGCCAGAATGGACAGTACGGCGAAGATGGTCAGGAGGCGGCTCTTGATTCCGATCATCGGGCGACGGATGGGCTCTGCTTGCAATTTGAGTCGGCGGCGCATAGTCATGGCTGGGACTGTTCCTTTTGAACATACAAATGTGATGTCGGAGCGAGATCGGGCTGATGATCGGACGGTGCGGCGCCTTCACTGACGGCTGCTGTCGTCGGATCAAGCAGGCTGTGTTCCGAGAACATGGGCGAGCCGAGTTGGCCGATGGCAGCGCCGAGTTTGGCGAGCGCGGTGTAGGCATTCAATGCGTTCTGAGCGAGTGTGACTTCAGCCGTTGCCAGCGTGGACTGAGCTGTCAAAAGATCCTGAATCGTGGCGTAACCGACCTTGTATTGTGCCTGCACCGCCTTGAGCGCCTCGCTGGCATTTTCTACCTGGACACGTGCACTGGGAATCGCAACCACTGCACCACGGAATGCATAATAGCCCTGCCACACTGCCAGTTCGGTCGACTGGTAGGTTGTGTCGCGGTTGGCTTCGGCTTCTGCCAGCTTGGCGCGCGCCTGTGCCGTTTGATAGTGCTGGTTAAAACCGGTGAACAGCGGCACGGAGAGCGTTAAGCCGATGCTGTTGGTTTGGGTCCGGCCCAGGCTCTGCTGGAAGCGCAGACCTTGATTGGCGCCCAGTGAAATACTGGGCATGCCGGCTCTTTCTGTTTGATCGAGCGTGGCTCGGGCCTGCGCCACCTGTGCCTGCGCATTCTGCAAGTTCGGATTTTGTGCAATCGCACTGTGCAGAAGCGATTTCACATTTGCTTCGAGCTTGGGATCGATGCGGGTTTGCAAAGGGGCGAGTCGCAACCGTGTATCGACAGGCAAGCCGACGGCACTGGCCAGTGCGCCCTCGTTCTGGAGTCGGGTCTGTTCGGCCGTTGCCAGCGTTCCCTCGGCCTGCGCCAGTGCGGCTTTCGCCTGATACAAATCACTGATGGTGGCCTGCCCGGAGCGGTATCTGGCCTGAGCCGCATCCAGTGCCTTCTGGGCCGTTTTCACCGATTGTTTGTCGACGTCGACCAGCACCCGATCCGCTAACGACTGGTAATAGGCCGTGGCAACATTGGCCAGTACGGTTTGCAGCGTTTGGTCATTGGCGAATCGTGCCGCCACAAGACCGGCTTTTGCCGCTGAGATGCCTGCTTCGCGCTGGCCGAAATCGTACAGCAACCAGGACAAGCTCAGATTAGGCGCAAATATCCGCTGAGTCGGGATACTAAAACCGGTGGATGTGGTCGATTGAGCCTGCTGCGCCGTGGCATTCAATGTCAATTTGGGCAGCCAAGCTGCTTCTAAGATACCCACACTAGCCGCTTGTGCACGCAAACTGGCCCACGCCGAGTGGGTCTGGGGATTGTTCGACAGGGCAAGCGTGGTCAGTTCGGCAAGTGAGTATTCGTGCCCTGTGTCTATTTGTTGCTTCTGAACGGTCGTCGGGGCGGGGATGGTATAGAAATCAGCCAGTTGTGCGGCCTCTCTACCCGGGTGCTCGGGCAGGTGGGTGTTCACCCCGAAGGGATCATCAAACGAATTCGCATAAACGTTAGAGAATCCAAACGGGCCAAATGCCATTACCAAAGCCAAAAGCACGCTTTTGACATGTAGCGTGTGGTTGACTGATGAAAATGTTGCGGACCGATTGCGCAAAAAAATTTCCTTTTGTTGCCGGAAAAATTAGCCAGAGGTAATTTGCCAAACCGACATCGAGTTGAATTTCTGCAATGTCGGAGCGGAGTTTAGTCCGGTTTTTGCTTGATGTGGTTCAGTCTTGCGGATTGTTTCGTCATAAATCAGCGACGGTAGCCGTGTTAATCATCATCATACCGACCGGGGCCATGATCGTGGCGATGCTCATCGTACCGTCTGTCGTCCCGATCCTCGCGGTACATTGGATACCGTGGCGCCCAGTACGCCCGCTCACGGTAGTTGTGATGACGATGCGCCCACTGGCCTCGATACCATACCCAGCGATTGCGCCATTCCCAGTGCCCCGGAACCCAGAGGGCGTCATGAAATGGTGCTCGTCCGATCATTTCGTGATGGGGCGGAGGCATCGGTCGACCTTGATTTATTCCAATAAAGATTCCAGCCGAATAACCCGGTGCCAGCACGATCTCAGCTGGGGCGGCTGCGGCATAGCCGCTGATGCCAAGAGCACCGAGCAACAAACCGGTCATAAGCCCGATTTTGCGTAAACGCTGTACCGATGTTTTATTTTGATTGTGTGCTTGGTTCATTTTGCTTTCCTTCCTGTTGATTGAGTAGGGAGGGGATCTGGTGATTAATGCCAACGTCCATCACGCTGGCGCCAGTCGTCGTTATCACGATGATGCCAGCGTCCGTGCCCCCACTCTGCCCGAGGATGGGGTGGGTGCGCCCAGTGGTCACGATGTGAGTACCATCGATCACGCCACACCCGGTTGCTGGGGATCCAAATCGCACCTGAAAAAGGCGTGACTCCCACGACTGCCACGCGTGGCGGTGGCGCTTCGTAACGAACCACCGGGCCGGTAACGACAGTTTCGCTGGTGTAGCCATAACCGTAACCTGCGGGATAAACCGCGCAGCCACCCAATCCTAAACTGACGCCAGCAATACCGAGCAGGACGATCCGTTTCAGGACGGATGCGTGATGGTTGAAGGGGGAAGTGTTCATGCTGCGTTCTCCTGCCTGAGGTACGTAGCAAGGTTAGGATGGTTGGGGTGACAAAAAAAGGAACAATTGGTTAATCAACTGTAACCAAAAGTTTACAAAGTAAACATCATTATAATATGTTGATAATAATAACTTATTTATAGAATTGGCTGGTTTTGTGTTGCTGGGAATGCACGGCGCTGGTGAGTTACTGCAAGAAAATGAAGCGGTACGCTGCAAAGAGTGGCGAAACCACTTCATGGTTGCGTGGTATTGATTGTTTGTTGATGGATCCAATCATGTGCATATCATCATGGTTGTTGGATGGTGATGCCGCTGGGGTAACCCTGAGACCTCTGGAAAAGAAGTCCCAACTGGATGCCCGTTTATGTAGAAAAGGCGTTTTTCCGTCCGGGCTGACCATTGCGTTCAAGCAGTTTTTCAACCGTGTGACGTGTCTTGTGTGGCCAGTTGCCGGGGGCGTTGTACCCGACGGTGATCATGATGACCGGCAGGTATCGATCCGATATATCAAAGGCCTTACGGAATTTTTCCTGATCGAATCCGATCATCGGACCCGTAACCAATCCAAGCGAAGTCGCCGCGTTCATCAGATTCATCGCGGCCAGAGAGCCGGAGCGAATTGCTTCGTCATGCGCTCGTGACGAGTCCGCGTACCCTGTTTTCACAGCATTTGTGAAGTATTCGGCCATTCTCTGATCATAAATGCCAGCCTGCTCGTCTGCGTTGGCGATTTCCTCGTACTGCTCGTGTGCTTTCAAATCTCCCAGTACCACGATAACCAACGGCGCTTCCTCAACTTTTGCTTGATTGTAGGCAATACCGCGCAGCACCTTGCGTGCTTCAAGATCCTGAACAGCAAAGAACCTTGTCTGTTGCAGATTGAACGCACTGGGTGCCTGCCGAGCCGCATCAATCAATTGATCGAGTAGTTCGGCTGCAACTGGACGATTCTGATCGAACCGGTTAGCAGAGAAGCGTTGGTGAATGGCAGTTAAAGTATCCATGTGCACTATCCTCAATTCGGTTTTGGGTTAAATACGTTGGTGATTTCGATCTTGGTCATGGTTTCATGGATTTAGCCGCCCCATGGCCCCGGATTGATAATCGAATATAGCTTGCTGAAGTTCGGCAGCCGTATTCATTACGAACGGACCACGATGGGCGATGGGTTCGTCGAGCGGCTTGCCGGAGAGGAGCAGCAATCCGCTTGCTGTCTCACTGTGCAGCCTGAAGGTCTGTTCATCCCTGTCGAATACCATCAACCCACCGTTTTCTGCCTTACCTTGTACACCAGTTTCCTGTCGCGATGCCGACACCACGCCGGCATAGACATAAGCCATCAGTCGGTACCCCACGGGCAGTTTTACTTCGACTGTCGCGCCTGCATTCAGGCGGACATCAGCCATGCCTGCGCCATCACCCAAGGTGGGCATGGCACCGTCACCCGATGTGCCGTTGAATTGCCACCGATCGGCAATCAGGCGGGCTTCACCCCCCGTGAATGAGACCTTTGGAATTTCGGTCGCCTGGACGTCCCGGTAAGCGGGTGTACTCATTTTGAGTGTGGCAGGCAGGTTGATCCACACCTGAAAGCCATGCAACCCGTCACTGTCGGTTGTCGGCATTTCCGAGTGAACAACACCACTACCCGCACGCATCCATTGGGCACCACCCCTACTCACGCCACCTTGATGCCCTTCAGAGTCGCGATGCTGAAGTCCGCCGTGCAGCAAGTAGGTGAGTGTTTCGAACCCCCGGTGCGGGTGCGGTGGGAATCCGCCGATGTAGTCATCCTTAATGGTGGATTTGAGTTCATCGACCATCAGAAATGGGTCGATCGCTCCGGTGAATTCGCTGATGCGGCGAATTTTGACCCCGGCGCCATCTTCGGTGGGTTGTGCGTATCGAATATGGAATGTGTTCATCGTTACTCCTGGCTTGAATCTGCTGTTTACCAATGAAATTTTACTCGCGTATTTTTTTGTTAATATCGAAATTAATTTCAAAAAAGCTTCGAATAATTCGAAATGAGGTGGGTATGGATGATCTGAGGCCCTGGCGTTGGCTGATCGGGGTGATTGATTTAGGTGGTTTGCAGGCGGCGGCGGATCATTTCCATCGGACACCATCAACACTCAGCCATGCCATCAAACAGCTTGAGGTTCAGGTCGGCTTGCCTCTGGTGGCTTATCAGGGGCGGCGGCTGATACTCACTGAGATCGGTCAGCGGCTGACCTGCCGTATGCGACCGGTGCTGCGTGATCTCGATGGCGCACAGGCCTTGGCGAACAAACTGACACAAGGTGTTGAGCCAACCTTGAGTATTGCCATCGACCAAATTGTTCCGTTTGCACCGATCCAAGCGGTGTTAACGGTGCACGCCGAGCGTTACCCACAAACACGTATCGAACTCTACGAAACGGTTTTGGGGGGCGGTCCGGCTATGATGAAATCCGGTGCAATCGGGCTGTACATTGGAACCGAGGCTGTCACGGGGCTGTTGATGGAATCGCTCGACTGCCTGAAACTTGTCCCTTGCGCGGCACGCACGCATCCTCTTGCCCAGCAGGCCGATCCGGTCAGCGATGCAGATCTGCGCAGATACCGGCAAATCGTCATTCGTGACTCAGCACCGGGACGATTGGCCAATGGGAGCTGGTTATCTGCCGAGCAGCGCTTTTCGGTCGACCATTTACACACTGCAATCGGCCTGATCGAGTCGGGGCTGGGTTTTGCGTGGCTTCCTGAACCACAGATAGCCAGTCATCCGATGCTCCGTGCTTTGCGCACGATTGATGCCGTCGCCGATGAAACGGATATCCGTCTGGCCTACACTGCAGGATTTGCGGCCGGCAAAGCGGGCGCCCATTTGATCGATACAATTCGGGCACGGTTCAAAGATTGAGATTTAGGATGGGTTTGGACCTATGTTCGCCGACGTTCAGGGTTACTGTGGCGGTTGAATGGTCGTCAAACCCAGATTGCTCCAAGACTGCATGCCACCGCGGTACCAATAAATTTTATCGGCAGGATAGCCCATGCTTACCAATTCCTTGATGTTGGTGGGCGATTGTCCACACCAGGGGCCGTTGCAGAACAGAACCAAGGTCTTGGCACCCCGAAAATCCCATATGCCATCGCTGACTTTGGCGTTGAATTTATCCGTCAGCAGTGATTCGACCACAAGCGGTTCGTACGTGGAGGCACCCCGGTAGATTTGTGTCCATGGGATATTGACTGCACTGGGTATCGTACCATTGCGGTACCAATCGGGTGTGCGGGAGTCGATGATTTCAATCGTCTTGTCACCCTCGGCTTTCTTTTTCAAAAATTGAATCATTTCCAGTTCACCGATGGTGTGTACGCCTGGCAGCAACTGCATGGGCTGAATGCAGAACGGGGGGCAATCTCGACTGGTTTTCGCGTACTCGGCGGTCACCGTGTGATCAGGATCCTGATTGCGTTCGATGACAACAGGCTTGCCATGGTCCATGACGGTGATGGAAGGCAGATCGCGTGTAATATTGACCCGCAGTTTTTGCTTAACTTCGTCCGCGTGGGTTGTAGCAGATACAGCACACAGACTGACAAACAAAACAAAAGCAATCGGGACAAAAGCAATCAAGGTGTTTAAGTGCTTACTGGGTTTCATGGCGCCTATCTCCTGTAACTTTGTTAGAATACCTAAGCATTAGCAGTTGAGTAAATGATTGTCAATAAAATCAATATATTAGATAATTATATTATTCTGAATCGACTTCAGATGTGCAACACAACCGTATGTCTGAGTACAGGCTCATCAGAAAAAAGGGTGAACAATGAAAATATATTTACTGATCGCTTTGGCCGGTTCGTTTGGTGCCATGGCACGTTTTGCGATGATCAACTGGATAACGCACTATCTTGGGCGAGCATTTCCTTATGGTACGCTCACTGTGAACGTCTTGGGTTCGGCGTTGATGGGTTTTCTGGGGGTGTATTTACTGCAGAAATTTCATATTGCCCCTGAGTATCGCGTCGCGATTTTGACGGGTTTTCTGGGCGCGTTTACCACCATGTCTACCTTTTCTATTGACTCGCTCACATTAATTGATAGAAATCAATGGTTTATGGCAAGTTTGTATATCGCATTGACTGTGGTTGTCTGCATAGCGGCCGCACGAGGCGGGATGCTTTTAGCCGAACGCATCTGATGGAGTGGCGCGGTGTTAGATCCGGTTGAACTCAAAGCGCAAATCAAAGATTGGGCCATTAAGTTTGACTTTGATGATCTGCGCGTGACCGATACGGATTTATCCCGGTATGAAGCAGGCTATATTCATTGGATTGAACAAAATTATCACGGCACGATGGACTATATGGCCAAATACGGTTTAACCCGATTGCGGCCGCATGAATTAGTGCCCAAAACGTTGCGCATTCTTTGCGTGCGCAAAAATTACCTGCCACCCGATGCGCGTGGCCCCCGTGATGTGCTGCATGATTCCGAACTGGGTTATGTTTCCCGTTATGCGCTGGGGCGCGATTATCACAAGGTGTTGCGCAAAAATCTGCAACGGCTTGCCGAACGAATCACAGATGCAATCGGCCCGTTCGGTTTTCGTGCTTTTGTGGATTCGGCGCCGGTTTATGAGACAGGTTTAGCCGAAAAAGCCGGTATTGGCTGGAAAGGTAAGCACTCGCTGGTGTTGAATCGTGATGCGGGTTCCTGGTTTTTTCTGGGTGAGTTGTTTATCGATTTCGACCTGCCGATCGATGACCCTGTTGAATCTTGCTGTGGATCGTGTACCGCCTGCATCACGGTTTGCCCGACACAGGCCATCGTCGCTGACGGCGTGGTGGATGCGCGCCGCTGTATTTCTTATCTCACCATCGAATCAAAAGACGACATCCCGCTGGAATTGCGCGCAGCAATGGGGAATCGGATTTATGGCTGTGATGACTGCCAGTTGGTTTGCCCTTGGAATCGATTTGCTCGTGTGGCGGCCGATGCCGATTTTCGTGCGCGCCACGGTTTGGACGCACCGGGTCTGATTGAATTGTTTCTGTGGGATGAGCCGACCTTTTTGCACAAAACCGAAGGCATGGCGATTCGTCGGATCGGTTGGCAGCGCTGGTTGCGTAATGTGGCCGTGGCCATGGGGAATCTGTTGCGTAAGCAGCCTGATGACACACCGGCTGTGGCAGCGTTGCAGGCACGACGCGGGCAGGTCAGTGATCAACTGGATCGGCACATTCAATGGGCATTGGCCCAGCGGGAAGGATTACCTCAAAACCGCCAGAATGTATGAAGATGCGCCATCAATATGCATTGCCTACGGCATGCCCCAAGGTGTCGGTCTGGTGTTCCCGAACCTGAATCAGGGCAGAACGCATGATGTCGGGTGCATCGCGCCACAGCGCCAACTCGACAAAATTGTGGAGCAGGGTGGCGACCACCACGATTTCGTAGCTGGTATCACGCAGTTCGACCAACCAGCTTTCTGCGTGGCGCGCGGCATGCAGACTACGTGCAACGGCGACGAGATAACCTGCCAATTGCAGTTCGTCCGTAATGGTTTCTTCAAGGATGGGCAATTTGGGAATCTGTTGCCGGCTCCACGTGTCTCCCAGCAAAGACAATGCATGATCCAGACTGTGCGGCGCATCACGTTGCTTTGCCCGTTGTACCCGGGCGGCAGACCCCATGACAAAACCACAGGCACCTGGATCGCGTCGCAGCCACCCCACCAACTCGCCCTGATCGATTTCATCCCGTTGCAGCACCGCCGTCAACCGTCGATGCACTTCAGCGCGCACGGGTAGTGGCGTTTTTTGGAGATGGGTGATCCAGTCGGCGGGTAGCGTCATGGCGGCGTATCGGTTAGATCTTCACAGCCATTTCGGCCGCGTTGCCCGTGTAGTCGGCCGGTGTCATGGCAATCAGCCGTTCCTTTGCTTCATCCGGGATGCCGTCAAGTTGCTGGATGAATACCCGCATGGCTTTGGCATCGACGGTTTGCCCGCGGGTCAGGGCCTTGAGTTGTTCGTAGGGATTTTCCATGCCATAGCGTCGCATCACCGTCTGAATGGCTTCACCCAGAATGACCCAGTTCTGATCCAGTTCGGCCCGCAGGCGCGCCTCGTCGACTTCCAGTTTGCCCAGCCCTTTGAGCAATGAACGGTAGGCGATCAGGCTGTGTGCCAGGCCGACACCAAGCGTGCGCAGAACGGTGGAATCGGTCAGGTCACGTTGCCAGCGGCTGATGGGCAGTTTCTGCGCCAAATGCGTGAGCAGGGCGTTCGCGACACCCAGGTTACCCTCGGCATTTTCAAAATCGATCGGATTGACCTTGTGCGGCATCGTGGAGGAACCGATTTCGCCAGCCACCACCCGTTGTTTGAAATGCCCCAGGGCAATCGAGCCCCAGATATCGCGCGCAAAGTCGATCAAGATGGTGTTGAAGCGCGCGATGGCGTCAAACAGCTCGGCAATGTAGTCGTGCGGTTCGATCTGGATGGTGTACGGGTTCGGTGTCAACCCCAGCGAACGGATAAAGTGTTCGGATAACGCAGGCCAGTCGACTTCGGGATACGCGGCCAGATGCGCGTTGAAATTGCCCACTGCGCCGTTGATCTTGCCAAAGAGTTGGATGGCTTCGACCTGCTCGCGCTGACGCATCAGTCGTGCCAGTACGTTGGCGATTTCCTTGCCGATGGTGCTGGGTGAGGCGGGTTGGCCATGCGTGCGGGACAGCAGCGGAATGTGCGCCCAGGCATGGGCCTTGGTGCGCAGGTCGGCGATGATTTCATCCATGACTGGCAACAGAACTTCGCTGCGCGCGCCCTTGAGCATCAGCCCGTAGGCGAGGTTATTGATATCCTCGGACGTGCAGGCAAAGTGGAAGAACTCGCTCAAGTCGCGCAATTCGGCAAAATCGGCCACCTGTTCTTTGAGAAAGTACTCGACGGCTTTGACATCGTGGTTGGTGGTGCGTTCGATGGTTTTGACGCGTTCGGCATCCGCGATGGAGAACTGCTCTGCGATTTCATCGAGGTGTTGACGCGCCGCCTGCGAGAGTGCAGGGACCTCGCTGATACCTGGGTGGGCGCTCAAGGCTTTGAACCATTCGATTTCGACAAGGACGCGGTACTTGATCAGGGCAAATTCACTGAAAAAGGCTCGTAATGGCTCGGTTTGGCGGGCATATCGGCCATCGACGGGGCTGATGGCGGTGAGCGTGGCTTCAGGCGTGGTCATTGGGTCTTCCTGTTCTGTGCGCAATAATTGTTCATTATTTATTGGTTTGTTATTTCGTGTTTGATGCTGTGCCGTCTTTCAGCACATTCGCCAGATCCTGAATCAGTTGACGCAGCGCGCCCACCATCAGGCGTTGATCGGCATCGAGTTGCTGGTCGGCATCGTCAATCATTTCCCCTGAGTCATTTGTGTCCAGAAGTTCAGTCGGCTTGATTTTCGCCAGACCGCCATCGGCACGCAAGGTAAACCGGATTTGCTCGCGCCAGATCAACTCAAGTTGATCGACTTTCATGCCTTCGTGCAAATGAGCGACGACGTGCGGATCCGGCAGTGCCAGCTTCGCTACGGTCACGCTGCCACCTTCCCGCAAATCGACCAGCTTGGCACCTTCACCGATTTCAAATCCGGTGGGCGGCGTACCAAGCAGCCATGAGGCCAGATGGGCGGAAATATCCTGCGGGCCGAACAAAGGCACCATGCGCCATTGACCGATCTGTTCGCGCAGTTGATTGCAGGTTTGTTCGATCTTGGTTGCCGTGAGTGTATCGAACCACACCTGCTGGTTCTTGCTATCAATGATGGTTTGAGTGTTTGCTTGCCGTGGGAAGGCCTGAGGGAGCAGTTCCAGCAAAACGGCATCACGCATGGCACTCTTTTCCGCTTTGCTGGGCTCATCGGCGGTGCCCGCCCGGGCGAGCAGCCGTTGATCAGCCTCGTCACGGACGACCGAAGAAGGCACGCTGCGCTCTTCACGCTGCAACACGATGCGCGCGGCACCATCGGTCTCGTGTACATACTGTTCGCCAATGGCAGTTAGCCAGCCGACCGATTCGGCCTGTTGCGGTCGTGTCGGGGAGAAGGGGTGTTCTTTCAATGCGGTATTCAGGGTAGAAAAGTCCGGGCATTCGGATTCGAGACGGTAGACAGATAATTGACGAAAAAACATGATTTCCTCCACAAACGAGCTGACATTATGCCGCAAGGAATGCATCAGTGCTTTGATCAAACACCGGTCGGGTCGCCAAGGGCCCAACTGAAGCCTTGCGCCACTTGCGAATGGCGACGGCCATCCCCTTCGTGCCGCGCCTTGCATTTGCACCCTTGGCGATCCCGCAGAGGCGCTATCGATTCGTGCAGAGGCTCCCTAGGCTGTTTATTGCGTTTATACTCTTCCTCGATACTTGGTTGCCATGCAATACGCTCGGCGTGTTTTGCTCATGATCAAGCGTTTTTTTGAATTCAATCAGAACGAGAATTATTTATGTCCACCGCTGAACAGCGCACCGTTGAAATTCGCCTTGAAGACTACACCCCGCCGGATTTTTTGATTGATACGGTCGACCTAACCTTTGATCTTTCGCCCAGCCAGACCCATGTGCGTTCACAGATGAAGATTCGCCGCAATGGGGACCATGATCGTGCGTTGGTGCTCAATGGTGAACACATGACCCTGCTGAACGTGCAGGTCGATGAACGCGCGCTGACGGAAAATCAATATGTCTTGACCGAGACGAGGCTCACCATCCCCGATGTGCCGGATGAAGCTCATGTTGTGATCGAAAACCGGATTGATCCTGCTTCCAATACCGCTCTGGAGGGGCTGTATCAATCGGCCGGGAATTTCTGCACCCAATGCGAGCCGGAAGGTTTTCGTCGAATCACCTATTTTATCGATCGGCCGGATGTACTTTCCCGCTACACCGTGACCTTGATTGCCGAAGCCGATCTTTATCCTGTCCTGTTGTCGAACGGCAACCCTGTCGCTGCCGAAAAATGCGCGGATGGCAAACACATGGCGCGCTGGGTGGATCCGCATCCCAAGCCTTCGTATCTGTTCGCGCTGGTGGCCGGTAACTTGACACGAATCACGGACGAATTCGTCACTCTGTCTGGCAAAACCGTTGAACTGGGCATCTATGTCGAAGCGCATAATGCCGACCGCTGTGACCACGCCATGGCGTCGCTCAAGCATGCGATGCGTTGGGATGAGCAGGTTTATGGTCGCGAATACGATCTGGATGTCTTCAATATCGTGGCTGTTGACGACTTCAATATGGGCGCGATGGAAAACAAGGGATTGAATATCTTCAACTCGCGTTACGTTCTGGCCAAGCCGGATACCGCCACCGATGGCGATTACGCCGGTATTGAATCGGTGGTGGCGCACGAATATTTCCATAACTGGTCGGGTAACCGCGTGACCTGTCGGGATTGGTTCCAGCTTTCGCTCAAGGAAGGTTTCACCGTCTTCCGCGATCAGGAGTTTTCTGCCGATATGGGATCGCGCGCCGTCAAGCGTATCGCCGACGTAAATTTACTGCGGCAAGTCCAGTTCGCCGAAGATGCGGGCCCGCAGGCGCATCCGGTGCAGCCCAAGGCCTATCGTGAAATCAACAATTTCTACACTTCGACTGTATACAACAAGGGCGCGGAAGTGGTGCGCATGCTGCGCAATTTGCTGGGTGCAGAAACCTTCCGTCAGGGTACAGATCTGTATTTCGATCGTTTTGACGGTCAGGCGGTCACCATCGAGGATTTTGTTTCCTGCATGGCCGAAGTCAGTGATCTCGATCTGACCGAATTCCGTCAGTGGTACGACGTGGCGGGTACGCCAAAGCTGCTTGTGCGCGATGAATATCTCGAAGGCCAATACATTCTGAGTATCGAGCAGGTGGTGCCAGAGTCCGCCAATGGGCATCCCTACATGTTGCCCTTTGGTTTTGCCTTGTTTGACGAAGCGGGGGAGCCCGTATTGCTCGATGGCAAGGCTGAGCACATCCTGATTGTGGAACAATCATCACAGTCATGGACGTTTTCGATCGAGAAAAAAGACGCCGATTTGCTTGTACCTTCACTCAATCGTGGCTTCACCGCGCCGGTGGAGGTTCAATACGATTACTCCGATGAGGCGCTTGGCGTGCTGAGCCGTGCCGATACCGATGCATTCAACCGTTGGGATGCCTTCCAGCGGCGTATCCAGCGGTGCCTGGTGAGTCGCATCAAGGTGGCAATGGATGTCGGTTCGGTCGGTGAGGATGCCTTGCCCGAAGATCTCTCGAAGGCGTTCGGGCAGTTGCTGCTTGAGGCGGAACAGGATCCGATGTTTGTGGCCGAGTGCATCGCATTACCCAGCGAGAATTATCTGGCTGATCAGTTTGATCACGACACGCCCGTCGAATGGATTCATCATGAGCGCGTGCGGCTGCGTCAGCAACTGACTGCGGAATGGGAATCGACGTTGCAGTTGATATACCAGAGCCACGCTCAGCAAGGTGCGTACCGCTTCGAATCCCATGCCGCGGGACAGCGGCAGTTGCGTCGACAGGTTTTATCCTATCTGTGCAGTTTGAATCGCTCGGCCTGGACGCAATTGGCTAAAGAACAGTTCGATCATGCCGATAATATGACCGAATCCTTCAATGCATTGACTGCATTGAGTGTGAGCGACTCTGAGGAGTTTGATCATGTTTTGACAGCGTTCGAGGCGCGTTGGCGGCATGATCCGCTGGTTATGGATAAATGGTTTGCACTACAGGCGCAACGCAGTGATGCGGGTGCATTGGCTCGCGTACAGGATCTGATGGCACACCCGACGTTCTCCATCAAGAACCCAAATCGTGTTCGCGCCCTGATTGGTAGTTTTGCGCGAACCAATCCGTTGCGTTTCCACGATAGTTGCGGATCGGGTTATCAATGGGCGGCAGATCGTATCATCGAGCTCGATGCCATGAATCCTCAGATTGCCGCTCGCATGGCCTCAGTATTCAATACCTGGAAGCGATTTGACGGGAACCGGGCGACGTTGATGTGTGCGGCATTGAAAAAAATCCATGATCGACCTGAATGTTCAGCGGATCTGGCGGAAATTACCGGAAAAGCTTTGGGGCATTCATTCGATTGATGAATAATAGCGGCAAGGGTTACAGGCCATTGCCCGAATAAAATATTGATCCGGCCAAGTGAAGTTTGAAGTTTCATGATTTTCATGCGGCGTATTTCACGCGTGGATCCTGGAAGTACTTTTTAACGCGCTCCGGGTCTTGTTCCAGTGCTTGCATGTGCGCGGTTGCCGCAGCTTTCAG
>NZ_DAIESY010000123.1:0-15996 GCF_027346185.1 Halothiobacillus sp.
TCCTGCGCCCAGTCGTCTGGCATTCCCAAAAAACGACTGGTAAACCGGCGTGCATAGTGGTAACCCCGTGAATGTTCGGTGGCATAGACGGGCTCCACCCGGAATCCTTGCGGAGGGTTCTCCAACCATTCCTTCAAAATAGAGCGCACGAGACGCTGAATGCCTGTCTTAAGATCGGATATCACCAACGCTGAGATATCGACTAACAATTGTTTTTTTAGTGGCGATGGTGGGAAGTTCTCGGCTAGGCAGGATGCCAGTGACGCAAGTTTTTGATCCTGCATATGGTTTTTTGCTATTTCTGAAAGAAGACCAGGCAATCCTAATTGAGCATGATCATAACTTTGCTCAATAGCTTCAAAGTACATTTGGGCGCAGGCTTGTGGCGCGTGTTTGGTGCGCACAATAGCCAGAGCTTTAGAACCCAGTTGTTGTCTTAATTCGCGGTCATTCGCAAGTGTGGTCAGGGCAGCAACTAAATCCTCGTCATCAAAGTCGTCTGGCAACATCCATACGCCATTTTCATCCAAGTCAGCCATGCTGCCATGTGTGTTAACAATGGTAGGCAAACCATAATTCATGCAGTCCAGAACCGTGCCGGATGTTTCCCCGCGCGATAATGTGCGTAACTGAACTGCAATGTCAGAGGTTGCGAGATAAGCACGGAAGGTTTCCGTATCCGTCCATCCCGTGATGCGAATTCGCTTGGCGTATTCACTGCCGCTAATGGTTTGGAGCAAGTCTTGGCCGTATTCTCCACTGTGGTTTTCACCCACAAATACAAGCTGCACCTTGGGGTTGCCAATCAGCGGGGAGGACAAAAAGGCTTGCAGTAGCCGATGGTTTAGCTTGGTGGGGCCCAGCAGACCAAAAGAGCAGATGATCAGGTCATCAGGCTCGAACCCCAGTTGATGGCGTATTGCCCCCCGATTTAAAGGCTCAGCGGGAACACGCAGGTGCGGGATGACACGCCAGTCCGCCGCAGCATTAGGGCCATACCACTGAGTCGCAAGTTTCTGTGAATACACACCATGAACGATGACACCATGTGCACGCTGTAGTGCCGGCAAATTGGCCGGATAATGCCAAACGACATCCGCAGTATCGCTGGCCGTGTAGCGATCCTTGACCGCATGATAACCATGGCTTGAATATAAAGCCTGAGCCCAAGCATGTGGTGCGACACCATGCATATCGCGGTAAGCCTGGAGGTGCGAAAGGAAAAAGTCATGCAATACAACCACCCCCGGAACACTATCCAGCAAAGGGAACATGTGTTGGTGAAAGTGAGAGTTGCCGAAGTGGTACATGACCCTGTCGAATTGGTGATGATTTTCTTTAAACCAGTTCACGGAGCGTATGGGGCAGTGTTCCTTGATCCAGCGATCCTTGACGTCTGTCTGGTCAACAATCACTTCAATTTCATAAAAATTTGCCAACGCTGGGAGCAATTCAGCACTGTAGTCGGCAATACCCGATCGTTCCGGCGGCAACGGCGATATATAGGCCAGCTTTGGTCGGTACCGTTGCGCGAGGTTTTGATTGGTTTCGGCATTCTGAGGCTTCATGTTTGAATGAAGGCGTTGCATGGCATCTAAGGCGCGTCGAGCGCTTTCATCCCAAGAAAAATGTTCAGCCTGAGTTTGGCTGTGGCGAACCAGTTGGTTACGAAAACCTTCATCCGTGAGGCCACGCTGAATCGCTGCAGTCATTCCCTCGTCAGAATGGGGGTCAAAAAGTGCCTCTTGCCAACCAATGACCTCCGGAATACTCGACGTGTTCGCACCAATCACCGGCGCACCGCAACGCATCGCCTCAAGCGCGGGTAAACCAAAGCCCTCGTGCCATGTGGGAAACACAAACAATGCGCAAAGATTATAAAGCGCAAGCAAATCTTCATCTGGAACAAAGCCCGTGAGTGCCAGTTCACCGTTATCAAGGCCCTGCTCCTTGGCTAGGCGCTCCAGCATGGCCCTCTGTTCAGGCTGCACGGAACACACGATAGCTAACTGATGATCTCTGCGAAGTTGTTGCGGCAACCTGGCATAGGCGCGAATCAAGCCCTCTATGTTATTGGGGTAGTCAATTCCGCCCGTGTACATCACGAAAGGCCGGGGCAAGCCATATTTCTGCCTGATGCTTTGCTCTTCATCGGGAGAAATTTCCATTGGCTTAAAGTGAGCGTCCACGTCACTGGATATATTGATGACCCACTCTTCGGGTAGGCCGAGATGTTTAATACCTTCGCGGCGAGATGAATCCGAAATAGCAAGCCACAGATGGGCGCGGCGCAGATGCTCAATTTTTGCCTGATACCATTTTTCCACGGTTGGGTTTTCAAGGTAGGGCTTAGGGTGGATGTAGGGGATTAAGTCATAGAGTGTAACGGCAGTAGGAATGTCCTGACCAAAAAGAGCAATACTGGTGATGGCATCATCAACCAATCCCTCGAATAAACTGGTGACATGCACCACATCCGGTTTAAGACTGGCCAGAAAGGCTTCACGCATTAGTTGAGCCGACCGGCGGCGCGCGGCGTTATTTGTGTCAAGCTCAGCGACCGGACCAACGGCCTGCCATACATGGATATTTTCTTTTGGAATCAGGCCATTGAATGCTTCTCGAATAGGCTCGATAGTGTTTTGAAACAGCCCGTTCAGCGCAATATGTAGATCATGGTCACCCCGGTTACGCGCCATAGCCAAAGCAAGTGAGAGCGAGTAGCGGCCAATACCTCGAAGGCGATTAGATGCTTGCGCGCCTTGCATATCAATCACAATCCGCATCAAACGCCCTCCTTGTTGTGTTTTTCCATGGCTGTTTTCAGGTCCAGGTAGATTTGTCGCGCGCGGGGCGATAGATCAGCTTCGTGCGGTTGGATAGTTGGTGTTGCAATAGGCAGCGATATTGGGGTGTTTTGAAAACGAATGCTCCATAAACGCTGCTTAAGACGCGGAAACCGATTTAATACCTTAAGTACAAATCGTTTTAAGCGGGGGCGGGTTTGAACGGTGGCCATGGTTTTGATCAGAGCGGAGCGAATCATCCGGCGCGGACGGCTACCCGGCTTAAAGGTTAACCAGGCAATGCTTCCACGCACGAACCAGCGGGCGAATTTGCCCGCAAGCCGCAATGATTTAGTCAGCTTCCACGATCGACTACAAACGACGGCTTGATAGTGTTGATTAATAACTTGGGCATGAGCTTCAGCGTGATTGGCACGTTCGTTGGCATGCGCAGCTTGAGCCTCGGCATGCGCAGCTTGCTCGATCGCGATATTGGCTTGCGTTAATGCAGAGCGGCTTAGTGATTCAATCTCAGAGAACCGTGTTGCAAGCGACGCATCATAGCGGCTGGCCAAATTGCCAAGATTCAGGCCATATTCAAATTCAAAATCAGGATTAAATAGATCAATCTCAGATTGCCTTCCCGATTTTTGGGCAACAACCGAATAATCTGGGCTGACCCCAGCTAAGACATCCATCAAAACAACATCCGTTTTCTCTCTCAGCGATTCTGGTTCCTGCAACCGTAAAACTTTAGTGCGATAAAACCCCGTGTACTCGGGTAAAAAGGAAAGTAATGCGGGTGGTATCGGACGCTCATGAGTCGGATCGAGGTAGAAATTCGTAGTACCTACCGAAATATTTTCCGGATTAGGTGTTTCAAGAATCAACAGACCTGCGGGTTTTAGCACCCGAAATGCTTCACGCACCAATTCCATCAGGGTTTCAAAGGGAATGTGTTCCACCACGTGAAAAGCAGAAACCACCGTTTGGCTTTCATCCGGCAAATCACGCAATGCGGCAATAAGATCTTTATTTTCGGCGTGCAAACCCAACTCATGACAGGATGCCAGCATCCCGTCATCCATATCAACGCCATAAGCTACAAACCCATATTCATTGACCAACTCTAGCCACTCGCCACGGCCACAGCCTAAATCAATCACTGGACTCTGCGGATATATTTTGAGCAATGACACCAAGAAAGGTACATAAACCTGTAAACGTTCTTTAATCAGAGATCGTGAACCACGGTGTCTATCTTCAAATGCGCGGTAAAAATTCAGGTCACTCATAAATTACATCCTGATCTTGAAGGCCGAATACCTATTGCTCCAGCACGATTTAAACCGAAATAAGACTTGAGAGCCATTCGTGTTGAGCCTAACGAAGCAAGGATCTTCGAAAGGGTGTGAGTAAAAGATCTCATGAATAAATTGGGCGGGATCAATAATTAACTTGGTGTCTAGCCGTGTATTAATACTTCCAAGGCCAAAACTTTCTCATTGACCAATCCTGAGTTTCGGCGAGCTTCCACATTCAGTCGCAGCAATGGCTCCGTATTCGAACCTCTCAAATTAAACCGCCAATCGTCGAATTCCACACTTACCCCGTCAGTGCGGTCCATTTTGGGGTTCATCGGGGAGAAGTGTGCCAATACACGGTCAATGGTGCCCTGCACATCGTCGACGCGATAATTGATTTCGCCGCTGCAGGGATAGGCGGCCATGCGTTCATCGACCAATTCGGCAAGCGTTTTACCGGTTTTGCTCATGAGTTCGGTGATGAGTAGCCAAGGGATCATGCCGGAATCGCAATAGGCAAAATCGCGGAAGTAGTGATGCGCGCTCATCTCGCCGCCGTAAATGGCATCTTGCTCGCGCATGATTTGCTTGATGAAGGCGTGGCCGGTTTTGGACTGGATGGGGATGCCGCCAACTTGCTTGACTTGCTCAATTGTGTTCCAGGTCAGGCGTGGGTCGTGAATGATTTTTTCACCCGGATATTTGGCCAGCAGGGTTTCGGCCAACAAACCAACCAGGTAATAACCTTCGATGAATCGCCCTTTGGCATCGAACAAAAAGCAGCGATCAAAGTCGCCATCCCAGGCGATACCGATGTCGGCGCCTTGCTCGATCACTGCCTGTGATGTGGCACTTCGCATTTCGGGCAAGAGCGGGTTGGGTACGCCGTTTGGGAAGTTGCCGTCGGGCTGTTCGTGAATGTAGTGAATATCGAAGGGCAGATGTTTTTCCAGCAGCCGCATGACTGGCCCGGCACCGCCATTGCCGGGATCGGCGACGATTTTGAGCGGTTTGAGGGCGCGGTGGTCTATGTAGCCGAGCAGGTGTTGGATGTAGGCGGCTTTGTTGGTGTCGGTGGTGATTTTGCCGTGATAACCAATTCCCCTCTCCCCCAGCCCCTCCCCCGCTAGGGGGGAGGGGAGTAAAGCAGCACGGTCGCGGATGGCGAACAGGCCGGTGTCGCCACTCACCGGGCGCGCGCCTTCGCGCACGAGCTTCATGCCGTTGTAGCCTTTGGGGTTATGGCTGGCTGTGACCATGATGCCGCCGCCCACGCCTTGCGCCTCGCAGTGGAAGGTCTGGAAATAGACTTCTTCGGTGCCACACAGGCCGATGTCGATGACATCAGCGCCCGCCTCGGTTATGCCGCGCATCAGCGCTTCGGCCAGCATGGGGCTTTCGAGACGCACGTCATATCCGACGACGACGGTACCGGGATTGATTTCATCCACAAACGCCCGCCCGATGAGATAGGCGAGTTCGGCATCCAGCTGCGCGGGCACTTGGCCGCGAATGTCGTAGGCTTTAAAGCAACTCAAGTCCATATCAGCAACGCCCATAGTGGTCTTCTGCGCGGACGATGTCGTCTTCACCCAGGTAATCGCCGCTTTGCACTTCGATCATGACGAGGTTAATCACGCCGGGATTTTCCAGGCGGTGCATATGCCCAGCGGGTATGAAGGTGGATTCATTGGTATTCAATAAAAAAACCTTGTCGCCATTGGTGACGCGCGCCATGCCGTTGACGACAATCCAATGCTCACTGCGGTGATGGTGCATTTGTAATGAAAGTGTGGCACCGGGTTTGACTTCGATGCGCTTCATTTTGAAACGCTCACCCTCTTCCAGCACCGTGTAGGTTCCCCAGGGGCGATGCACGGTTTGATGTAGAAGGTGGCTTTCATGTCCGCGAGCCTTGAGTTCGGCCACGACTTCGCGCACATCTTGCGCGTGATCCTTGTGTGCGATCAGCAGCGCGTCGGGCGTATCGACCACAATCAGGTTATCGATACCTACGGTCGCCACGAGGCGATGTGGGCTACGGACGAGACAGTTATGGGTATTGATGGCGACGACTTCGCCATCAAACACATTGCCCTCGGCATCGGAAGGCGACGCATCGGCAAAAGCCGTCCAGGAACCAATGTCGGACCAGCCCATATCGGCGGCGACAACGGCCACACGCTCGGAGCGCTCCATGATGGCGTAATCGATGGAGATATCCGCCATGCGTTCAAAATCCTCTGGCTGGAATTCCACCATGTCCATGCCAGCCACATGGATCTGATTGGCGTGCTCAACCGCGATTTGGCAAGCCGCGAGCAACTCGGGCGCATGGCGTTCGAACTCGGCGAGGATCGTGCTGACCTTGAAGCAGAACATGCCACCGTTCCAGGAATACCGGCCAGAATCTAAATACGCTTGAGCCGTTTCACGATCCGGTTTTTCAACAAACTGGCGCACGCGATAAGCGGCGACACCTTCTTCAAGGGCGAGTGGCTCTGCATCTCGTTCGATATAACCGAAACCGGTTTCAGGTGATTGCGGCGCAATTCCAAAGGTAACCAGCCAATTTTGATTAGCGACGTTTTTCGCCACCTGAACGGCCCCGGAAAATGCGCCAACGTCAGCAATCAGATGATCGGCTGGCAATACGAGCATCAGCGCATCTGAGCCTGCACGAACTTGTAGATCCAGCGCGGCCAAGGCGATGGCTACAGCCGTATTTTTGCCGGTAGGTTCCAGCAATAAACGCGGCCGTTCAGCTGAGGAGCCGCGCAGTGCATCCGCAGTAAGAAACCGCAAAGACTCGTTCGTGATTACCGTCAACGGGGCGACTGAAGGAATCTGCTTGATCCGTTCAATCGTTTTATCGAACAGGGTCTGCCCATCGACCAACGGCATGAACGGCTTTGGGAATGCCTTGCGTGAGGCAGGCCACAAACGCGTACCAGCCCCGCCACTTAATATGAACGGATAGATCATCAGATTGCTTCCCAACTTTCATTAAATTCTGACGCTAGGGTCATTTTGCCATGGCTCAATTCAAATACCCGATCACATAACTCACCCAGAAGCGCGTGATCATGCGAGGCAAACACAAAAATCTCGGCCTTGGCGATCAAATCACGCATGCGAGCTTTAGCTTTTTCCTGAAACCCGGCATCGCCCGTGCCGAACATTTCATCGACCAGCAGAATTTCCGGCTGGCCGCTGGTGGCTACGGCAAACATGAGCCGCATGGTCATACCAGACGAATAGGTACGCACGGGCAGGTTTAAGAAATCGCCCAACTCGGTGAATTCCTCGATCTCGGGGATTTTGGTGCGCATTTCCTTGAGCGGGATACCCATGAGCATGCCCATCCGCAGAATGTTCTCATAGCCGGAGAGTTCGGGGTCCATGCCAGAGCCAATCTCAAGCACCGTAGCCGTGCGCCCTTCGCGGATCACTCGCCCGCGATCCGGGGTATAGATGCCCGCCATGGTGCGCAACAACGTGCTTTTACCGGCGCCGTTGTGGCCGATCAATCCAATCGAATCGCCGCTTTTCAATTCAAAGCTGACACCATCCAGTGCGGTAACCGCGACGGTTTGCCCTGCCTCTGCGGCGATTTTCCCACCCGTGGCAATCCGCATGAACTGATGCCGCAACGATTGCGCGCGCGCGTTGTAGATGGGGTATCGGATCGATACATGCTCGAAAATTAAATGCGCCATGGCGCTAAATCCAATACGGGATGCGGGTGCGGCGGGCGTGGAACAGCCAGAGGGTCACGAGCCAGCCGATCACCGTCATCCCCAACAGCACCGGCCAAACGAACCAAGGGCTGGTATGCCCCAAAAGCGGATCGCGTACAGCAGTGATGAAGTAACTGAACGGGTTCACCCAGATTACCCAGCTACCCACGCCCAACTGTTCGGCCTTGAATAGCACCGGCGACATAAAGAACAGCAGAGGCATAAAGTTGGCAATGGCAGTTTCGGTATCGCGATAACGGGCGGCAAACATGCCGATAAACAGACTCATCCAACTTAAGTTGAGCACAGTAAGCAAAAAGGCAGGCAACGCCAAACATGCGCTCCAATGCCATTCCGGCGGGTAGATGAGGAACACGATCACAATCACGACTGCGTTATGCGCCAGATTGATCAAATGCCGCAAGATGAGTTTCAACGGGTGAAAAAACATCGGCAGCTGCACATTACGAATAAGCTGCGCGTTCTGAATGAATACTTGACTGCTTTCGGTAATGATCCCGGCGATAAATCCCCAAAGAATCAAACCCACGGTGAGCAACGGGATGAACTGCGCCTTGTCCATCTTGAACAAGGTACTCCAGACAAAACCCAAGCCACCAACACCGATAGCCGTGCCCAAAGTAAGCCAAAAGGGCCCCAGCATGCTGCGCTTGTAGCGTGCCTTGGTGTCACTCCAGGAGAGAAACAACGCGGCAGGCATATTGGCTAACGCGCGAACGATATCGGATCGGGTATCACCAGAACGGGTATTCATACTGGATTCTTATTGAACGAAAGACGGCATGATAGCGGTTTATGCTGGGGCGATAAACCAAAAACCAAAATCAGAATCTTAAGTGGAATAGAAACAACAAAGTCAGACGCCCTCTTCCTGAACGAATAACTGCCACCATTGATCACGTGTGGATTTACGTGTTTTAGAGCGATACATGGTGGCATCGGCCTTGCGCAGTAGGGTATCGCCATCCTTACCGTCCTGCGGATACAGAGCAAACCCACCGGACAAACCTACCGTTGCCAACCTATCTGGCGCCACCTGAAAGCCTTCTTCAACCGCTTCATGCAGGCGGCTGAGTGCTAACTGCAAGTGAGTAATGACATGATCCGGGTCAATATCACCAATGACGACTACAAACTCATCCCCTCCCAGGCGCACAAGGAAATCCTGTGCGCGCAGACGAGATCGCAAGCGCCCCGCCAACTCCCTCAAAAGTCGATCGCCCGTTTCATGCCCAAACTGATCGTTGACGGGTTTGAAATCATCCAGATCCATCATGCCAAGCACCAGCACCCGGCCATCGTTTCTGGCCCGTGCGAGTGCTTGAGGTAAATAGTGTTCCAGGGCGAAGCGGTTGGGCAGATCAGTCAGGCGATCGTGTCGGGCTCGGTAGGCTTCTTCCGACTGCAAGGTCACAAGGCGTTGTTTGTTGTCCAATTCATCCAAACCACGCCCCAGCAATTCGGCCACCCGTTCGCACAGCTCGACGGTTTGAGGATCGAATACATCATGCTCCTCGGAAACAAATCCCATGACTGCCCACATCTCGCCGCCTCGTCTTACGGGTGTGACCAACGCAGAATGCCACCGATGCGCTCTAAGAAACGAATGGTATCCATCAAGCCGCACGTTACCCAGCAAGTCATTTTCAATTGCCGTCTTCTGGGTCAGCCATGCCCGTACGATGAGTTGATCCCGCGCGCTTTCGGCAACCACTGAGATGACGCCTGGTAACTCTTCAGCGCCACTACCGGTAGACGCGAGGACATCCATGACGCCATCGGCATTTGGTTTCCTCAAGTAGATGGCATTAAAAGGAGTTTCGTGAACAAGCTTTTCGCAGGTACCCACGAGCATATCGGGCACAGTTTGTGCACGCAGCACGACGTCTGCCTGCTGCATAAGCGCACGATACAACCCTTGCAAGCGCATGATCTGGTTACGCTGCCGGATGTTCTGCAAGCCACGCTCGATGCTTAGTACGAGGTTTTCAAAAAATGAAATAGCGTCCTGGTCGAGCACGTCTTCGCTATGGCCACATACCGTGAGCACAGTCGAAAGTGCACCGCCAATACGAATCGGCAAGGAGACAATACTCCGTGCAACAGGCCCTCCGCCACTATCGTCTGTCGATGGACGCTCATACGAAAGGAATAGGGTTTGATTTTCGCGCCAGCATCGCTGAGCCGGGTGCTCTTTTCCCAATTGGCTGGAAGACAACGGTTGCTCACCCTGAATGGAGAGACATTCCGAATGCCAATTCACCTCACCTGAGGTTGCCAGAACATTAAAATCGCTCCCATTCTGCTGAGGCGAACCGATCCAGGCCAGTTTCAGAGCGTTGTTCTTACTCAAGGCTCCGCAAACGAATTTGTACAAATCATGGTCTGTGACGTGCTGCATGGTGGCCGGATTGGCACTGAACTGATTGAGCTCGGCCAGCAGCTCCCGAAAACCGGCAATACGATGCAGACGTTGCGCTTGCGCCTCACGCTCGGTCGCATCTAGAACGGTCCAGACGCTATGTATTCCCTCGTTGTCGGTAAACAGCCGACCCGATACATCACATGTCACGACACGCCCGTCCCGGCGCACACAAGCCACCGATTGCCGTTGCACGGCATGGGATTTGGTCATTTTGGAAAACACCTTGTCGAGGCGCGCATATTCAATATCGCTGACAAAAAAATCCCGAACCGGCATCCCCGCCATTTCATCAAGCGTGTATCCAAACATGTGAGCTGCCTGAGGATTACAGCTTTTGACCACCCGATCCTTAACCAGAAACACGCCGACCAGCGCGTTGTTGAACAAAGCGTTTTGCAGCTTCCGGGCATCCAGCCGGTCCAGACCACGCGAGATGCTCAATGCCAGTTCGCGAAGTACATCCTGCAATGGCCCATCAAAGACATCGGGCTCAGCGTGATACACCGCAAGTACGGCGAATATTTTACCGCCGCGCAAAACAGGCAGCGTGGCGGTCGACTTCAAGCCGAACTGCTGCGCCCTCGCCTGCCACGGTCGCAAAAATTCTGTTTTTTCAAAAGAGGTATTGAAATGATCGCAGCCCTCGCGCCAGGTTCGCCCCATTGTCCCTAGCCCCTCCGGCAGATTCGGATCGGCAGAAACAAATAGATCGTCGATAAAGCCAGTCGCCCCGGAAGCCGCTAAAAATCGGAACTTAAGTGTGTCATCCGGGCGAGCAAGCATGACCAGCTTCAGATGTGCGTAGCGCACGGCAAGATCACAGAGGGGCTGAAACAATTCCTGCTCATTCTCTGCCGAGGCAATTTTCTGGCTCACCTTCGCCAGCATGTGATGAAAATCGATCAGACGGTTTTTCTGGTCGGTCAGTCGCTGACGCTCAACGGCCTGATTGGCGTGATGCAGCAGGGCACCAACGAGCGTTGCTGCAAACTCGAGCAGCAGGATATCTTCTTCCGTCGGTGTGGCAGAGGTCATTGCAGATAAGGCAAAGGTGCCGAGCAGGTGATCGTTATGAAATACAGGGTAGGACCAGCAGGACCGCAGCTGCCACTGCTGCGCGATGGGGCGCAAATCATCCCAGCGTGCGTCCGTATCGATATCGCAAACCAGAGCAGGCTCGCCACCATGCGCCGCATGTCCACATGAACCGGCCTGCGCACCGGGCGTCAACCCATTGAGTGCCTCGATCAACCCCTGGGGTACGCTGGGTGCGGCAAACACGTAGAGTTTCTCGCCGCCACCCTCGGCCCACATGATGCTGGCGATCTTTCCCGGACACATCTGCTCGACCCGAAGGCAGACGCGCTCAGCCAGATCCCTCGGCGATTGACCCGCCACGAGATCCCGCAGAACGGACATGGATAGATCGAGAAAAGCTTCTGCGGGGGTAGTCATGAATCAGGACGATTCCTTGTTATCAATGCGCTGCACGACTGAATTCGCGGAGCAATCGGTCTTTTGTGATCTTCATTCAAAGACCAAAGAGTCAACTCAACCGCCTCATCATAACCAATTTACTTACTAAGGCATTCAATTTGATCCAGACCTTGCTTCTCCTGAAAAACCTCGCCGGGAACGCCGTGCCGGAAACACCCCGAAAATCAAGGATAATCCTGCCGTGTCGGGCGAATCATCAACTCGTTGATGTGAATGTGGGGTGACTGAGAAACCACAAAATCGATGGCATTGGCAATATCCTCGCCATACAGCAATGGCCCGAAATCTGTATTGAATTTATCCACCAGATGATCGTCGTAGCCCGCGGCATCCTGAAAACCGCTGACGACAATGCCCGGCTCGATCACCGTCACCCGAACGCCATGCTTGCCCACCTCACGCCGCAACCCTTCGGCCAGCGCCTGCACGGCGAACTTGGTCGAACCATAGACGGCACTGAACGGCGAAATATTGCGCCCAACGACCGAGCCGATCACGACGATATCGGCCGCTTGCCGAGGGAAATCCGCTGCCTGCTTCTCAACCAGCGCCTGCGCCGCCTTCTGCATCAACAAAGCAGCACCCAACACATTGAGCTTGAATACTTGTTCGTACTCCGCCAGATCGACTTCGGTCAGCAGACCACCCAATCCACGCCCGGCATTGACCACGACAATATCCGCCGGGCGCGCGAAATACGCTTGCGCGGCATCCAGAAGCTGATCGACCACCGAGGCTTCACCCGCGTCTCCGGCCACACCAAAAAAGCCATCACCCAATTCAACCGCCAATGCTTTGAGCTTCTCGGCACTGCGGGCATTGCCGATCACGCCGTATCCGCTCTGAATGAATTTCCGTACGGTCGCCTCACCAATACCCGAGGTCGCGCCGGTCACAACAGCCACACGAGAAAATCGTGCGGGTGCCTGGGAAACGTTCTTTATCGGCATATTTTGTATGGATGAATTCTGAACCGATGGATTTTGCTGAGTCATACCAATTCCTCGATGAGCTGAAGGGAAAACCTACCAGAAGCGACCCATCCAAATGGCGCAGCCACCTAATAAGATGAGACCAACATAAAACACCGACCGGATGCCCTGAGCCACTTTCTGATTAATCAGAGGGGTAATGTAGACCACTTTTCGAGTTCCTGTCAGCGGCCACCTACCTCCTCGTCCATTACTCTGTGCGCTTCTGGCATGTGCACGCGCAACCGGGTCAGGCATTTTTGACGCGAAAATGACAAGCGAATACCAATCAGCGCCAACAACAAACCGCCCAGATCCCAAGACCTGGTTTTACCCCCTTCGACTACCCAGAGCCATGCTCGACGTGCAATCAAATACCAAAATCGGTCTCTGACGAGGCGCTGGGGTTGATGACGTTGATTGATCGCAGCCATCAGAAGCATCCCTCTACGTCAGCCGACGCATCCGGGGCTGGTTGAAGGATCAGGGCAAGAGGGCAGCGGACCAGCTCCAACCAGCTCCAAAAGGCCCACCAAAGACTATTCAAAACGATCCATGAATGGCCTCTGAAATCCAGTTGACAGTGTATTCTCTCAACTACGCTTCAGACTCATTTAGGGATTGGAAAATACTTTGGACATGCGCGATTGCTCCGCCACATCCAAGACCTACACTCAGAAGAACACGCCATACATTCAATCAGATGCCCCATTTTCGACACAACCGACCGAGCTAGAGACATGTCAACACCGAACAGTCAATCATCATTTCCTGTTGTCATCATCAACACTGGCGGCACTTTCAATAAACGATACCAGCCGTTGACCGGTCTCCTGACCGTCGCGAACGATGAGCGAACTATTGAAGATCTATTGCATTCAGCGGCGTCGAATCTTGATCTGCATCTGATCGGGGTGGTTCACAAGGACAGTCTGGATATGACACAGGATGACCGCACTTCAGTCTGCGAGACCATTCGCAACTTACCCCCTTCGTTGAATGCGGCACCCATCATCATCATTCATGGCACTGACACGATGCATGAAACCGCCCTTTTCCTCGACGAGGCCGAATTGAATCGAGTTATTATCATGACAGGTGCCATGCGTCCTGCACAGATTGATCCGATTGAAGCATCTCTGCACCTGGGCATGACGCTCGGATTTGCCGCAGCATCACCACACCCAGGGGTGTACATCGCCATGCACGGACGAGTACTCCCCTACAGTCAATATCGAAAAAATCGCAGCTTGGGCATTTTTCAGCCGTCATAAACGGCAAAAGCCCCGCAAAAGCGGGGCTTATCAATCAGGCACGATGGCTTCAACTCAACGCTAAAACCATGCGTCTCAGGCTTAGCAGGAGCTCAGACCTGGATTACCCTTCACACCGATCAAACGCGGCTCGTTGATCTTAACTGGTTTGATGTGCTTCTTATCGCGCAACCAAGTCTCGACCTGATCCCAGATCATCTTGCCGGTATCGCCCGGGATTTCACCCGGTTTTTGCACAGACGCCCAGCCGGCAACCTTGTATTTCTTATTGGGATCCAGCGGCTTGCCATCGAGTGACATCTCGGAAATGCGCTTGCCTTTGACTTCGTTCGGCGCACAGGCGTACGTCATGCCGCCAATACGGACCATGTCGCCACCTTGCTGATAGTACGGGTCTTCGTTGAAAATATTGTCGCACACGTCTTCGAGAATGCCTTTGATTTGCTCGCCGGTGAACTCATTCACGGTCACGTTCGGGTAGGTCAAGCCCACTTCGGTCATCAGGTCGCCATATTTGATCGGCTCGCCCGGAACAAGAGAAGTACCCCAGCGAACCCCCGGAGAGAAGGAGATTTGGCAATCGTTGGCGTCAATGATGGCCTGGCAGATCAGCTGATCCCAGGAACCGGTGAAGTTACCGCGGCGGTACAGCAGACCTTCGTTGGTAGCAACGACTTCATCCAGTCGCTTCTTAGCGTTGAAGGTTTTGCCCTGGAAGGTGACGTCCTGGTTGGTCATCTTCTTGATCAATGCTGCCATTTCCTTATCGGGTTCGATGAAGTCAGCGAATACTGGCAGCAAGTGGTATTTGAAGTCCTGCAATTTGCCGTTCTTGAAGTCCATGTCGAGTACGCCGAGGAACTTGCTGTTTGAACCGGCGTTGGTCACGATGGTCTTGCCGCCAGGGTTCTTGACGATTGTCGGGTGCGGAACCGCATCGTGGGTGTGACCGCCCATAATGGCGTCGATGCCAGAAACCTGTGAAGCCAGCTTCAAGTCAACGTCCATGCCGTTGTGCGACAGTACAACGACGCACTCGGCACCTTCTTTACGCGCCTTGTTGACGACATCCTGCATGTCTTCCGGGTTGATACCGAATGTCCAGCCTTCGGTCATCCAACGTGGGTTGGCAATGGGTGTGTACGGGAATGCCTGACCGACAATCGCCACCTTGACGCCATTCTGTTCGCGAATGATGTAGGGCTTGAATACGCGATCTTCGAAATCTTCGCTACGGATGTTCTGAGCAACGAATGTCATGTTGCCAGCGGCTTCAAGCTGCTTGATGCCATCCATCATGCGGTCTTTGCCATACGTGGCTTCCCAGTGGGAAGTAAAGGCATCGAGGCCGAACAGTTTCTGCGCATCGATCTGGCATTGTGCGTTGGTCCACAGCGCAAGGCCGGTACCTTGCCAGTTATCACCACCATCAAGAACCAGAGCGCCTGGACGCTGGGCCTTCATGTGCTTAACGAGGGTCAGCAGGTGTGCGTAACCGCCAACCTTGCCGTATTTCTTGGCGGCCTCAACATAGTTAAGGCAGGTGAAGGCATGCGCTTCAGGCGTGTTCGGCTTGAGTCCGAAGTGCTTCAGGAATGCTTCACCAACCAGGTGAGGCGGGTTGCCTTTCATGGAGCCAATACCCAGGTTGATACTTGGCTCACGGAAATAGACAGGATCCAACTGCGCGTGAATGTCGGTGTAATGCAGGATGTGCACGTTACCGAATTTGGGCACTTCGTACATGTTGCCAGAGGCACGGTTCGCCTTGACGGTATTGGCAACGGTTTGGTTGCCCGTGCCCGCCTGGGCGGTTTCCAGGTTGATACCGGCTGCCGATGCTGCTGCGAGCATTTGCAGGAATTCCCGACGAGATAAATTCATTCGTTGATCTCCGTTATTGGATTTTTTTAAGTGCGCACGCGCAGTGCAGAACAGGTTTGTCTGAAGCGAACCATTATTAATATCGCCAGAGACC
>NZ_DAIESY010000127.1:0-12221 GCF_027346185.1 Halothiobacillus sp.
CAAAACATGATGATTTCTGTTTGCGCCATACGCTGGCTTTGGCCCAATCAGCAAAAGGCGATCTGAATCAAGCCATAGGCACATTGGAACAGGCACTGAACAATTCTGCATTCACCGAGGCAAACACCCCGCCAGAACAACAGATTCAGGCCTTGCTGGATCTGGCCAGACTATTGCAGAACGCCAAAGCCCTGTTCAAAGCCATGCGACCGGCCAGGCAAGCCATCGCTCTGGCCGCTCAAAACCACGAAGAAGAGTTACTGGTCGAAGCCTTGACTCTGCTGGTACGACAACTCATTGAGCAAGGTGGCAGTGACGAGGCGTGGGAAGCACTCAAATCACATCTGAACGATACCTATTCCACAGGTCAGAAAGCGCTCTGGACGCTGGCCTTCTCGGAATTATCGAACGAATTGAGTGAAGCGGATTGCGATCGTGGCGCCCTGTTCTTTCTTAAGGCCAACGAACCGGACGCATTGATTCGACTCTGGGTCAAACGCGCAGAAGCGATGGAAGTGCAGGATGATGTGCTGATTGCCTATATCCTCTGTCTCTTGTTCCGCGCCCCCGTTGATGCGGCTGCCCCCCTTGCAGCCAAGCTCCTGCTTCGGGACAAGGATCGCCAGACCGAACGCGCGCCGCTCATTGCCGCAGCCGCCATGGCCCTGGCCGAAATCCCCGACGAACGCAGCATCAAACGAGCACACTGGCATCGGGATGCCATGATCCAGATGATCAGCGTCGCACGGCACCAGGGCGTTCCCGAAGCGGCGGTAAAGCAATGGGCCGAAGATGAGCGGTTATTGCTGGAACATGGCGTCATCGAACGGGCCGCCAAACAACTGATCAACGAATTGGCAAGCACACCAAACTGGCTCTTGCGAGCCATAGAAAAAGCCGGTCAAAAATAACCGGCTTCAAGGAACCTCTGATTGAATCCTTCGTGGCCGAGACTGGCTTTTGAGGGATGAGTCGCAAGGCGCGGCGCGAAACGGGCTTACGCCAGCTCCGCGTTAATGGTTATTCCATTCGTGAGCGGCGCAACACAGCGGGCTTACGCCAGCTCCGCGTAAAATCGCCCTCAAAAGCCCGTCCCATGCGGGTTGCCGCCCCTTATCCATTCAACATGGGCCGCAACACTTCGTTATCGGCTTTGCATCGTAGCGTAAACTGCGACCTGCGGCCTCTGCCTCGTTTTGCGGCTTTTGGATCAGCAACTCGGCGGGCTTCGCCAGCTTCGCGTAGCACGAGGGATTCAATCAGAGGTTCCTAAACTTCTTGCGCGATATGCCCTTTTAACGGGGCAAGCAAGAGTTGTGCTGCTTAGACAGCAAATTTTTCCAGCGATTCGCCACGCGCCAACGCATCAGCCAACCAATGTGGGCGCTTACCACGACCGGTCCAGGTTTGGGTCGGGTTCGCCGGATTAATGTATTTCGTCGGCAATTTCTTATTGACCAATTTTGATGTTTTTTCCAGGCCGAATAATTCAGCAACAGACATATTCAGGCTTGATGCCAATTCTTCAGCTTCTTTACGTAGACTGAGTACACGCTGCTGATGACGATCGCGCAGGGTACGCTCAGCATTGGCCATTAACTGTTTCAAGTCTTCAGCAGATAAGCTATTAAGATCGATAGAACTCATTGGAGCACCTTTAGGGCTGGTTGTTTTAATTGAAGATACACGCGGATTCTATCAATTAAACATTTAACGTCAAATCAATTATTGGCTTGCGCGATCCAAGATTAATCTATTTAAGGTGGGCTTTGAATAAATCCATCCTGAAATTACTCAGAGCTTACTCAATGTGATTAATTTTATAACGCTATGAATAACTTCATTGATGAGTCTTGAAAGGGTAGAAATGAAAACTTAAGAAATCTCTAATCACATCAGAGATTCCGTACGGCACAGGATTGTACCGCACTCTGATCATTCCAGGATAGAATTATTCAGACTTTCCTTAAGCGAACGTATCAAGACGCCAGCGCGCTGTCACAGCTTGAGTCTTGTTTTCAGAGGCTCCCTGGCCTGTTGCGTCCTGTTCTTCAACGACGACCGGACATTGGGCAGTCGAAGCACCGTGTGCGCCCGCAGAATCACCGAAACCTTGGGAGCCACCCTGGTTCATGGCCTGATTATTTGAGCCCTCATGCCCACCGCTCATCACCGTGACCTGGGTATTTCCCAAACCGGCATCCTGAAGCCACTCATGCAATCTCGGCATATTTTGATCCAGCATATCTTTGGCCAGATGGTGACTTGCCATGATTTGGATCGTGGTTTGATTATTTTGTTGATCTATCGTGATTTTCATTGGCCCCAAATGAGCTGGATTAACATCCAACGTGGCACGGGAAATATTTTTACCCACCATGAGCTGAATGTTTTGCCCTAAATCAGCGGCCATTCGCGGTTGATTTAATGCCAGAGTTCCGGGAAGAGTAACGACGGGCGTTGTGTTGGCTACCGCACCAAACCCCGAAGTGGAGAGATTAAAGGTTCCTGCCGCGTTATTACCGGATGAGTCGGCCGACTGCATGGTCAAATCCGATTTTGGCATTCCCTTCGGAAGGGAGTTCAATGTCGAGCCGACATTTATTGTTTGCGCCGAAAGAGCGGAACCAATCACCCCGGATAAACTTTGCATCTGCCCTGAAACCAGGGCCGCAATGGCACGTTCGCCAGAAACGGTCGGATTATTCTGAAATTGGGTCTGATTATCGATCCTGTGATTAATGCCTCCGGGATTATTCTTATTGAGATTATCCTTTTGCGCAGGATCCATACCTTGAGACAAGGTGCCTGACACGTCCTTTGTTGTCGGCCCGCCCCGCGACGTTTGCTGCGCATCACTCGCCAAAGCCGAATGCGCTGAACGACCGCCTGCCGAAGTTTGCCCGACTCGCGCCTCGGCCACATCCGTTTGCTGATTCATTTGAGTCAGATGCTGAACCATGGCCTGAAGCTGCCCCGTCCAACTCGCCGCATTGATATCACCCTGTTGCAGCAGGGTTTGCACCTTATCGAGTTGGGCCAGCCACATGGACAGACTGTTTCCATCCAGAGTAGATGAACCGCCCCCCTTTTTCAGCTGCGATTTCAATGCAGCCAATTGCTGCGTCAGTGTACTTAGCGCGGCCTGTGCCTTATCGGACAACGGCGGGTTCTGATTGCTCAGCGCACTGATTTTTTCCTGCAATGAGCTGATCCGTTGCTGCAGCGCCGAGGCCATCTGTTGAGGGGTTGTCTGCCCCGTGGCCGGAATACCCGATTGATCCGCGACCGATCCAGTCGTCTGATTTATGTTCGCCGCCTTTGCGTCGGCTCCAACCTGCGAACGCCCGGCAACGCCCTGAGCTTGTAAGTTCTTGCTTTGATTCTGGATGGCACCGGCCATCATCTCGGCGAACCCCTTCTGTTCAGCGGGAGTATTCGACACCCTGCCTGATGCGGGATCGGATCGTCCACCGACTGCGGCATTCAACGCGCTTAAGGCTGAGCTGTTTAACTGTGCCATATGCTTACTCCCAACGTTCAAACATCCAATGGGTTATGCCGATGCTGTGCGGCGTGCGCATCATTTACGGCCTGTTCTTGCTTGTTCTGCATCCGGTTGCGCTCGTTTTCAAACCGGCCACGCAGTTTTTCAACAGAACGATGCTGACTACTGGCCTCGGCAGCGGCCTACTTACAGGCAAGCAACTCGGCCTCCACTTGGGCGACAACCTCTTTTTGATGGGCAATGGTTTGCTCGATCCGCGCCATAAACGCGCGATAATTTTGCAAGGCAAATGCTTTTGCCTGCCCACCGGAAGCGAATCCGATACCGGCCGCGTATTCCTGCAAATAATCCGTCAGCTGCTGCAAACGCGCCTGCTGTTCATCCAACCGCCGCTGACATTGGAGCAGCGATTCCTTGGCAATATTCGCCCCGCGCTCGGTAATTTTCTCCACGCCTTTGACCCGTTCGATTCGCTGCTGATTCACGATGGTCACCTCCGGCCTTATCAGGCGGCGCTGTGCATCAATGATTCGAGCGCCGCAAAGCTCGAATCAAGGTCTGCCGATTCATGGATGGACTGGCTCAGGAACGCCTCCAGATCAGGCTGCGCATCAATGGCCCTATCCAGCCGTATATCATGACCCCGACGATACGCGCCCACGGCCAATAAATCCCGGCTTTGATTGTATGTGCTCATCAATTGCTTGAAGCGCTGCATCAGATCCAGATGCTCGGGTGACACCAACGCGGGCATCAGTCGGGAAATGGACGCTTCGATATCAATGGCCGGATAACGGCCGCGTTCGGCAATGGCCCGGGAAAGCACGATGTGCCCGTCCAGAATGGCACGGGCGGCATCGGCGATGGGGTCATTCTGATCGTCCCCTTCCACCAGCACGGTATAAAACGCCGTCATGCTTCCGCGGGCCGATTCCCCATTACCGGCGCGCTCAACCAAGGCTGGCAAACGGGCGAACACCGACGGCGGATAGCCCTTGGTGGCCGGTGGCTCGCCGATCGCCAAACCGATTTCCCGCTGGGCCTGGGCGTAACGCGTCAAAGAATCCATCAACAGCAGCACATCATGGCCCTGTTCGCGGAAGTATTCGGCGATGGCCGTCGCCAGACTCGCGCCGTGCAAGCGCATGAGCGGCGAGGCATCGGCCGGAGCGGCGATCACAATCGCCCTTGATCGCGCTTCGTCATCGAGGATCTCGGCGACAAACTCACGCACCTCGCGCCCCCGCTCGCCGATCAGGCCGACCACGATAATCTCCGCCGCGGTGTAGCGTGTCATCATGCCGAGCAGGACGCTTTTACCCACGCCACTGCCGGCAAAAATACCCATTCGCTGCCCGCGCCCCACGGTGAGCAGGGCATTGATTGCTCGCACGCCCACATCCAATGGCTCGCGGATCGGGCGACGCTTGAGCGGATTGTTGCTGCGCCCCTGCAAATCAACCGGGATGTCGCCGAAAATGGCTGGGCCATCGTCCAGAGGTTGTCCACGCGCATCAAGAACACGCCCCAGTAGCTCCGGCCCCAGCGGTACCCGAATGGATGCGCCCTGATTCTGCACCCGGCAGCCCGGCGCGATGCCTCTGAGCGCTTCCAGAGGCATAAGGTAGGTATTGCGCTCGGCAAAGCCGACCACTTCGGCGTCCACATAACAACCAGCCGGATCGTCATCCAGAAAAATGCGGCATTGATCGCCAATGGCCGCCGTGAGTCCGCTGGCTTCGAGCGCTAGGCCCACAACCCGTACGATTCGCCCTTCAACCTGCAGTGGCGGGCGTTGAACGAGTGCCTACAACCCCATAAGATGGCGGGCCCAATCCAACCCGGCTCCCCCGCCGCGCATGGAAGGTGGATCGAACACGGCGGGATTGCGGCCCGATGTCATTCGGCAGCCTCGTTCATTTCAGTCTCGATGGGATCGGCCGGGCCCGCCACCTGTTCATCGAGCACGCGCAGGCAAAGTGCGGCCCAGCGGGCTTCCAGACTGGCATCGACGAGCGACTCCACGCCCACGGTGTTCGATTCGACCTTCAAGCCACCCGGCGTCACCGTTGCATCTCGGCGCACGGTAATGGTTTGTAAAACAGCGTGCAAAACTGAGCAGAAATCCGGGAGAAACAGCGTCCAAATTTGACCACCCCCGGTTGTGCCACACTCCGCTGTTTTGGCGGAGGTCATCCTGGAGTGCTTTGCATGGAAACCATCGGCAAGATTCGCCGTCGACATCTCGTGGGCGGGGAGAGCATCAGTGCCATCACCCGTTCTTTGAATCTCTCGCGTAATACGGTCAAGTAGTACCTGAGCGCCCAAGCCGACCCGACCTATCAGCGGTCGGCTCAACTCAAGCCACAACTCGGTTCCTATGAGGAACAGCTCGATCAATGGCTGATCTTCGATACCGCCTTGCCCAAGGCGCAGCGTCGCACCGCCCGCCGCTTGTTTGAGGGCTTGCAGGCGGCGGGCTATCACGGGGCGTATGACAGTGTTCCGCGCCATGTGAAGGTATGGAAAGCAGCATCTTCGGTGCGTGGCGCTGTTACGCAGGCCTTTGTACCCCTGTCGTTTGCGCCCGGTGAAGTCGGTCAATTCGATTGGAGTTATGAGCATGTGGTGCTCGGCGGTGTGACGCAGACGATCAAGCTTGCGCACTTTCGTCTGGCGAATAGCCGGGCGATGTTTGTGGTCGCCTATCCTCGTGAGACGCAGGAGATGGTACTGGATGCCCATGATCGGGCATTCGCCTTCTTTGGTGGTGTGCCGCAGAAGATGATCTACGACAACCTCAAGACGGTGGTCGATGCGGTGTTCAGTGGCAAGGAACGCCAGTTCAATCGGCGCTTTCTGGCGCTGGCCAATCATTACCTGTTCGAGCCGGTGGCGTGTATCCCGGCCTCGGGCTGGGAGAAAGGCCAAGTTGCCAAGTTAATGAATCAGGGCAAGTAGGCAATATCCGGGAGTGGTTGTTCACCCCGTCACCCCGCTTTGCCGACTTCACGGCATTGAACGCCTGGCTTGAGCAGCGTTGCCGCGAACTGGCCGAGCGTGTGCATCCTGACAAGCAGGGCACCATCGCCGAGGCCTGGGCGGCGGAGCGCCCGGCGCTGCGGCAGGTGAACATGCCGTTCCATGGTTATGTCGAGCAACCGCTACGCGTATCCAGTACCTGTCTTATCTCAGTCGATCGCAATCGCTACAGCGTACCGGCCGCCTGGGCGGGCAAAGTAGTTTCAGTGCGCATCAGCGCCACTCATGTGCGGGTCGCTGTCGAGGGGGAGATGATTGCAGAACATGAGCGCCTGTTTGGGCGGGATCAACTGGCCTGCCAGCCATGGCACTATGTGCCGATCCTCGAAACCAAGCCCGGGGCATTACTGCCTTTGGCCATTGAGGCGGTACGTACGGCTTTGCTCAAGCAGCCCAAGGGTGACCGGGCCTTCGCCGATCTGTTGCTGGCCGCCCGCAGCAGCGGGCTCGAAGCACTGGAGGTGGCCTGTCAGTTGGCCTTGGAACACGGGACACCCCAAGCCTCGGTGGTGCTCAACGCGCTGCGTCGCCTGACCGAACCGACACATCGTCCGATCATGGAGGTTCCTGTTGCCCTGATGCTGCATCACGAACCCGCAGCCAACTGCGCACGCTACGACAGCCTGCTGGGCGGTTGCCATGCGTGAGTCCAATCACCACAGTCGCCTCAACGCCCTGAAGCTATACGGCATGGCGGAGGCATGGCGGAGGCATGGCGGGAATTGCAGGCCGAATCCCCCCGACAGCCGATCTCACCCGAAGGCATGCTGCTGCGCCTGCTGGATGCCGAACAGGCCGACCACCAAGCCCGTAGCCTGGCCTACCAGTTCAAGGCCGCACGCTTTCCCATGCACCGGGATCTCGGTGGTTTTCAGTGGCAAGAAAGCCCACTCGAACAGGCTCGCATCGAACAGCTCGCTCAGGGCAGCTACCTCGACACCGCCCATAACTTGATCCTCGTCGGCGGCACCGGTACCGGCAAGACCCATCTGGCCACCGCTTTGGGTGTCGCTGCCATCCATCAGGGCAAGCGGGTTCGCTTCTACAATGCCGTGGATCTGGTCAATCTCTTGGACAAGGAAAAACAGCACGGCAAGGCAGGAAACCTTGCCCGACAACTCACCCTGATTGATGCGGTCATTTTGGATGAACTCGGTTATCTGCCTTCCCCGAATCCGGTGGTGCATTGCTCTTCCACCTCATCAGCCAGCTCTATGAGAAGACCTCGCTGATCATCACCACCAACTTAAGCTTCGGCGAATGGGTCAACGTATTCGGCAACGCCAAAATGACCACCGCCCTGCTCGATCGCATCACTCACCACTGCGACATCCTCGAGACCGGCAACGACTCCTACCGCTTCAAACACAAGAAAACAGCCTGATACCCTGGTCAAAGTTGCAACAGGCGGTCGTATGCATCCTCCGACAACGCGGCGATAAGGTGATTCTGGCGGGGATTGTGCGAGTTTGGATGTGTGTCTTTCATGAGCGTTCTCCCTGTGAATTTTCCCATGATCGCAGTCACGTCGTCAGGGCGACGCGGATGCACGGAATGTCCGAAGTCCTTCGACCCAGCATACCCAAATTCTAAACAGATATGTATGACAGCGCACAGACACGGCAGAAATACCAATAACTATTTTCAGAGCTTGCGGCCATTTCCCCTTCGTGGACATCCATGTCGGCAGTGAAACCGTTGATGGAATGCTCGATGGCGCGTTATGTGCGTCAGCAGACAGACGGCGAAGCGGGCACTGCATAAAGTCTCGGCGTGGGTCAAATGAAGACCGTGCCCTGGCGCATTGGCGGCAACCCTGTTGCTCAGTCTGGCCGGTTGTGCCGGGATGTCGCAGCGGGATCAGAACACCGCCGTTGGCGGTGCGGTTCTCACGGGCGGCAGTGCGGTTGGAACCGTTGGCGGCGCGGCCGTCGGCGGCGTTATCGGCCACGAAGTCAAGTAAGGACGATCAATGCGGGATGCGCCCGGCCTGTCTGGCGGGCCTGTCGCGTTCGCTCGTTGCCCCGATCCCGGCTCAAGCAGGATCAGTACGGTCAGATCCGCTTTCGGGCGGGTGTGCCATCAGGAGATTCGCATGAAAAAATTCGTAAAAATCGTCGGCGCTGGCGTGGTCATGTGTGCATTGCTGACAGCGCTTTCGGGCTGTGAAAGGAAGCAGGGCCCGGCGGAAAAGGCCGGTAAGGCAGTCGATAGTGCGGTGGACAAGACCGGACAGCAGATCGAGAAAGCCGGTGACAGCATTCAGGATGCGGCCAAGGGCGACAAGAAGCCGTGAGCGTTGCGCAAAGCACCATCGCAGCGGCCGGGGTTCGATTTTCGCGGCCGATATGTGTGCGCGTCGGGCGGGGCTGGAGCCTCGGTCGATTCCGTATGTGCGACACAGGTTCGTGCCGCTGCAACGGTGAAGCGGGCGTTTGCACGGGTTTTTGAAAGCCTATCCAACAACGATGGCTGGTTGCCGGTCATCCGGTTCGAACCTGTGACTTTGTCTCCTTGTGATAAGACATGAACGCTCGCCACTGGGTTGATGAAGTGTCGGTTCCACTGTTTATTTAAGGAAGTCCAGATCATGAAAAAACTATTTCTGGTGGCATGCCTGATGATTGGGTTGAGTGGTTGTTATGTTGCGCCCTACCGAGGCCATGATGACGGTGACCGGAATTATCGTGATGGCGGCGTTTATCAACAAAACGACACTCGTCGCGACGGTGGCCGTCAGGATGATCGATATTCTCGTGATGAGCGCAATCATCAAAAAGATCGCGGTGATCGGAACAGCGGCCAGAATGACGGCCGGAACAATGGTCATGGCGGTGGTGATGACCATGACGGCTATCATTGATTGGAGTCATGATCGTTACCGATTTTAAAGATCGGTAACGATCATGAACGTACTATCGCTGAAGCCCGCTGAAGCCAGGAAAAACATGCAGACACTACCGTCACACTGGCGAACCTGGATAACCGGGAAAATGCGCCCGCGCGCGGAGGAGCCGCCCTTGCGGTCCGAATTGTTCAGCATCGAGCAGCTGGCGCGACATGCCGAGGAGCTGGCGGATCATCATCAGGTCGTCACTCGGCGGGGTTCCAACAGTCTGTTGGACCGGTTGGAACAAAATGAGGAAATATTACGGGCCTTTAATCATACGACGCTCGATATCAGTGCTGGTCGGCGTCTCACGCCTGCTTCCGAATGGCTGCTCGATAATTTTTATCTGATCGAAGAGCAGATTCAGATGGCCAGGCGACACCTGCCGCGCGGCTACAGCCGAGCGTTGCCCCGCCTGTTGAACGGTCCTTCGGCCGGGCTGCCGCGCGTCTACGACATCGTCCACGAATTGATCTCGCTTGCCGATGCACAGATTGATACGGCGCCGCTCAGCGCCTTCATCGCCGCTTACCAAACGGTGTCCCCCCTGAAGCTGGGTGAGTTGTGGGCCATCCCCATCATGTTGCGCTTGGGGCTGATCGAGAATCTCCAGCGCGTTGCCACCCGCCTGACCCTTGCCCGTGCGGATCGCGGTCTTGCGGCCGTGTGGGTCGATCGTTTGCAGGATATGGCGGAAAAGAACCCGTCCCACCTTGTCATTGTCGTGGCGGACATGGCAAAGTCCGATCTTCCCTTGTCCAGCTCGTTCGTGGCGGAATTCAGTCAGCGCCTGTCGCGACAAAGCCCGGTGTTGCACCTCGCGCGTAGCTGGCTTGAGCAGCGGCTTGTCGATCAAGGTTTGACCATCGAGCATCTGGTCCAGCAAGAGAGCCAGACTCAGGCGGGCAATCGGGTTTCCGTCAGCCACAGCATTGCCAGCCTTCGTTTGTTGAGCGCAATGGACTGGAAGGAGTTTGTGGAGTCCCTGAGTCTGGTCGAGAAGACTCTGTGTACGGATCCTGCCGACATTTACCGCACGATGGATTTTTCAACCCGTGACCATTATCGCCATTCGGTCGAGGCCATCTCTCTGCACAGCCGGTTTTCCGAGGGCGAGGCCGCGCAGATGGCCGTTCATCTGGCTGCGGACGGCGCGTTGCAAAAAGGATATAAAGACCGAACCGCTCATGTGGGCTTTTATCTGATCGATCAGGGTCAGGCCATGCTGGGTCGCCTGGCGAATGTGCGGTGGCCCTGGCGCACGCTCGTCGAGCGCAACATCCGTCGTTTCCCGCTGACGTTTTATGCGGGCGGCATTGTGTCGCTGACCCTGCTCGCCACACTCGTGTTTGTGCGGCAGGCCTAGGCGCTGGCCGTGCAGGGATGGGAGCTGGTTTTCTTCATGTTAGTGGGTTTCCTGTGTGCCAGTCAGGTGGCCGTGGCGCTGATGAACTGGCTGTCCACACTGCTAGTGCGGCCACACCTGCTCCCGCGTCTGGATTATTCTTCCGGCATCGCGCCCGATTGCCGCACGATGGTGGTTGTTCCGACCATGCTCACGAGCCTCGCGGGTGTTGATCGCCTCATCGAGACATTGGAGATCCATCATCTCGCGAACCGGGATCGATACCTTCATTTCGCGTTGCTGACCGATTTTGAGGGTGTACAAATAACTGTGTAACTGGTTATCTGCGACTAACGAGAAAGAGGAGAACCAATGAATTACCCGTAAGAAGACCGATGCCCTGCTCGACGAGCTTATGAAAGGCGCCCCGGCAGATTCACCACCCAAACCCCGCCGTAAGGCTGGACGTCAGCCTTTGCCAGAGCATCTGGAACGGTTGTGGACGTGTGTTCTATGAACCCCCGGCCTGTTGGCCGGGGTGGCGGTCAGCAAATATATCGATCATCTGCCGCTCTATTGGCTGGAACAGATTGCCCGGCGTAGTGCGGTTAATCTCTCACGCAGCACGATGAGTGAATGGATCGGCCACATCGGGGTAGGCCCTGCAATCCTTGGCTGGAAAAAACAGACGAGCCTACCTGTGGGCCTATCGCAGCAATAGTCTTGATGCGGGACCGCCGATTGTGGTGTTCGACTATCAAACCAGCCGCAGTGGTCAACATGCCGCCGAGTTTCTTCAGCACTGGCCAACCAATGGACCAACCAATGGACAAGGCATCTTGATGGTCGATGACAACAGCGGGTACAAAGCCCTGTTCCGTGCGGGCGTGACCGAGCTTGGCTGCTGGGCCCATGCCTGGCGCAAGTTCTTTGATCTGCACAAGGCGGACAATCATCCGGTTGCGCACGATGCGCTGGCGCGGATTGCCCGGTTGTATCTTGCAGAAGAAGAGGCTCAAGGCATGGACATTGCGGGGCGGATGCAACACCGTGCCCTGCACAGCCTGCCGCAGTTGCAGGACATGCACCAGTGGCTCACTGGCCTGCGGCCCGGTGTGGCCAACAATAGTGCCCTGGCCAAGGCCATTGACTATACCAAGAAGCGCTGGCCGGCATTGATCCGCTACGCCCAAACCGGTCACCTACCGATCGACAACCCTATCTTGTCTCAGGGGGTAGAAAATGCCATTCGACCGATTGCGGTGGGCAAGAAGAACTGGTTGTTCGCCGGTAGCGAACGGGCGGGTAAGCGAGCTGCTGCCATTCAAACCCTGATCGGCACCGCCAAACTCAACAGCCTTGACCCACACGCATGGCTGAAAGACACCCTGGAAAAACTACCCACCTGGCCCAACAGCCGCATCGACGAATTGTTG
>NZ_DAIESY010000161.1:0-4725 GCF_027346185.1 Halothiobacillus sp.
CACCTCGCTGAGCTGGCGCTACGGCACCAAGTTCGCCGAACCCTTTGAGGGCAACGATATCGCCAAAAATATCCTCAACTTCTCCCATGTCAGTGGTTTCAAGTACGGCACCAACTTCTTCAGCATCGATGCGCTGTTTTCTGACAGTAAGGATCCTTCCAGCCCTTGGAGCAATTCTGGTGCAACTGAGGTCTATGCTGTTTATCGCAATACCCTGGATATCGGCAAGATCATGAACAAGGATCTTAAGTTAGGGGTGGCTAAAGGATTCGGTATCACCAGCGGCTTTGACTTCAATGTTAAGGATGATGCGGGTTATAACTCGAAGAAACGAATGCTGGTTCTCGGCCCCACCGTGATGTTCGATGTGCCAGGCTTCCTGAATGTAAGCCTGCTCGCGCTCTGGGAAAGCAATGCGCCCTGCAACGAATACACGCAAACCTGTGTCTCTCGCTACAGTTACAAAACTCACCCAATGCTGACGGCCGCCTGGGGCATCCCGATCGGTAACTCGGCATTCTCTTTCGAGGGCTTTGCCAACTTCATCGCACCAAAGGGTAAAGATGAGTTCGGCAACCAAACCAAAACCGAAATCGATATCGATGCACAAATCATGGCCGATGTCGGCAAGCTCTTCTTCGGTAAACCAGGTACCTTCAAAGCCGGCCTCGAATACCAGTATTGGAAGAATAAGTTCGGTAACGATGCCAACGGCCCCGCAGGCTCAGGTGCCTTCGCCAAAACACCCATGGTCCGCGTCGAATACCACTTCTAAGCTTCCTCCTCATTTATAACTTAAGAGAGAACATGAACATGAGCACAATCGATAAATCCCGTCGCAAGGCCCTGGCGCAACTGGGTGGCTCAGCCGCCGCCCTGACATTGATTTCATTGGGCATCCGAACGGCATCCGCCTCGGAAAAACTCACCATCGGTGCCGTCTATGTTGGCTCTCGCGATGATTATGGGTACAACCAGTCACACGCCGAGGCCGTCGCCGAGATGAAGAAATTGCCCTACATACGTGTGGTGGAAGAAGAACGCGTCCCCGAGACCATCGCCGTGCAAAAGTCCATGCAGGCGATGATCGAACAAGATGACGCCAAGCTGATTTTTGCCACCTCGTTCGGCTATTTCGATCCCTATGTCCTCAAACTCGGCGCGCAATATCCCAAGATTCGCTTCGCCCACTGTGGCGGTCTGTGGACACCCAAGGATCCCAAGAACACCGGTAGTTTCTTCGGTTACATTGATGAATGCGAATACCTAAGCGGTGTAGTCGCGGCGCATGTCAGCAAGAGCAAAAAGCTTGGCTTCATTGCGGCCAAACCGATCCCGCAGGTATTGCGCAACATCAACTCATTCACGTTGGGTGCGCAGTCGGTCGACCCTTCATTCACAACCCATGTGATTTTCACGGGTGACTGGTCCATGCCCGTCAAGGAAGCGGAAAGCGCCAACAGCCTGATTGATCAAGGTTGTGATGTCATTACCTGCCACGTGGATAGCCCGAAAGTCATCATCGAGACCGCCGAAAAGCGTGGTGTGTACTGCACCGGCTACCATGTTGATCAATCGTCTTTGGCACCGAAGGGTTACCTCACCGGCGCCGAATGGGTCTGGGCGACACCCTACAAGATGCTTGTGGATGCCGCCTACGAAGGCAAGCCGATGCTCAACTTCCTGCGCGGCGGTCTCAAGGAAGGGTTCGTCAAGATGAGCCCCTACGGCAAAGCCGTGCCCGAAAAGGCGAAGGAAACCGCCGATGCCATCAAGGCCAAAATGCTGGGAGGGAGCTATGTGATCTTCAAGGGCCCACTCAAGGACAACAACGGCAAAACCGTGATTCCAGAGGGGGTCAGCCTAGGCCAGCGTGATGTCGCCCTGGAGGGGATGAATTACCTAGTGGCGGGTGTCGTCGGCCAGATCTGACGGACGACTGTCGGTTGCTTGCACGGGCAACCTCGTCCGGCCACCGGATTTATCTACCTCGAGTTATCCAATCAGGGGAGCCATTCATTATGTACACAGGCATCAAGAGGTTTTTGCTGCCCATAGCGGAGCCGCTGCTGGTGCCGACGGGCGCCATTCTGGTCGGCATGCTGCTTTTTGCTGGCTTTGTCGCGCTTGTCGGGCAATCACCGCCGGAAGTGTTCCTGACACTGTACCAAGGTGGTTTCGGTTCGAGCTTCTCTTTACAGAACACCCTCGTACTGGCTTCCCCTCTCATTCTTACCGGTCTGGCCGTTGCCATACCGGCACAGGCCGGCATGATTATGATCGGCGGCGAAGGCGCATTGGCACTGGGCGCGCTGTTGGCTGGCGTGGTCGGCTACGCGCTTCACGACAATTCGGCGCTGGTGGCGCAAATCGGCATGTTGACCGCTGGCGCGTTAACAGGCGCACTTTGGTTTGCGCTGTCCGGCTGGTTGCGCAACTATCGCGGCGTCAACGAAACCATCAGCAGCCTTCTCCTTTCCTATATCGGAATCGCCCTACTGAACTATTGCATTCAGGGGCCGTTGAAGGATCCGGCCAGTACCAACAATCCGGCGACGCATCCCATCGGGGATGCGCATATGATCGGCAATATCCCAGGCATGGATGTCCATTACGGCTTGATTATCGGCATCGTGTTCGCTCTGATTATCTGGCTTGTCCTCAAGTACACCACCGTCGGGCTCGCGCTGCGCGCGGTTGGCGGCAATCCCCGTGCAGCCCAGATGGCGGGATTGAACGTCAATTACTGGGTGATCGGCGCTGCCGCCGTCGGTGGCGCGGCTGCTGGACTTTCAGGCGCGATCGAAGTGGCGGCCGTTCAGGGAAGCGCCAATTCCGCCGTTGTCGCCGGGTATGGCTTCACCGGTATTCTAGTGGCCTTCATCGCACGGCAGAACCCGTTCGCAGTCATCCCTATCGCCATTTTGTTTGGTGGCATTGACGCGGCGGGCGGGATGCTGCAACGACGCCTGGATATGCCGGATGCTACGGTCATCGTATTCCAGGGCATTTTGTTCGTTGTCATTCTCGCCAGCGACACTCTCCTCGGGCGCTTCCGGTTTTTCAAACCCACGACCACCAAACCGGTCATCAAGGGAACAGAATCATGACTGAAGTCACAGAAAGTCTGGGCTGGTGGGGTGTGCCCATCGCTGTCATCGCCGGCGCCATTCGGGCAAGCACGCCGTTCCTGTTGGTGAGCCTCGGGGAATGCGTGACGGAGAAATCCGGCCGCATCAACCTTGGTTTGGAGGGTGTGCTGATCATGGGGGCAATGGCCGGATATGGCGCATCGCTCTATACCGGTTCGGCCTGGCTCGGTGTGCTTGCTGCGGGTTTTGTCGGCGCGGTCATGGGTCTGCTGCACGGCATTTTGTGCAGCCTCAAACGCGTCAACGACATTGCCATCGGCATCAGCTTTATGCTGCTCGGCACCGGGTTGGCCTTTTTCCTCGGCAAACCGTTGATTCAACCACAGGCGCCTACCCTGCCTTCCATACCACTCGGCTTCTGGAGCGATTCCGCGCAGATACAATCCGCCCTGCAGGTCAATCCGTTGTTTCTGATCGGCATTGTACTGGCGTTCCTGCTGCACTACGCCTTCCTGCGTACCCGTTGGGGATTGCAGATTCGTATTGTCGGCGATAGCGAAGATGCCGCGCGCGCCATGGGCTTTCGGGTGATTCCGACCCGTATTCTGGCGACCGTATTCGGCGGCTTTCTGGCTGGAGTCGGTGGGTCGTTCCTGTCGCTGTACTACCCTGGGAGCTGGAGCGAGGGGCTGTCTTCCGGCCAAGGCATCATGGCGGTGGCACTTGTGATCTTCGCACGCTGGGAGCCCTTGCGCTGCCTGTGGGCTTCCCTGCTTTTCGGTGCGGCAGGTGCACTCGGACCCGCACTCCAGGCGATGGGCTTGACCAGCGGATTCTATCTACTCAATGCCCTGCCCTACGTACTGACGCTCGGGATTCTGATACTGACGACATCCTCTGGCCGGAAAATTTCCGGTGCGCCTGGTGAACTGAGCCTGGTGCGTTAACCATGAAGCGCATGAATGACAGGAAACCTTCACATGAGTAAATTCATTCAAGCCCGCCCCTATCTCTGGCCGTTCGATGGTCAACTCACGCCAGGAAACACGGCGCTCGTGATCATCGACATGCAAATCGACTTTTGCGGCCCGGGCGGCTATGTGGACAGCATGGGCTACGACATCGAATTGACCCGTACGCCCATTCCCGCCATAGCCCAATTGCTTAATCTGGCGCGAAAAAAGGGGTTCAAGGTCATCCACACCCGTGAAGGACACCGGCCCGATCTTTCGGATTTGCCCGCCAACAAGCGCTGGCGCTCCCGGCAGATCGGCGCAGGCATCGGCGACTGTGGCCCCTGTGGTCAGGTGTTGGTGCGTGGTCAACCCGGCTGGGAAATCATCCCCGAACTCGCGCCCCTGCCAGGTGAAGTCATCATCGACAAACCCGGCAAAGGTTCGTTTTACGCCACCGATCTGGAGCTTATCCTGCACACCTGCGGCATTCGCAATCTGATTCTGACAGGCATTACCACCGATGTCTGTGTACACACCACGATGCGTGAAGCCAACGATCGTGGCTTCGAATGCCTGCTGGTCGAAGACGCCTGTGCCGCCACGGATATCACCAATCATCACGCCGCGCTGCACATGGTCGAAATGCAGGGGGGGGTGTTCGGCGCCGTCGCCCACAG
>NZ_DAIESY010000164.1:0-8034 GCF_027346185.1 Halothiobacillus sp.
GCATCGTCATCGCTGGCAACATCGCTGTAACCGGTGGCTGCATAGTCGCCCTCAACCAGCGCACCAGAGCCGCACAGAATGCCGCGATGGATTGCGCCAGCGCCGAGCGAAGCCTGTTGTGGCGCTTCAGTGGTTGGGATGAATCGCGCACCAAGCAACTCGAACACCATGCCGCTCTTGTACTCTGCGGAGCCATAGGCACCACGGAACAGCAGCTTGAAGTCCGAATCCTTGAACAGGCCGAGCAGTTGCTTGTCATCCAGATACAGGTTGTAGTTGCCGTCAATGTCGGGAACGTTGTTGCTGCGCAGATCCGCTACACCAGACAGGATGGTTTGCATGGTCAGCGTATCGCCAGAAACCAGAGCGGCAGTAGTTGCGCGATCAGCCGGACGATGAACAACAGGAGCAACGGAGGAAACAACGGCATTCCCAGCGGTGCCGTCAGCAACAGTGACGTTCGTGCTGAAGGTCAAGGTGCCGCTGATGCCATCGGGCGCAGTTGATACATTGGTGCCGTCTGCAGTTGCGCCAGTCAGCGTGTAGGTGTTAGCCCCAACAACAACGGTCATGGTGTAGGTTGCTGATACCGGAACCAGTACGCCATTTGAGAACACATGGCGGAAACCGCGAATGTCATCAACGGCGATGGTTGCGGCGGCAACACCCAAAGTAGCAGTCACGCGAGTGTTGCCGCCGAGGTAGGAGCCGTAGAGCGTATTGCGGGCAATCCGATCAAGTGACTGCATGGCTTGAATACCATTCACCTGGGCGTTCTTCATGAACTGGCTGGCAATACCGACCTTGCTGGTGACCATGTTCAGGTCTTGGGTGTCGTTGTATTGATTCAGCGACATCACATACTGTTCAACGGTCCAGCCAGTAGGCGTCATGCCATTGTCGAGGTTGGTGTTGTTCGACGGATTTGACGGAGTGGTGACCGGCGCTTTCAATCCAGTGCGGGTTTTGGTCAGTGATTCACCGATACCGATTGAAAACTCTTCGCGGTCGGCAATAGCTCGGAAGCCAAGGCGTGAACGGAGGCCGTCTTGGAACGCGCGCTCCAAAAAGCCTTGCTGAATGATTGGCACCAAAGCTGCCGGAAAATTTTGAATACCCATAACGGAGTCCTCGTACAGTAAGAATTGTGGTCAATTCCTGCTGGGCGTCTGGCCCCGATCAGGTTGTGGACGCGGTTTAACGCAGTCCGATTTCTTTTTTCTTCGCGGCCCACTCTTTGTCATCCATTTCAGTGGCCTTTTTAGGCTGCTGCTCGGATGGTTTTGGAGTTGGGGTGGTAGTGGTTGAAGTAGCGGCCTTAAACAGATAGGGCTTGCTTTCCTTCAGAGCGGTCAGCATTTCATCAGCACCAACCACTTCGCCGTCATCTGACAGCTTCACATTCGACAGGTCGGCCAATTTCAGGCCGTCCAGATCAATCATTCCGGCCTTGATGGCTGATGCCTTCAGTTCAGCGCGGATAACTCGCTCATTGGCGCGTGAATAAGCTTCGGCGGTCTTTGCCTCTGCCTCGGTGCGCACGCGATCAGCCTCTTCCTTGGCGGCTTTTGACGCGGTTTCCATTTCCTGTACCTTCAAGCGCCATCCCTTGTTTTCCGCGCGGAGTTCCTGCACATACTCACGAGAAAATGTTTCTGCGCCTGGCTGCTGCGAGGCCGGTGCTGGTGATGTATTCCCGCCGCCGCCATCTCCTTCGCCGTTTGCATGAATAAAACTTGAGAATCGTATCTTTCTGAGTTTTGGCATCAGGCCTTCCTCTTGACGTAAAAAAACCCGCATCAGCGGGTGGTTTGGTTAAATGCTTTCGGTAATCTTTTCTTGTGTGTTTGCAGGCGGAACCGGTGGATTCTTTGCCTCATCCTTCTCAATGAGATTCAGTTCATCGGCAGGGTCTTCAATGTCGTGGTCAGCCGCAATGATCTTGACGCCCGTTTTCTGAGAAAGAAGGCTTGCATCCTTGAGCGTCTTGATTGTGTTCGCGTTCGTCTGCTTGTCGGTAGCCGTCGGTGGGTACCATGCTGGCCAGCGTAGAGCCAGTCCATCGCCCTTTAATTCTTCGACCTTTGACCCGTCTCGATGCTTGAGCTGCATTTTTGCAGATGCCTTGATGATCATCGAAAGCAAATCTTTGATCGCGCCCTCGCCGTAACTGATCCGCAGTCGGTCAGCCAGCCAAATTAGCGCCTGATTCATCAATTCCATTGCACGACCTGACTGCGCTGCGCTGATCTTGTCGGCATTCGTGCGATTTCCGTGCGCTGTTTCCAGAGCCAATTCACGCAGCACGCGAACGTAGGAAATAACCGCCTCGACCGCGCTGCCATCGATTTCGAGCATCTTGGCGTCGCCATTTGGCCCGACTGTTATCGCGTTGCTTGCGCCTCGGATGAGTTCACCTGTTTGAGTGCGCGCTGGCTCTTTGATCAGTAGCGTCGGGTCACTTGAATACTTCAGGCCACGGCCAGCTTGCGAGAGCTGGTAATCAATCTCGATACCGGTGTCGATTACTTCAGGCGGGAATGTTGGCGCGCCGTCCACATCATCGCCGCCCGGGAGATTCTTTACCCAGACGATAGGCACAAACCCAAGGTCATGGTCAGTGGTAAATTCAGGATCTGGCTGGGGAGTGGTTTTCTCGCCCTTGACCTTGATTGGGACGTACCGAATCTCCTGCGTTTCCGTGAAGTCACGCTGAAACCAGAAAAACTCGTTCATCTCCGATTCGATCATCGGATAACCGGCGTCTGCCAAGTCCGATCCCTTGACCTTGTATTTTTCCGTCACCTTTTCGAGCGTATCTGGAGCGGTGGCTTTCCACGTTGGCGTCAGATAGATCGTTTTGATCGGTGATACGAAGATGCGCCCTTCGAGGATGCGCAGCCATATCGCCACACTGCCTACACTGCCTTTTGTAGCCGCATCGATCATCACCTCGTTGAGGCCAATATCTCGGACAATCCGACTCAGCTCATCGCGCGTGGTGTTGTCAGTTGCTTCTATGCCAGGGAAATGCCCCTCACTGAACAGTAAAGACACGGAATCATCGACAACCAGGCGGCACAATCCATAACGAACAGACGGGCGACGCTTGCGAATCGGCACATACTCTCCCGCCTCGTTTTCTTCTGTATCGAACGGATATTCGAGGTTGTCGTACAGCGCGCCCTCAATCACCCGCGTGAGCATGGACAGGCGGAACGTGCGCGCCGGAAAGTCCTTGTCATTGGTGAATGTAGATTGAAGCGTCTTGTACACGTCTTAGCGCCTCATGTGCGGTATATGAACTGATTGCATTGATTCGGGCTTAACAATCGGCCAATGCCACGCGAGGACGTACCCGAGGGCATCATTCGCGTGATCTTTGCCGTCCTTCTTGTCAGGCTGGCCGTTGTCGTCATAAATCTGCTGCTCAAGGCATTCCGTGACGGTAGGCGCACGGAGCGTGTTCACTGTCAGCGTGCAATGGCCTTCGCCGTCTTGAATCAGGCGATTCACAGCCATCACACGCTCTTTAACGAGCGGATTTGCTGGATTAACACGAACTTCAAAACCGGCGCTCTTGAGAATCGATATATCCGACTCACTGGCATTCACGGTCTTGTTGCTGTTGCCGGACGCATCTGGGTAGATGAATATCCGATGGCCGGGGTATTTCTCCTTGATCGTCTTGACGACTTCGGGTGTATCCCTGATCTTCGTCAATTCGCCAACCACAATTGGCTTACCCTGGCGAATCACGCAAACAGCAGACGTGCAGTTGTACACGTTGAAGTCCTGCCCGATGTGCAGGTCTTCGCCCGGCAGCTCTGATTCGAACGTGTTGTGCTTTGCCCGATCAAAGTCGGGATAAACCGCGCCTGAATTCAGGTTGACGAATTGCCCGTTGATGTAGGCATTAATCAGGTTTGCCGGATATGACCGCTTGAGCGAGTCGATGTACCCGGCTGGCAGGTTTCTTTCGTTGCTGTACGTCGATGCGCGAATCAGCCGATAGCCTTCCGCTGGTTCTTTGTGCCATCTGTCGTAGACGTACTTGAAGCCCTCGGGCGTCGTTGCTACGCCCACGGTGTTTATCGTCTTATCCGGTTTTTTTTGCCGGTTACGCGCAAGGATTTGACGCCAGACATGCTCGGCATCATCGCGTTTGAGCGTGTCAAGTTCATCGACAATCGAATCGGCGACTTCGTAGCCCACAATCCGCTCTGGATTGTCCATCGTGCGGAATATGATCTGGCCTTTTCCAGCAATCGAGATGACGTGCTCTGATTTGTTCAGAACATGCTTGATCTTCGCCAGAGTCAGTAGTCCGGTGAATCTCGGATAACCGATCATCCGCACCAGATCATACGTCGGCAGGTAGTACGCCACATCCTGCTTGGGATAGGCAAACTTGAGACGTAATGCTCTGCGAATGCCTGCATCTGTCTTGCCAGAGCCGAATCCGCCGACGAAAGCCGGGAACTGCTCGCGCGCATTTACAAAATCATGCTGCGGAACACTGACGCGAGATACGAGCCTATGCTTCATAGGGAAGCGTCTCGAAGCCTTCAACGTCACCATTGCCGCCGTCACCTGAATCAAGCAGCTTGCGCGTCTTCTCAAGGCTTTCGATGCGTGCTGTTATGCGGTCGATGATCGCGTTGTAATCGCGAACCTTTGATTTGCGAGAAGATCTGGCCACATATTCGCCCGCGCCTTCGTTCTCGACCATCTCGTCAAGCTCGGGCTCACCATTGGCTTTGAACTCAGCCTCAAGCGCCCGAGCCAACCGAATGCGCATCAGGCGCAATTCATGGTCAACCTCACCAAGCGTTAAGCCGGAGTATTGTCCGCGCTCTTCTTGGGTCAGATGCTTTTGGTAAATGCCGTGGGTTGCGGCATTGTTCGCGGTGTTTGGCTTATCTGGGCCAGTGCTCTTGCCGCCGTGCATCCGGCATCTGCCGTTCGCCATTGGCCGCGATTTGCACTTGCCACCACTTCGAGTCTTGGCCCCACAAATTTTGGCCATCTGGGCCTCCATTGCATGGGGTTTGTTTTGCAAAAACGCAAAAGCCCCGCAATCGCAGGGCTAGTTAATAAATTCACGTCAAATAACGTGCCAATCCAATTTCGCGCTGATGCAAAAATACAACGCAAATATTAAACAAAGTACTTGCGTTACTAATAACGCTTTGCTATTCTTAACACATGGAAAGCAAACGTGCTGACCAGCAACGAACCGGAGAGATATCATGAGTACAAAGCAACTGACCATGCGTTCAAAAATCACAGTGCGCTGGACAACTAACCCTGGTGATATGGGTTATGACGGCAATCCATCTGATTGGGAGTCCGCGCCCGGAAAAACAATGTCACTTCGCCGCGCGGCTGGCTTCAGTTATGAGCTGAGTCAGTTGGTCGGGCAGGGGACCTTTAAGCGCATCCAATACTCAAACGCTGGTCGTATCGTTTCGCTGGATGAAATCAAAGAAGTCATCGCAGCCCAAGAATACGCTTTATACCGCAGAAATCACTAACCCGGCTCGGTGGGGCAACAAAGGAAAAATCATGAAAATCACAGCAAAAATCAACGGCACTGAAATTACAATCGACCTGCGTGTCGGCGAAGATAAAACCAACTACGCGGCCATCAAGCGTGCTTGTATTGATACCGGAAAGACGTTTAAGGAATCGGAGATTTTTATCCCAAACTTTCCAGAAAAAGGCCGGAGCCTTATCAAGAACGCCGGATTCATGAGCCTGTCTGCAAATGGATAATCTTGAAAAACGCCGCGCTCAGAACGTAGCGCGACAGGCTCGGCACAAAGAAAGACTGGCTGCTCAAGGAATCAAGCAGCTTGTCATTCTCGCGCCTGTCGATTTGCACGAGAAGATCAAAAAAGCTGCGTCGGAAATAATAGAAAATCACGCGAGGTGATCCGTCAGTCAATTCGAACCGACGATAGCAGAATCATACCCCTTAAAATGGGGATTCCAAGGAAGGCTAAGTTCCTATTGGTTATTTTCTTTTTCATCTGCACAAAGGGCGATTGCAACAGCCCTGATCGTTTTCTCTTTTACCTTCGCCAGAGCGCCAACTGAGCATCCAGCATCCCGCGCCATAATCATCCGCTTGATTGCCGGTGGCGTGTCTTTATCGAACCATCGGATATACAGCGCCTTGATAACCGCTGCGTGTTTTTTGGATATGACGTGGTTAATCACGCGATCCATGTGCCGATGCTCAAAGGGGACAAATATCGTTTCCGATGATTGGTCGATAAACGCCGTCCCAAAGCTCGGCTTGTCCCATTTGTCGCACGGTGAATTTCCATACCCGAACGGATATTGGGTGCGCGCCCACTTCGCCCAGGCCTCTATCTCCGCGTCAATCTTCTTTGTCATTGCAGACATACTTGCCACTCCATAGAAAATCGATTGCCATCAGGTACAGGTTAAGCGAGCACTCGCCGCGCTCAAGGTTTCGGATATGGCGCTCACTGGTGAATAACTCATCAGCCAAATCCGCTTGTGTCATTGAGTGAATGCCATCCGGTTTGATCGACTGGCGTTTTTTCTTAATTTCCAATCCCGCCATCCGTGGGGTTTTACGCATGTTTCCGATTCCGCGCTTCAGGATAGTGAGCATCGATCTGCTCCTGTGTGATGTACCGACGACCATGCAGCGCATACACCGGCCCCTGCTCGCACGTCATCAGGTCGTTCTCGTCGTAATACACCCGATGCACGCCTTGAGCTTTCAGATCACGCTCTGCCCTGCGGAATTGACGATCCTCTTGCGAGTTCGATTCGCCGTTGCTCGTCAGGCGCTTGATTCGCACCAGTTCCATGCCTTCGATGAAGATGCTGTCGGTCATGCCAAAACCCCCACTTTCCCCAAATTAACCAACTCGATCAGTGTTAAAACGATTGCTCGATCCATCATTGCCCTGCGTTCCTCTCGTGATAGGTTTTTGCCGTTGTCGATTTCGTGGTGATGCTCTTGGCATAGCGCGGCGGTTGCGCAGTCGTGAGCCTTCATGCCGATGCCTTTGCCGTGTTGGTTTGAGTGCGCCGCCTGGGTGCCATATGCACCGCAGAGAACACAGCATTCTATGGAGCGAACGGCGGCCAGCCATTTGGGGTTGCGGTAGGTTGGTTGGCGTTGCATCAAGTCCCTCATTGCGCCGCCCTCATCGCTTCGCCACGCGTCCGAAAGCGGCCCATTGCCTTGGCGTATATGTCATCTGGGCATGGCAAGCGCACCCCGATATTCCTGGCGACCTGCTCGAGTTCGTTGAGGTATTGCGTGAAGTGGTCAACCGACAGATCGGCGGTGCTGACTGCCTTTTCGAATGCAGCCCAGTCGTTTGGATAAAGCTCGGACAATTCGAACAGTCTGGGTGCGTGGGGATAGTCCTCCGGATAGCAGCACATCAGTGGCAGCAATCGGCTTTTCTTCATCAGCGAATGCATTCCGTCCTTGCCGTCGCCGGTATAACTGCCCATGGTTTCGAGCCACATCCACATCAGCGCGTTTTGTGCATTTGAGCGCGTGATGGTCTTGGGCTTGGGCTTTTGTCGACTCACGGTGATATACAGCGGAACCGATACATCCGCGTTGCGCACTTCTTGCGCGAAAGCATCGCGCTCCCGTGGGTTTGTGATTGTGTGGAGGCCGTTCATACAAAATCATCCCCATCAATCCGCCGCTGGATGATGTGCTTCAGGTTTTCGGCCATTCCGAGTTGTAAAAGAAGATCACCCGACCCGGTGTAGTGGTTTCCGTGATCGCCATTCGCCAGCGTATAAACGGCGGTTAATTCGATCAACTCGCCGCTTTTTGCCATTTCCAGCATCCGCTCAAGTCGGTCAATGGCCTGCTGGTTTGTGATTACGGAAGGCGTAGTTAATTTGATTGGGCCGCGAGCAGTCATTTGTTCTCGACCCGATCAAGGCAAACAAGCCGATAAAAACCAAACTCGCCACCAACCGCTTCACTCATGCTGTCTGGGGCGTGAAATTGCATTGCGT